>NZ_JAGGML010000001.1:2315000-2618902 GCF_017875275.1 Xanthobacter flavus | reverse complement strand
TCGAGCGCAAACGATCCCATTATATCAAGCCTGCCTGATCATATCGTCAGCCTTCTGATGCGACGTTCCAGCGTGGCGAGCGCCCCGGCTTAGCTTTACCACGGGAAGGCGCGATCCTGCTGTAGCCGCACAGATGGCAAAGGCTGACCGAGCCATCTTTGTCGAAGCCGTTTGCCACAAGGAGCCGCTCCGACAGCATGCCTAGAATGTCGAGGTCATTGGGCGACAGGGGCGAAACACATTCGGAGATCACCTGCTCCCGTGCCTTGAGCAAGGCTTCCGTTATCTTCTTCCCCGAATTGGTGAGGTGAATGAAGCGCGCCCGCCTGTCGGTGATTTGTCTTCGTCGTTCCACCAACTGTCCGCGCTCGAGCCTATCGATCAATCGCACCGTCCCGGCATGAGAAAGCCCGATCGAGGTAGCCAAAACGCTGATCGGCAGTCCGGGCTCCATGCTGAGTAACACCATCACGGCGGTCCCCCGGCCGCTTGGTGAAAACGAGGCCGAGACACTGGCGATGCTGTCTGCAACCGCCAACGCGAGTGCACCTAAATGGTACTTGGCGACCTCAGGCTCCATACCGCAAGAATATATGCTTCGCGCATAGACTTCAAGCGTGTGAAAATGTATGACCGCCGCATGCATCTATGACAGATTCGGACATGGTCATGCTCATTGAGGGGCTCAGCTCGGATTCCACATCTGAGATCAACGGACGTGCTCGTTCCCCAGGCGCTAGCGGGGGTGGGCTCGATGAAAGTGGACGTGCATGGGTGCCGCTCACCGGGCGCAGGCGGTTCGCCGATGAGACCGCCGGTATGATCGGACGGGTCTCATGCCCGACCTGACTCTTGATCTCCGATACCTGAAGTACGCCGTTCAGGTCGCCGAGGCCGGCAGCTTCCGCCGAGCGGCGGAGCGCCTATCGATATCGCAATCCACCGTCAGCCGACGTGTGCAGCTGTTTGAGCGCCAGCTTGGCTTTTCTCTCTTCAAGCGTACGCGAGCGGGGGCAGGGCTGACTCCAGAAGGTGAGCGCTTCCTTCAACAAGCGGTGGTGGGAGCGCGCTACCTTCGTAACGCCGCAACGGAGATCCGCTCCGCACGAAAGCTCAAGACCGGGCTAGTGAGGTTTGGAATGCTCGAAGCGTTTCCGGCGTGCCCGATCATCGACATTCTCGCGGCATTCAGAAATCGACATCCGACGATCGAGGTAAAGCTTGAGGAAGGCACTTCAGAAGAAAACTCTTTGGGGGTGAAGCGCGGATTACTGGACGCAGCAATCAGCCTGAGTGCGAGCAAAAGTCCTCAGTTCCAAGTTCGACGTCTCTGCGAACCAGATCTGTTCGTAGCATTGTCCCCGCTTCACGAGTTGGCAGCACGGCCAGAGCTGTCGTGGGAGGACATTTGTGACGAAGTCTTCCTCGTTCGCTCGGATGGCGCTGGGCGTGAGCTCGCTGGCATACTCCGGCGCATGGTGGGCGCCGGAGACGGAGCGGTTCAACTCTCGATCCAACAAGTCAGCCGAGAAACCCTGCTGACGATGGTCGAACAGGGCTTCGGCTTGACCATCACCAGCGTGATCTACCGGCCGGATATCGCGTTGATCCCGCTCCCATCGGCGCAGGCGCCGACGGCCGCTATAATTTCTTCCAGTGACAACGAGAACCCGACTCTGCCGCTGCTGCTGAAGTGTTTCGACACCCCCTCTAGAGCGGGGACCACGGATTAATCGGCGCTCCCCGGCGTCAACGTTCGCCTGGCTTTGGCGAAGCCACGGTCTGTCGCGATGAACCGTTGTAACATCGGGACGATTAACCGAGCTGGGTCAACAGCGGACTGACCTTGCTCTCGGCCCAATAGGTGGGCGTAGTCAACAAGGTCCTGGTGGAGAGCTGCAGGTAGCTCGACCTGTACCTTAAGCGGCTTGTCGTCCGCGATGGGGCCTAGCTTAAGCTTCGACATCATCACCCTCCATATGGCTCCAGTACCAAGTCTCGCGTCACGATAACGCGCACGGGAAATCCGGGCCGAATAGTGATCGTGGGCGCGACGTTGAGCTGACGCCTCACAATCTGCTGCCCTGCGTCGTTGATGGTGTCCTGCCCACCGTTCCGGATCGCCTGAACGAGCCGATCGTCGTTGTCGACCGCGAGTTCGGCGCCGACGCTCAGCAGTGTCGACAATCCCGCAGCCTTGGCCAGATCCCACCAATGGTAATCGACGCCATCCTGAAGCCCGGCGAACCCTTCAGCGTCAGCACCAGGCTGGCGCTCGAGAACGATCGAGCGCCCGTTCGGGAAGACGAGCCGAGTCCAGACGAGCAGGACTCGGCTCTGGCCGAACTGCACGTTGTTGTCGTACTGCCCGACCACACGAGTGCCTTGCGGCACAAGCAAGATACGGCCGGTTGGGCTGTCGTAGATGTTTTCGGTGACCTGCGCGGTGATCTGGCCGGGTAGATCGGATCGGATGCCGGTGATCAGCGCCGCGGATATCACTGCTCCCGCCTGAAGGACGTTCGGCGATACTGGCGCAGCGACGCGATCGGGCGCAACCGTCCTGCGATCGGCCGCGGCGTTCAGAAACGCGTTCTGCCGGTCCTGCGCCGAGGGCGTGGCGGGCGGCGGAGCGAGGCCAATGCTCGCCAAATCCGGCGCCGGCGCGAGCGCTGGGGCAGCTCCCGCAGCAGCGGGTGTGCCCCGGCTTTCCGATCCGGAGAAGAGACGGCTGGTGCGCGCGGTCTCGATTTCCTGAAGGCGGCGCTGCTCTTCCGGGCTGATGCCGGGATTGGGCGTGGCCGTCCCGGGTGTGGGCACCGGCTGTCCGCGATCCTGGGTACTAAGGATCGGCCGGCCGAGGTCACCGGGAAGAGGGGGACCGAGCTGTGGCACGCCACTGTAATCTCGCGGCAGGCCGGCCAGTCCGTCAGCGGTCGAGCGGTTCTCGGTCGAATAGAGTTCGTCGTTCGGCCGACCGGCGTCGCGGGTCTGAAGCGCGTAGATCAGCGCACCTCCGAGCCCGACGCTGGCGACAAGACCGAGGCCGGCGAGAACCTTCCGCGACAACCGGGTGACGCGGGGCGGTTCGGCCCGCAGTCGCATCGGCGCAGGCCCGACCGGCTCGCCGGTCAGGGGCTGCGCATCGTCGTCCGGCACTTCCTCAATCCGGGGCGGGTTCTCGCTCACGAGGTCGGCCTCCCGTCTGTGCGGACGATCCTGACGCGCTTCTGCTCGCGGCCGGAGCCGAAGCGAAGTTCGGCAGCCGCGAACAGACGATCAACGATCATGTGGTGGCCGCGAACGCGATAGTTCACGAGCTCAGAGGTGTTGCCCTCGGGGCCGACGACGAAGAGTGGCGGCATCTCGCCCTGACCGATGCCGCGCGGAAACTCGATGAAGACCTGGCGACCGTCGTCGAAGGCGCGCAGAGGCCGCCACGGCGCACGGTCGCCCTCGATCGCATAGCGGAAGTTGACGTTCGCGAGATCGACGCCGCTCGCCACCGGCTGGGCCGCCTGCGCCTCGGCGTTCTGCCGACGCAGCGCGATGAGCTGGTCCTGCGGATACTGCCACGAGACCGACGCCATATAGGTGCGCTCTGTCGAGCGCAGTTCCATGTGATAGGTGCGCATATTGGTGTTGATGACGAGGTTGGTCATCAGGTCGGCGCGGGTGGGCTTCACGAGGATGTGGATCTGGCGCGTTGCGCCTGATCCGCTCTCGGTGTCGCCGATGATCCAGCGCACTGTGTCGCCGGCGGCCACCGGGCCTGCGCCGACAAGCTGCTCCCCGGGTTGGAGCGCGATGTCGGTGATCTGCCCGACGGCGGTATAGACTTGATAAAGCGCCCCTTGAGTCCACGGGTAGACCTGCATCGAGTTAATGAAGCCGTCGCGCACCGGCTGGACTCGTGCCGCCTCGTTTGCCTGGTTGACGCGAGCGGTCGGATTAGAAGGCTCCGGGGCACGCCGCGTCTCCTCCACACGCTGCAATTGGCCAGGCAGCGGTAGCGGTCGGGGCAGTTCGACCACGGTGACCGGCGCAGGTGGGTCGACCGTCTGCACGGCGGGAGCCGCATTGTCGTAGGAGATTTCCGGCGGCGGATTGGTGGTCGCGCAGCCGGCGAGCGCAGTCGTCGCCAACAGGACAAAGGGGACTGCGGCTCGACGGAGAGCCGGGAGTACGTGCGTGTGTGAAGCCGGATTTCCGGCTTTACGGAAAGACGGCTTCATTGCCCAAGCTCCCGTGACCAGTTGATGGCGTTGACGTAGATGCCGAGCGGGTTCGCCCTGAGCCGGTCGGCATTGCGGGGGACCTGCACCACGATCGTCAGGATCGCGGTCCAGCGCGTGGTGTCGGCGAGCTGGCCGTTCTCGTAGCGACGCTCGACCCAGGCGACACGGAAGCTGTCCGGCGAGGCACGGATGACGCTGGAGACGTCGACGGCGACCTGCTGGCGGCCGACCCGCGTGAACGGGTCGTTGGACCGGGCATAATCATTGAGCGCCATGGCTCCGCGATCGGTCGTGAAGTCGTAGGCCCGCAACCAGTTCTGGCGCACGATGATCGCATCGGCGGGAATGCTCCGGACCTGCTCGATGAAACGCGCCAGGTGGAAGGCGATCTGTGGATCGGTGGGACGATAGTCCGCCTCGGCGGGCGCAACGGCCTGAGCCTGTCCAAGGCGATCGACCTGAACTACCCACGGTACGATCGTTCCCCGGGCAGACTGCACGACGAGCGCGGTAGCGAACCCGGCCGAGAGGATCAGCGAGCCAAACGCCATCAGGCGCCAGTTTTTGGCCTGCACGCGCGAGGCGCCGATGCGCTCATCCCAGACCTGGGCGGCGCGCTGATAGGGCGTCTCCGGCTCGAGAGCCTTGCCGTAATGGGTGGAGGGTCGTTTGAACATCAGCGGTCCCCTTCGGAGAGATTGACGGAGGAGCCGCCGCCATGGGCGTCGCCGGAACGGACGGCGTGGGCTGTGGCCTGAGCGGCATGGGTCATGTGTTGTGAGCGGCGCATCCGCTGCGCCCAGGCGGGCGGGCCTCCGGCGCTCGCGGAACCTGCGGAAGCGGCGCCGTCACCGGCGGCATCTCCCCCGATCGAGCCCATCGTGGATGTTCCGCCCGTCGCCTCGAAGGCGGCTTTGCCGCCAGCATTGAAGCTGGACTTCATGCTTTCGGCGGCGCGCGATGCCGCCCTGCGGAGCGGCGAGACGGCGGCGCTGCCGCCAGCGCGGGCAACGCCGCCAAGCCCGGAAGCGACGCCGGCCGCACCAGACTGTCCGGCGGCGCCAAGGCTGTATGCGGTGGATGCGCCGCCTGCGACCGCAGCACCGCCGCGGGCGGCAGCGGCCGCACCGCCAGCCAAGGCCGCTCCCCCGGATGCAGCGGCGCCGACGGCGCCAGCACCGAGGGCCACCATGCCGCCTGCGGCCAAGCCGGTGCCGACCGCAGCGCCGGCGCTGAGCTGCGGGCCACCGGAAACGATGCCGCTGGCGATACCGGGACCGAAGATGCCGAGGCCGAGCAGCGACAGCGCGGCGAGCACGATCGCCATGGCTTCATCGATCGAGGGATTCTGGCCACCGAAGCCGGACGTAAACTCGGAGAAGAGCGTCGAGCCGATGCCGATGATGACGGCCAGCACCAGCACCTTGATGCCGGAGGAGATGACGTTGCCGAGCACGCGTTCGGCCATGAAGGCCGACTTGCCGAACAGGCCGAACGGGATCAGCACGAAGCCGGCGAGCGTCGTCAGCTTGAACTCGATGAGCGTGACGAAGAGCTGGATGGCGAGGATGAAAAAAGCGAGCAGCACCAGCGCCCAGGCCAGGAACATGCAGGCGATCTGGATGAAGTTCTCGAAGAACGACCAGTAGCCCATGAGGCTGGAGATGGAATCGAGCAGCGGCCGTCCGGCGTCGAGCCCGGTCTGAGCGACCTTGCCAGGGCGCAAGAGGTCGGCCGTGGTGAACCCGGTGCCGCTAGCCTTCAGGCCGAGGCCGGCGAAGCTCTCGAAAATGATCCGGGCGAGGTTGTTCCAATTACCGATGATGTAGGCGAACACGCCGACGAACAGCGTCTTCTTCACCAGGCGGGCCATGATGTCGTCGTCGGCGCCCCAGCTCCAGAACAGCGCCGCCAGCGTCACGTCGATGACGATCAGGGTGGTGGCGATGAAGGCGACTTCGCCGCTGAGTAGCCCGAATCCGCTGTCGATGTAGCGGGTGAAGACCTCAAGAAAATGGTCAATGACGCCGGTGCCGCCCATGATCTTATCTCGCCTCGTCGAACTGCGGCGGCGCGATCGGTGCGGCGGGCTCGAAGGCCGGCTGATCGGTGCGGTCCGATTGGGGTATGAGAGTGTTTCGCGGCGCTGGCGGGATGTCCGGCAAGCGCTCGGTAGGTCGCGCGCCGGGCGCGAGGAAGCGGTTGCGGTTTTCGGCCCAGGCCCGCAGGCACGCCGGATCGCGCGGCCCCGCTTCGCCGAGCACCTGGCAGCGGATCAGTTCGTCGCGCAACGGATCGCCCTGCGCTTGGGTGGTCCGGCCGGACGGCCACGCCTCCCGCACTTCCTCTTTCCGGTTCATCTCGATCGCGGTCGCAGTGATCGCGACGGCCACGAACACCACAGCGCCGAGCCGTGCGAGCATCTTGCCGTCCATGGCCGCGCCCTCAGTTGCCGTTCGGGAACATGCGGGCGTTGCCGGGCTGGTAGCCGCTGCCCGGCGTCAGGAATCGGCGGCGCTGCTCGCGACCCTGTTCGGCCGCGGCGGCGCGCTCGGCCTCGGACAGGCTCTGTGCGCGACCATTGGCGGCGACAACCGCGGTAAGGTCGGCGAGCTGCTGGGTTTGAAGCGCCAGGAGCTGATTGCCCGCTTGCGTTGCCTGCAAAGCGCCGGTTGCGCCCTGACTCTGGCCGACCAGTGACGACATCTCGGCACGGTTGGTATCGATGTTGCCGACGACGCCAGCCTGAACGCGCATCGCATCCTGCAGGCCGCCAACCGTGTTCTGCCAGCGCTCCCGCGCCTGCGCCACGAGCGCTTGGTCGGAGGCCGACATCGAGGCGTTGCCGTAGGTCGATGTGAAGGCCTGGTCGATGCGTTGGACGTCATAGGCGATGCCCTGCGCCTGTTGCAGGAGCTGTTGGGTGCGCTGTACCGACTGCTGAAGCTGCTGGAGCGATGAATATGGCAGGCTCGCCAGATTGCGGGCCTGGTTGATCAGCATGGTGGCTTCATTCTGAAGCTGGGTGATCTGCTGATTGACCTGCTGGAGCGTGCGCGCCGCCGTCAGGACGTTCTGCGCATAGTTTGTTGGATCGTAGACGATCCACTGCGCGGCCGCGGGCGGCGCGAAGACTGGCGACAGCGCGATCGGCGCGGCAAGCATTGCGGCCGTCATGCGCAGCGCGCGCGAGCGGGAGCGAACGGAACGGGTCATGGGCGTGCCTCCGGATCAATTTGGGGGGTGACGTTGGTAAGGTCTGCGATGAGGTCTGCGGCCCAACCGAGCCGGTTCTCGCCGAGCCAGTCGGCGAGGAAGCCGTCTGTGCCACTGCGGGCGTGAACCTCGGCGATGAGCGCCTGGTGCTGCTTCGACGACGCGGCGCAAAGCGCCAGCGCGACGTCCGACAGGCCCAGTTCGAACAGCCGGTTGCCGCGCCGCGACTGGCAGTAGTAATCGCGTTTGGGCATTGCCCGCGCGAGGATCTCGATCTGGCGATCGTTCAGCCCGAAGCGGCGATAGATCGCGGTGATCTGCGGCTCGATCGCGCGTTCGTTGGGGAGCAGGATGCGCGTCTGGCAGCTCTCGATGATGGCCGGCGCGATCGCTGAGGCGTCGATATCGGAGAGCGATTGGGTGGCGAAGATGACGCTGGCGTTCTTCTTGCGCAGTGTCTTCAGCCATTCGCGGAGCTGACCGGCGAAGCCCTCATCGTCGAGGGCGAGCCATCCTTCGTCGACGATGAGGAGCGTCGGCCGACCGTCGAGGCGGTCCTCGATGCGATGGAAGAGATAGGCAAGCACAGCGGCAGCCGCGCCGGTGCCGATCAGGCCTTCGGTCTCGAAGGCCTGGACGTTGGCTTCGCCGAGATGTTCGGCCTCGGCGTCGAGCAGTCGACCATAGGGACCGCCCACGCAGTATGGCCGCAACGCCTGCTTCAGGTCGTTCGACTGGAGGAGGACCGAGAGGCCTGTCAGTGTGCGCTCGGTGATCGGCGCTGAGGCCAAGGACGTCAGCGATGACCAGAGATGCTCCTTGACCTCGGGCGTAACGGGCACGCTCTCACGCCCAAGGATCGCGAGCAGCCAGTCCGCGGCCCAGGCGCGCTCGGCGACGTCGTCGATGCGGGCGAGCGGCTGAAGGGACACGCTGTCGTCGGCGCCTTCGGTCAGGCCGCCGCCGAGATCATGCCAGTCGCCGCGCATGGCGAGCGCGGCGGCGCGGATCGATCCGCCGAAGTCGAAGGCGAAAACCTGAGACTGCGGATAGCGCCGGAACTGCAGCGCCATGAGCGCTAGGAGAACTGACTTGCCAGCGCCGGTCGGGCCGACGATCAGCGTATGGCCGACATCGCCGACATGGATGGAAAGCCGGAACGGGGTCGAGCCCTCGGTTCTGCCGTAGAGCAGTGGGGGTGCATCGAAGTGCTCGTCCCGTTCCGGTCCCGCCCACACCGCCGACAGCGGGATCATGTGAGCGAGATTCAATGTGCTGATGGGAGGTTGGCGGACATTGGCGTAGACATGGCCGGGCAGTGAGCCGAACCACGCATCAACCGCGTTGATCGTCTCCGGCATGGCGGTGAAGTCACGGCCCTGGATGACCTTCTCGACCAACCGAAGCTTCTCTGCGGCGATGCGGGGGTCATTGTCCCAGACGGTGATAGTCGCCGTCACATAGGCCTGGCCCGCATAGTCAGCGCCCAGCTCCTGCAACGCCATGTCGGCGTCGGCGGCCTTGTTGGCCGCATCGGTATCGACCAGCGCAGAGGCCTCGTTGGTCATCACCTCCTTGAGGATGGCGGCGATCGACTTGCGCTTGGCGAACCACTGACGCCTGATCTTCGTCAGCAGCTTGGTGGCGTCGGTCTTGTCGAGCAGGACGGCGCGTGTTGACCAGCGATAGGGAAAGGCCAGCCGGTTCAGCTCATCGAGGATGCCGGGCGTGGTCGCGGTCGGGAAGCCGACAATGGTGAGGATGCGGACATGTGCGTTGCCGAGCCGGGGTTCGAGCCCGCCGGTCAACGGCTGATCGGCGAGCAGCGCGTCGAGATACATCGGCGTCTCGGGCACGCGGACGCGGTGCCGCTTCGTCGAAACCGTCGAGTGCAGATAGGTCAGGGTCTCGCCGTCATCGAGCCAGGCGCATTCCGGCATGAAGGCGTCGATGAGCTGGAGGATGCGGTCGGTGCGGTCAGCGAAGCCGCGCAGGATCTCGTGGGCGTCGACGCCCGCGTGATCGCGGCCCTCGTAGAGCCAGGTCTCAGCGCGCGCGGCGTCCTCGGCCGGCGGCAGATAGAGGAAGGTGAGGAAGTAGCTGGACTCAAAATGCGCGCCGGCTTCCTCGAAATCGGCTTTGCGTTCGGCGTCGACCAGGGCGGAGGCGCTGTCGGCGAACATGCTTGCCGGATAGGTGGCGGCGCCATGGCGCTGCGCCTCGACGAAGATCGCCCAACCAGAGCCGAGGCGGCGAAACGCGTTGTTGAGCCGGCCGGCGACGGCGACCAGCTCGGCCGGTACGGCGCTGTCGAGGTCCGGGCCGCGGAAGCGTGCCGTGCGCTGCAGGCTCCCGTCCTTGTTCAGCACGATCCCTTCGCCGACCAGCGCGACCCAGGGCAGGAAGTCAGCGAGCCGGGTATTGCGGTTGCGATATTCGGCAAGGTTCATCATCGTCGTTCCTCCTCAAACCGACAGGTGGCCGGGGATGCGCAGATGCTTGCGCACGACATCGACGAACTGCGGATCGCGCTTGGCTGCCCAGACGGCCGCGAAGTGGCCGAGAGCCCAGAGGCCGAGACCGACCAGCCAGAGGCGCAGGCCGAGGCCGAGCGCTGCCGCCAGCGTGCCGTTGAGGATGGCGAGCGAGCGCGGCGCGCCGCCGAGCAGGATGTGCTCGGTCAGCGCCCGATGGACCGGGACTGAGAAGCCTGCCAGCTCGCCATGATGATCCGCGCCGTTGGCCATCAGACGAGCGCCCCGCCGCCGAACGAGAAGAACGACAGGAAGAAGCTGGACGCGGCGAAGGCGATCGACAGGCCGAAGACGATCTGGATCAGCTTGCGGGCACCGCCGGAAGTGTCGCCGAAGGCCAGCGTCAGGCCGGTGATGATGATGATCATCACCGCGATGATCTTGGCGACCGGCCCCTCGATCGACTCGAGGATGGATTGCAGCGGTGCTTCCCAGGGCATGGAGGAACCGGACGCGTGCGCGGCGGGCGCCATCGCCAGCGAGACGAAGGCGACGGACACCGCCGTAGCGATATGCCGGCGGATGCGCCGGGCGTGCTTAATCATGACGGGTCTCCTGTAAGGGGCTGGGTTGCGGGGGTGACGCGGTAGTCGCCGCCGGGGCCGAGCCCCTCGATGCGGGCGAGTTCGGCGAGGTGGCGCGATGCGCCACGGCCGGACAGCACGGCGATGAGATCAATCGTCTCCGCGATCAGCGCGCGCGGGACGGTGACGACTGCTTCCTGGATTAGCTGCTCCATGCGACGAAGCGCGCCGATGGCGGTGCCGGCGTGGATGGTGCCGACTCCACCGGGGTGGCCGGTGCCCCAGGCTTTCAGCAGATCGAGCGCCTCGGCCCCGCGCACCTCGCCGATCGGGATGCGGTCTGGGCGGAGGCGAAGCGAAGAGCGGACGAGATCGGAAAGTGAGGCGATGCCATCCTTCGTCCGCATGGCGACAAGATTGGGCGCGGCGCATTGCAGTTCGCGCGTGTCCTCGATGAGCACGACGCGGTCGGAGGTCTTCGCGACTTCGGCCAGCAGCGCGTTGGTGAGGGTCGTCTTGCCGGTGGATGTGCCGCCGGCAACGAGGATGTTACGGCGGTCGGCGACGGCCTGGCGCAGCGTCTCGGCCTGACCTGCGGCCATGATGCCGGCGGCGACATAATCGTCGAGAGTGAACACGGCGACAGCGGGCTTGCGGATTGCGAAGGCTGGCGCTGACACCACGGGGGGCAGCAGCCCCTCGAATCTTTCCCCCGTCTCGGGAAGCTCGGCCGACACACGCGGGGCTCCGGGATGAACCTCGGCGCCGACATGATGGGCGACGAGACGGATGATCCGCTCGCCGTCTGAAGGCGACAGCAGCTCACCCGTATCGGAAAGCCCTTCGGAAAGCCGGTCGACCCAGAGCCGCCCATCGGGATTGAGCATCACCTCGACGATCGCGGGATCTTCCAGAAAGCGGGCGATCGCCGGCCCGAGGGCCGTGCGCAGCATGCGGGCACCGCGAAGGAGCGCTTCCGATTTCTGTTGAGTTGCCGCCACGTCGTCCCCGTTCTCTTGCGGGACCGCGACATGCGGCCCTGGATCGGGGATGAGTAGAAGAGGCAGAAATTAGGGCCTGACAACAACCGTGCTGTGGTCGTCGTACTGTGGCGTACAAATACAGGGAAACGGCGGAACGCAGGAATACTTGTGGTAGGCGCGGTCGTGATTAGTCCGTGTCGCGCGCGGGCGCGATGTCTTCCGAAATCTCCTGGCGAAGCTTCGGCCCGTGAGCGAGTCGCCGGCCGAGGGCGGTGACGAACGCCTCGTAGCGCTCGCCTGCTTTCGAGCGCGCCGCAGCCTGTGCGGGCTCCGGCAGCGGCGGGTTTGTCGTCAGCCAGAAGCGGATGAACACGGCCAGCGTTTCGACGCTGATTCCGAGATCGCGCTCCATCCGCGCCATTCGCCGGTCGATCTGGTCGAGCCGCTTCGTCGTCGCAGCCTCCTGCCGTTCGGCAGCATCAGGCGACAGGAAGGAGGCGATGCCGGCTTCCGCGATCAGCGAGAGGGATTGATCACGACGGCCCGCGTGCGCGGCGAGCGCCTTCATGACCTCCGGTTCGAGATATACAGACAGGCGCTGCTTTTTGGGGGGCTTCGCCATTGTGCCTCCTAAAGATCGATGCCGTCGCCGGGATCAAGCGACGCCTGCCGCGCCACCTGGCGCATCGTCTGGTTCATGCGCGAGAGACGTGCGGCGTCCTCATCGGCGTCGTCGCGAGGATCGATCTCGAACTCGTTTTCGATGGGTTGCTTAGGCTCAACGGGTTTTGAGCGACTTAGCTCCGGCTGGTGCCGGCGCTCGGAGTCGGTCGTATCCTCGTCCTCCGATCCGTCGCCGCTGGTGGCCATCGCGACCGCAGGCGTCGCGGGAAGTGGCAGCGTGCTCCAGTCGTCCGGCCGAGCCGTTGCCGGTTTCACGAGGTTCGGCGGTGGCAGGATGCGTTCCTGAAACCGGCGATCCTCATAGTATCGCGCCTTCTTCGCGCGGATCGGCGGGGTGCCGGCGACCATGACGATTTCGTCGGACGGCGGGAGCTGCATGATCTCGCCGGGCGTCATCAGTTGCCGGGCTGTCTCCGAGCGCGAGACCATCATGTGACCGAGCCAGGGCGACAGGCGATGACCGGCATAGTTCTTCATCGCGCGCATCTCGGTCGCGGTGCCGAGCGCGTCGGAGACACGCTTGGCGGTCCGCTCGTCATTGGTCGCGAAGCTGACGCGGACATGGCAGTTGTCGAGGATCGAGTTGTTCGGCCCGTAGGCCTTCTCGATCTGGTTCAGCGACTGGGCGATGAGGAAGGCTTTGAGGCCGTAGCCGGCCATGAAGGCAAGCGCGCTCTCAAAGAAGTCGAGGCGGCCGAGGGCCGGGAATTCGTCGAGCATCAGGAGAAGCCGGTGGCGGTTGCCCTTCGCGTTCAGATCCTCCGTGAGCCGCCGGCCGATCTGATTGAGGATCAGACGGATCAGCGGCTTGGTGCGGTTGATGTCCGACGGCGGCACGACGAGATAGAGCGTCGTCGGATGCTTGCCGCCGACTATGTCGGTGATGCGCCAGTCGCAGCGGCGTGTGACTTCGGCGACGACGGGATCGCGATAGAGGCCGAGGAACGACATCGCGGTGGACAGCACGCCCGATCGCTCGTTGTCGGATTTGTTCAGCAACTCGCGGGCCGCGCTAGCGATTACCGGATGCGGGCCAGCCTCGCCGAGATGGGCGGTCCTCATCATGGCGGCGAGCGTCGAGTCGATCGGCCGCTTCGGGTCGGAGAGGAAGGCGGCGACGCCAGCCAGGGTCTTGTCGGCCTCGGCGTAGAGGACGTGCAGGATGGCGCCGACCAGCAGCGCGTGGCTGGTTTTTTCCCAGTGGTTCCTTTTCTCGAGCGAGCCTTCCGGGTCGACCAAAATGTCGGCGATGTTCTGGACGTCTCTAACCTCCCACTCGCCGCGGCGGACTTCGAGCAGAGGATTGTAGGCGGCCGACTTCGCGTTGGTAGGATCGAACAGCAGCACGCGGCCGTGCCGGGATCGAAAGCCTGCCGTCAGCGTCCAGTTCTCCCCCTTGATGTCGTGGACGATGGCGGAACCCGGCCAGGTCAGCAGTGATGGCACGACCAGGCCGACACCCTTGCCGGACCGGGTTGGCGCAAAGCACAGCACATGCTCGGGACCGTCATGGCGGAGATAGTCGCGCTCGAACTTTCCCAGGATGACGCCATCCGCGCCCAGCAGGCCGGCGGCACTCACTTCGCGAGCAGCGGCCCATCGGGCGGAGCCGAAGGTCTCGGCGTTCTTGGCTTCGCGCGCCCGCCAGACGGACATGCCGATCGCGACGGCGATGGAGATGAAGCCGCCGGACGCGGCGATATAGGCGCCCTCGATGAAGATCGGTGGGGCATAGGCATCGTAGAAATACCACCACCAGAAGAAGGCGGGCGGATAGTAGATCGGCCAGCCAGCCAGTTCGAACCACGGAAGTCCGAGCTGTGGCTGGAAGCCGAGCCGATAGGCCGTCCACTGCGTCGCTGCCCAGGTCGTCATGAGCACGATCAGGAAGACGGTGAGGATCTGGCCCCAGAGGATTTTGGTCGCCGACATGGCGGGCACTCCTTTCTTGATTGGGCTACATGCCGAGCCCGCGGTTGCGGCCGAAGCTCCAGTCGACGCCACCCGCGCCGCGCGACACGCCGGAGACGTGCTGGCCGATCTGACGTTCGAGGGACGGCGACCAGGGCACGAGCTGGAAGCCGAGGCCGTCGTCGATCATGGCGAAGCGGCCAGACGCGAGCGCAAAGCGCTGGCGATAGGTCCCCGCCACATACTCGCCCGTTGCGGCCTTCGAGAATTGTCGGCCGGTCTCGGCGGCGAGCTTCTCGCCGAGGGCGTCGACCTCGCGCTGCCGTAGCGTGTCGATCAGCCCGGGCGAGAAGCTGACGCCGCGCGTCTGCCGCTCGGCAAGGCCTTGGCCGACGAGATGGTCGGCCCGCCTGTCCATCGCCTGGCGAACCTCAGCGCCGAAGCCGCCGCCGCCGAGCGGAACGGGATCGCGGGCGATCGCTTGCCGGTCGAGCCAGGTGGCGCCGGTGGCATGGACTTGCCTCTCGATGTCGAGATCGGAGCGGACGGCGAGCGCGACCCGTCTGCGTCCCTGCGCGTCGTCGAATTTGCGCAGCTCGACGATCGAGCCCGGCGCGCTATCGCCGGCCGCGTCGAGGTCGGGCAACTTGATGTGATGGGTTCGTCCGTCCGTGGCATCGACGATGGCATAGGCCGTGCCCTTCAGCTCATCGTCGAGACCACGATCGACCAGCCGGCCGACGACGGGATCGTTGAGGCTCTCGCCGGCCAGCACGTAGCTGGCGGCGCCGCGCTCGATACCGCGTTCCGTCAGGCCGCGATGAATGCGTTTGATGATGTCGCCACGCTCGCCCAGCTCGCGCAGCGTCGCCTCGGCGTTCTCCGATACGACCCATTGGCCGGGACCGACCTGATCGGCGAGGCCAAGCGTTTCCAGCTTCCGCAGCCGGCCGACCTTCATCGCATGGAATTCGTCCGGCTGGCGGTCGGGGTGCGGGGCAAGATCGACGACGCCGGTGCGGTAGCTGTCCCGCGCAAGCTGGCGGTCGAGGTTGGTCCAGCGCTCCGACTCGATCTGGCGTTCGAGATTGCGGCGGATCTCGTGATCGGTGCGCGGCCCCAGCTCTTGGGTGACGAGATCCTGCGCGCGAGCGCGCATGCCTTCCTTGATGTAGTCGCGCGAGATGACGAGGTCCTGGCCGTCATCGGTGCGCCCGCGCAGGATGATGTGGACGTGCGGATTATCCGTGTTCCAGTGATCGACACCGACCCAGTCGAGCTTCGTGCCGAGGTCTTTCTCCATCTGCCCCATCAGGTCGCGGGCATAGGTCTTGAGGTCGGACATCTCCGTCGCGTCCTCGGGCGAGACGATGAACCGGAAATGATGCCGATCATCCTGGGTCCGCTCGGCGAAGGCCTTGGGATCGGCGTCCTCGGTCTCGGGACCGAACAGCCGCGCCTTCTCCCCATCCCGGGTGACACCCTCGCGCCGCAGGTAGCTGAGGTGGGCGGAAAGCGGCGCGGCCCGCGCGCTATGACGGACGACGCGCGTCTTGATGATGGTGTTGCGCGATCGGCTGGTGAGTAGCCGGTTGGCCTGAACGGTCGCGCGCTGCCCGCGCCCGAACCGCGAGCGGTTGCCCGAGCTGATCTTGCCGGAGCGCGAGACGCTGCCGCCGGCCCGCTGGGCGGCGGCGAGCGCCTGGGCGATGAAGGGCCGCGCCTGCTGCGCTCGGGTCGAGCGGATGCGGCCTGGCCGGATGCGGAAATCGTCCTCGCCGCTCATCGCCGAGGCCCCGCACATCGCGCAAACGCGCGAAAATCCTTGGCGAAATGGCAATTGCGCAGGCTGCGCCGATCAGGCGCACCTCGCGCAGATGCGCCATAAGCCCCTGAAAACACACGACCGCACCAAGCCGCACCTCGCGCGCTTTTATCTCGCCCTCCTAATCGGTCGTATTTCCACTGCTCTTGCGGACATCGTCGTTCATCCTTCCCGATGCGAGAATATACTATGCTGTTCGCCACGGCACGCCTCCGCTCGCGGGCTTCGAGTTCCGATGCGCCTTGCACTCCTCCGCGCTCTGCGACGGGGTGTTCCGGCTGCACGTCGGCAGCGCTCGAACCGTCGCGGCGCACTTTTCCATCGGATTGACGGAGCATCGTCACAGGCAATCGAGCGCGGTCCGGCCGTCTTCCGATCGGCACAGCCGCAGGCAAGATAACGTGCGTTCCGTCGGTCCTGGTCTGCATCGGTCCTCATCCGCCGAGGGCGGATCTCCATGTTCAGAATGGCGTCCGTCAGTTGCGGGCGCGCTGCATGTCTCGTGTCAGCAAGTTGCTCATCGGTGGGCTCCCAGGAGCTTGCGATCCTTGGTGTGCGCCCGCTGCGCGGCGTCGGCAGTGCTCGCTGCCGGATCGCCGAGATAGAAGGTGCCGTCGCTCCACATGGCGTGCATGATGACGGCCAGTTTGCGGGCCACGGCGACGCACGCCTTGCGATGGCAGGAGCGCTTGGCGATCTCCTGGCCCCAGGCCTTCACCTTGTCCTTGCCCTTGAAGCGGGTCAGCAGTCCCGATGCCGCCTCGTAGAGCGCGCGGCGCACATCAGAGTCCCCAGCCTTTGAGATACGCCCCTGCACGTCGATCGATGTGCCCGACTGCCATCGCCTGGACGTCAGCCCGAAATAGGCGGCAACGTCGCGCGAGCGGCGGAAGCGGGACGGGTCGTCGATCGCCGTCATGAAGCTGAGCGCCGTCACCGGCCCGACGCCTGGGATCGCCATGAAGCGCCGGCACAGCTCGCTTTGCGCCACCAGCTTCACGACGAGATCGTGCAGCCGGCAATACTCCTTCCACAGCGCGGCGCGCGCCGACAGCATGGCGTCCATGAGCTCGCAGGACAGCGGATCGTCGGCCACCGCCTCCCGCACCGCCTGGTCGAACTTGCCGCGCGAGGTGCCACCGAGCTTGATCCCGAAGCTCTTCAGCGAGTGGCGGATGGCGTTCTCGAGATCGAGGAACTTGCGCTTCAGGTTGCGTCGATGCGTCAGCAGCAGGCGCATCCGGTAGCAGCTTTCCGTCTTCACGTGCGCCTGGCGGAACCAGCCTGTGCGCATGATGTGGGCGATCCCGAGGGCGTCCGCTGCGTCGGTCTTGTTGCGCTGGGCCGACATCGCGGCCCGCACATGCTGCGTCTCCAGGCAGATCGCCGGCAGGCCGAGCTTCTTGAGCTCGGGATGGAGCCAGGGCGACAGCGAGCCGGCCTCGTGGCCGACACGCTTCAATCGCCCAACGAAGGGCTTCAGCACCGCCAGCAACGCCTCCGGCTCGGTCGCCACCTTCACCGTCAGATGTACTTCACCGCGATCATCGACGACGCACACCGCCGTCTCCTCGATGGCCACGTCCAGCCCGCAAAAGAAGTCCATCACCCGCCTCCTGCGTTGCGTAACGCGGGAGATTTTACCGGGCGGCGAAGCTGTTGGTGGCGCGCTCTTCGGCGGGGAACCGTCCTGCCGATTACGGGCGGCAATCGTGCGGTTGTGTTGCCTGCTCCTCCTCCTCGGACCGCCATCCTTCCGCCAGAGCACGCTATTCCACGAAATGCTGCGAACACCGTCATCGCGGCCCTCCATCGCCGTTTCTAGCCACGAAGAGGCCTCCGGATTGTGGAGCGATGGCTGTGGCATCGCGCACCGGAGTTGCAGCGGGAGTGTCATTGGAAGTGCGATCGCCGGCCGTCGGAACAGCGGTGGCGGTGCGCTCGGACTGCACGATGAACAGCGGCGAGCGTGTCCAGGCGTTGGGATCGGCCGCCGCGACCGTGACGGGAGCAAGGGCATCTCCGCCGCCGATAATAGGTGCCAGCGCGGCGACATAGGCGCGCGTTTCGGCGGGCAACGGACGGCCGGCGAGATACTCTTCGTAGCGGCCGGGACCAGCATTGTAGGCTGCGAGAAATCCCGGCGAACCATAGCGGTCGTGCATCTCGCGGAGATAAGCCGCGCCCGCCAGAATGTTGTCGCGTGGATCGTAGGGATTCGCGCCGAGCCGGTGACGGGCGCGCAGATCGGTCCATGTGGCGGGCATGATCTGCATCAGTCCCATCGCGCCGGCTGACGAGATCGCTCGCACGTCGCCAGCGCTTTCGACGCGCATGACGGCGCGTATCCAGTGCTCGGGAACGCCGAACCGTTGCGCGGCCTCGGTGATGAATGTGGCGTAGGAATCGGCACGAGAGGGGCGCTCGGCCGACACGGTCTGCGCATTCGCGGTGGCGCAAAGCGGCGCGGAAAGCAGAAGGCCGGAAAGGAGAAGGAGGGCTGTGCGCCGGGCGGTGTTTGACCACCCGGCGACAGCTTTGGGGAGCGGGACCGACATCGTTCAGTCCCGCTCTGCGCGCTTGGGCGGCCGGTTCCAGTGCAAGCCCCAGGCGGACTTGTCGTCGGCGGATTGGAAGAGGTTGGCGCGGATCGGATGACCGAAGGTCGGATCATCGATCTGCAGCGAAACGTAGTCGCCGGCCTTCTCGCCGGTGCGCTTCCACCCTGCACCGATCTCCGCGCCGGTTTCGTTGTTCATGCTGTCGAGAACATGGACACGGAAGTCCGGCGCGTTCTCGGCATCGGACGGTTCAGCCGGAACGATGATGATGTCCTGGTGCAATGACAGCGTCATCAGGTGGCCGATGAAGCCGTCATTTTCGCGCGTGAATTGACCGATAACGGACATGGGGCGTCTCCTTCATATTGCGGTGGCTAAGGTCATGGGCGTGCCGTCACCGCGTCGGCGCGCGCCAGACGAAGCGGTCATCGCCGTCCTCGTCAGTGTAGAGGGGGGTGGCCCGGCCGATGACCGAGCTGGCGGGGAGCGGGCCGAAGTAACGCCCGTCGAGACTGTCGCGGACCTGCCAGTTCATCAGGAACAGTTCGTCGTCGGCGATGACGCGGCATCCCTGCCAGATCGGGAGTTCGCGGCCCCGCCGGTCGCGGTCGAGCGCATCGCCGATGGCCTGGCCATCGACGGTGATCGTGTGGCCGGTTCGGCACACACGTTGACCGGGCAAGCCCGCGACTCGCTTCAGCAGCGGCACGCCGCGCGGCAGATATCCGCCATCGGCAAGGAACGTGGCGATTGGCTCCGGCGCCGCTACGGCGACGAGGTCGGTTGCTTCCAATCCGTCGCTGGCGCTGATCGCATAGAGGCCGATCGGCGTGCTCGCGGAGGCATTCCAGATGAGCTTCGGCGCGAACGACACGATCGACAGGATGCCCATCAGCATCACTGCGAAGTACGTCGTCATGACGTATCCAAAGCGGCTCATGGCATGATCCTCCGGCGCAGGAGGAAGGCGCGATGCTGCTGTGCGTCGTAGGCGCGCGGTGCTTCACCGACCGCCAGACGGTTGTGGACGTGCCGCCAGTGATCGGGCGAAACGTCGATCGCACCGATGCCCCGCGCCTCGATGGCATCAATGAGCTGGAGGACGCGCTCGACCTTCGGCCAGCCATCGGCGCGCAAAAGGATGTCGCCGCCGGGGCGCACGAATGGCAGGGTCTGGCAGCGCTCGCCCGCACCGACGGCGCGCACGATGTCGAGCCGAGAAAGTGCGGTGCCGTAGTCGTTGGAGGTCCAGCGAACGAAGGCGAAAACGCTGTCCGGCGCGAACGACACGACGCGCTGGCGGCGGTCGAGAATCTGTTCGGCGGTCTCGCGACCGAACCTGATCCAGAATTCGATCTTCTTCTCGACCCACGTCAACTCGACATGGGTCAGAGCATCGGCCGCGAGCGCGGGCGGCAAGCCGCTGCGCAGCGACGGATCGGCGACACCGATCATCGTGGCTCTCCTTCGCTGGTCGGGAACTCGCGCTCGAACAGGGCGCGCAGCATGTCGGCGACGGTCTGCCCGCGCTGGAAGGCGGCGATCTTGATCCGGCCGCGCATGTCGGCGGTGACGTCGATCGTCAGCCTGGCGGTGAAATCGGCGGCGGCCTCCGCGCGCGGCGACGGACGGTCCGGCGCCTTGATCCAGCTTTCCGGATCGGCAGGGCGGGACGCGAAGCGGCGTTTCGAGGACTGCTCGCTCATGCCCCGATCCTCGTGACTTCGGCAGCGAGCGCGGCGATCTCGCGCGCGGCGGGCGATGTATCGTCCTGTTCGGCTGCGAGCCGTCCGGTCTGCACGACATCGGCGAAAGCGATGCGCTGACCGATGGTGGTCAGGAGTGGCGGCGGGTCGTGGTCGGCGAGCGTCTCGGCGGTTTCTCTGGCAAGCACCGTGCGGGCTGCGCATCGATTCAGCACGAACCGCGCCTTGAGTTCCGGCCGGTAAATCCGCGCTTCGCCGAGTAGCGTCAGCATCTCGGCCGACGCCCAGCCATCAAGCGGCGAAGGCTGCACCGGGATCAGCACAAGATCGGCGGCGAGCAGCGCCGAACGCATCAGACCGGCGACACGCGGCGGTCCGTCGATGACGACATGATCGACGTCGCGCGCCAGCTCCGGCGCTTCGCGGTGGAGCGTGTCGCGGGCCAGGCCAACAACACCGAACAGCCGCTCCAATCCCTCCCGGCCGCGCTGCTGTGACCAGTCGAGCGCCGATCCCTGTGGGTCGGCGTCGATCAGCGTGACGCGCTGCCCGTGCCGAGCCCATTCACCGGCTAGGTGGAGGGCGAGCGTCGTCTTTCCGACGCCGCCCTTCTGGTTGAGGAACGCGACGATCATGACGGTCTCCCGGCGATCGGGGACTCGTCCACAGCGGTCGAAAAACGCGTTTGCGTTAGAAAGATTCCGTAGGAATCTAGGTTAGATAAGTTACGGTGCTCGCAAGCTGCTGATTCAGCGCGATGAATCGACGATTCCGGTCCCCGATAGCACGAGAGTCCGGTCCCCGATGGCACGATAGCGCCGGTCCCTGATAGCACGAGATGATTCACAGCTTATCCCCAGGTCGAGTTGTCGAGCGGCGACGGCGGCGCGGGATGCCGAGCGCGTCGGGATCGGTGGGTACGAAGGACAGGATTTCGGGGCCGCCGAGGCACTGCTCGATGGTCAGCCGATAGCCCGGCAGCGGCTGGCGGCGGACGATGTCGCGCAGGTCGTAGGCGAAATGCTTGAGCGGCGAGAGACTGCCGGACTTCGCGTGCAGATGCGGAAAGTCGAAGCTCCAGCCGTATTCCTGCTTGCCGCCATGCTTGCGCACGAGGCGGTAGAGCCAGCGCTCCAGGCCGCCGGTCAGCCTGAAATAGTTGCGGTCGATCGTGAGGACGAGCGCATCATCGAGGACAGCCGCGTAGAACCAGTCGGGTACGATCAGTTCGAGCCCGAGCGGGCGGCCGCGGTGATCGGCTCGCTCCTTCCATTCGTTGATCCAGGAGAAGCGGTGCATCCGCCGCTCGGTCGGCTGGCGGATTGAGGTCGCTATGGTGGTGGACTGGAGGCGGTCGAGCGCGGCCTTAAGCCGGTCGTAATCGCGCAGCGAGACACCGCGTCCAATGAAGTTCAGAATCTCGTAAGGCGTGGTCGCCATCAGGCGTGACGGGCGCAGGCCGACGTCACGGGCCTCGACGATTTGCGAGGCCGCCCAGATCAGAACGTCCGCGTCCCAGATCGTCGCCATGCCGTGCTCGGGCACGGCTTCGACACGGATTTTCACCGAACCCGCCTTGAAGTCGATCGGCGTCAGGCGCTTCGACTTGGCAAGCGAGAAGAACGGATAGGCCATGAGGTCCTGCGCGTCGCGCGGCGCGAGATCGCCGGGCAGCGCCCGGAACAGATCGAGCTGCGCACGCTCGTCGTGCTGTGTGTGACGGGACGACATGGCGTGTCGTCTCAGCGCGGCTGGCGGCCGGCGAAGCGGCGATCCGACGGCTCCTGCCGCTTGGCGGGGAGCACCGTGCCGCGCGGATCAGAGGTCGAATTGACGAGGCCGCGATCGGCCCACGTCTGGAGATCCTCTATGGCGTAGACGACTCGGCCGCCGAGCTTCCTGTAAGACGGGCCGGTGCCGTAGGTGCGGTGCTTCTCCAGTGTGCGCTCGGACAGTCCGAGGAAGCGAGCGGCCTCCTGCGTGCGCAGGTAGCGTGGCGGGATGCCGGCGGTCGTATCGGCCATTGTCGAGCCTCCGTGGTCTCATCGGGGGCCGCTGCCGTCAGGCGGCGGTTCGAGAGCACGGTGGCGTGAAGGCGGTGGGTCGGACGATGTCGGAGATAGGAATCTAGTTTCGACACGCCGCAGGCGGTCGATGGCGGGCTATGATCGGCGGGGTCGGCGCAGGAGGGAGCGGTAGCCGCCTTCAACGAGTTTCACGCCGTCGCGCGCCAGCCGGATCGTGATTTCGCGCAGCGCGTCCCCGGCCCAGGAGGCGGCGTCGATTTTATGACCAGGGAACAGAACCTGCCCGATCGATCGATATGTCGCGCCGGCACGACGTCCATCGACCGCACGCAGCATTTGGCGCGCGCGCTCGCGGCGTTGCGGCGTCATTCGAGGGTCGTTCGGGACGCGCTTGCCTTTGATCGCGCTCCAGAACCGGGTCAGCGCGGTCTGTCGATCCGGTGTGAGGTCATCGAACATGACCATCGCCGCGAGCGGGTTCTCGTCCTGCGGGTCTGCGAGCGTGACGTCATACTGCTCGCCGCGGATATCGAGCCTGAGATGAGCAGGGTCGTGCTGGAATATGGTACGGAGGCGTAACTCGTCGGCAGTGATGGAAAACCCTTCAGGGCGCGGACCTGCGGCGAACATTATTGCCGACGGATCGACTTGAGGGGTCCAAAAAATCTGCTGGGCATGAGCCGCGATGAGCGGGTCGGCGCCGAAATCGCAACCCCCATAGGTTCGCAAATTCTTCGGCCGTTTCGAGTGAGAGTCGGCCGCTGGACACAAGCTCCCGATAGGCTTTCCGGTAGTCGGGGTTTCGGCGCAGAAATTCCCAGGCAAGGTCACCCGGAGTTAGATTGTCGATATAGTTGTAGGCGGTCTCAGACCGCCAACTTTCATCTTCGGACATCCTCCACCGCCTCCGCGAAATTATGACGCAACGCGAGTCAAGCAGCGGTCACGATCCCAAGTTGAGCGTGGCGTGGGAAGAACGAAGTCGGATCAACGTGATGCAGGTTCTGCATCACCTCAATGGAGGCGGGGGCCGAGAAGCTCGCAAAAGCCGTTCTCGGTCATCCATTTCGCGCGAGCGAGGTGGGCGGCATGAATTTTCGCTGCACGGTTGGGGTCCGCTGCGGGATCGAGGCCGAAGAGAAGCTCGACGACTTCCTCCCAGGTCGCACCGTCCGCCTCGGCGTCGAGCAGCCTCAGGTACAGCTTCAGATGCGCCTGGTCATAGGCGGTGAGCGCCGCGCCGAGCGGCGGTTCGTCCAGATATTCTGCGTTGGTCACAATGAGCCCCACGAGTCATTCGTATCCAATTTGGAGCAGTTTGTTAACCGTAATGATATCCCGCGCCACACCGCCGCGGTTTGACGCAAAATCAGGATGGTCGGGCGGGTTCGCCCGAAAAAGTCGTCAAGGGTTGTCCTTGTCACCAACCAGCATCACTCCCACGCTTTGGCCGGAGTTGAGCAGGACGATGCCACCGCCTTCAAAGGCTCGACGGACCTGATCGCGTGTTGATTCATACACCTCGAGCCCGCTGTCGGATTCAAGGCGCTTCAACGCGGTCAGTGATACCCGGGCCTTGTCAGCGAGCGTCTCCTGTGTCCAGCCGAGCAACGCGCGTGCGGCCCGTGATTGTCGGGCGGTGATCATGCATGATCACCTCCCACTCGGACCTACGCGTACGCCAGAACTACGGCTATAATAGTCGTTCTTACTGGAAAAGACCAGCGGTTCTGGCTTTAGCGGGCGCGATTCCGGTGTCCAGAACCAGAGGTGATTCGTTCCACCGTCAGGCGTTTGGCCCCGCCCGGATTGTCCGGGCGGGGCGTCGCGCTGGCCTTACTCGCCGTTGCGGCGGCCGCTAGGGCGGGACCAGATGAGGCTGAAGCCTTCGCCTTCCTCGTCGTCGAAGAGGTTGGCGTAGATCGGGGCATTGAAGCTGGGATCGTCGAGCTTCAGGCCCAGATAGGCGCGCCCCTCGTTGGAGGTCTTGGACCAGGCGGCGCCGATCTCGGCGCGGCCGACGAAGACGCGGTGGCTGGGGGCGTTCTCTCCGGTAGCGCGGGCCTCGGAGACGATGCGGACGTTCTTGGTCTGCAGGCTGAGGGTGACGATTTCGCCGGTGTACTCGTTGTTGCCGGTCTTCTTGAAGGTGCCGATGGTCGCCATGGTAGTTCTCCTTGAACTCTGTTCCGAGCCCGCACCATTGCGGCCTCGATGGCGATCGACAGGCCGGAGGCGATTGACGGCGCACCCCGCAGGGGCCTGACAGCAAAGGAGGGGCTTTCTTGGCTCGCGAGGAATGACGGCGCAGCCGGCAGGGGAAGAAAGTTTCGACGCCGCTGTTGCGGCATAGGCGATCGAGGCGCAGCCGACCTTCGGCCAGATCAGCCCATTGAAGAGGCCGTTTTGGAGCGGTCGACCTGACAGAGACGGCATCACAGGAGAACGCGGCGACCGCCCCGGACCGATGGACCGTGACGACGCCTGACACCGCGGTTCAAACCAGCTCCGGCGGACGCTCCGTTCCGCCGGCTCCTGCCCGTCGCCCACGCGATCGCCCCCTCTCAGCACTCGCACCGTCGTTGGGCGCGCCGTCAGGGCATTGCCCCCACCACCGTCACCGAGGGCATGGCGCGTCAGTTGGGTTAGCCGTTGATCCGATCAACGCGATTGCGAACGACCCTGCCGACGAAGAGCGCGACACGTAAGACATCAACCCACCGTCCTGCCGCCGCCGGCAACGATGTCAGGCGCGCGCGACGTTCTGCCCGGTTGGCCCGGGCGCGGCCATTGCTGTCACCCGAATCAGCGCCGTGACACCAACGGCGACTGCGCCGATGACGGAGAAGATGATCTGCCAGGTGTCGGAGGGCATGGTGTGTTTCACGATGCCATGTGTCGCATGGTAGCCGGCGAGCGCCGCAGGCGCGACGAAAGCGAGTGCGATCGCGAGCCGTATCCAGAGCGGACGGATGAAGGCGAGCAGGAACTGCCCGAGGCCGAGCGTCAGTGCGGCGGCGGCGAGGCCGACGAGGATTGCCCCGAGCCAACCGGCGCCGGTCTGGAAGGCCCAAGTCCCGGCACTGACGCCCGCGAAGAACGGAAGCGCGAAGACAGCCAGTGTGAATAGAAGCCAGCACAGGGCGCCGATCGCCACGATGCTGGAGAGGATGCCGATGAAAACCATGGTGGTGTTCTCCGTGAGATAGAGGTCTGACGGTCGCGCCTCCACCACCACCACGGCGCGTTGCCAGTATAGCCGAAGAGAAGGCGGGACGGGAGCGGAAATCCCGTAGGATTCCCGCTTGCAGTCGCGACGCCTTGCCCGCGGTCAGCGGGCGAAGGGATCGATCTCGTGAACGATGGCGGCGAGTTCGCCGTCATATTCGCCGGCCGGCATGACGCCCATGGTGCCGTCGCCGGCCTGGAAGATGACGATGGTGACCATGAGGCTGGTAGCGAGGCTGAAGGCGAAGGCGTGAGCTTGATTGAGGGACATCTGACCGGCTCCTGTCTTGGAGGCGGGAGACCATCTCCCGCGCGACAGGCGCCCGATGTGTCCGGCCGATGGCCGCGATCACCGCGCAGGCGAAGCCGGAGCGGCGGCACGCTTTGCGTAGTCCGACCCTTTACGGGTTGATGGCGTCAGGCCAGCGGCTGGACCAAGGATCAGCGCATTGGAAGCGGGGGATGGTTTTCCGCCATGACCGGGGCCACCATGGAAACGCCCGTTCAATGCTTTCGCGCCAAAGCATCGCCGCCATGCTGCCGGTCGTGATGCTGCCGACATGGCCGGGTATGATCATGCAAAGCGCAGTTGTCGAAGAGAATGCCCATGCCGAAGGTGCCTGAGAAGACCGACTTCCCCGTCAGCCAGGTGCGGCGCTATCTGGAGCCCGGTCCGATCGTGCTGGTGTCATCAAAGTGGCAGGGCGCGACCAACATCATGACGCTCGGTTGGCACACGATCCTGGAATTCTCGCCGTCTCTGGTCGGCCTGATGATCTCCGGCGGCAATCACAGCCACCACATGATCCGCGAAAGCCGGGAATGCGTGGTGAACCTGCCGACGACGGCGCTGACCGATACCGTGGTGGGGATCGGCAACACGTCGGGGGCCGAGATCGACAAGTTCGCCAAGTTCAATCTCACGCGGCAAGAGGCGAGCAAGGTCGATGCGCCGTTGATCGGCGAATGCCATGCCAGCTTCGAATGCCGCCTTCACGACGACGCGCTGGTCGACAAGTACAATTTCTTCATCTTCGAGGTGGTGAAGGTGCATGTCGCCACGTCGCCAAAGCATCCCGAGACGCTGCATTACACCGGCGATGGCGTGTTCGTGGTGTCCGGCAAGGTCATCAGCCGCAGATCGCTGTTTCGACCCGAGATGCTGTGAGAGGCAGCGCTCACGCGCCACCTCCCTTCGGGCGGAAGTCGAACAGCGGGATGCCGAGCTTCCTCGCCTTGTCGGCGAGATTGTCCTGAATGCCGGTGCCAGGGAAGACGATGACCCCGATCGGCAGGACGTCCAGCATCTGATCGTTGCGCTTGAACGGTGCGGCCTTGGCGTGTTTCGTCCAGTCGGGGGCGAAGCCGACCTGCGGCACCTTGCGGGCGTCGGCCCATTTGGCCGCGATCTTCTCGGCGCCCTTCGGCGACTTGCCGTGCAGCAGCACCATGTCGGGGTGCTTGGCGTGGACCTGATCGAGCTTGGCCCAGATCAGGTGGTGATCGTTGAAGTCGAGCCCACCGGTAAAGGCGATCTTTGCACCGGCAGGTAGTAGCACCTGATTGTCGGCGCGCTTCTTGGCGGCGAGGAAGTCGCGGCTGTCGATCATCGCCGAGGTCAGGTTGCGGTGGTTGACCATCGATCCGCTGCGCGGTCGCCAGTTCGATCCGGTGTGGCGCTCGTAGTGCTCGGCGGCCTGGTCGCGCATCAGCTCGAAGGCGTTGCGGCGTTCGATCATGGTCTGGCCCTCGGCCGTCAGGCGTTCCAGCTCGACGGCCTTCACTTCGCTGCCGTCCTGTTCGCGCTGGCCGCGGCGCTGCGCCTGCTCGTTGTCGTCCAGCTCGCGCTCGATCCGGTCGGTGGCTCGGTGGAAGACGTTGACCGTCGACCAGAGGAGATCGTCGAGGTCGGGCTCGAGGCGGGTGTCCTCAAGGGTGACGATCAGGGCGTCAAAGATGTCGGCGATGGCGCCGGCGACATGGTCGCCTTCCGGAAGCGGTCGGGGATCGGGTTCATCCGTGAAGGGACGGTAGCCGTAAAGCTGGAGTTCGCTGAGGACATGGTCGGTGGGTGAAGAGGCGTGGTGCGGTTCGTAGTCGTCGTGCTCGCTCATCGGGATGCTCCGTCGGTTCGACCGCGACCCTCGCGGCCTTCATGGCGACGAAAGCCGGCGGGCGGGCCGGACCTGCACCCGCAGCGAGGCGGAGGGCCGGAGCACAGCGGAGGATGACGAAGGCGGGCTATTTTGCCTCGCGATGGAAAGGCCCGCAGGGCCGCCGGAAAATAGTCCGCCGCAGGCATTGCGGGTCCAGGCCGTTTGCTGGCCGATCGCCCTCTCGAAGGCCGGGGCGCGGTTCTCTCCGACATCAAGATCATCCGAGCGACGCCGACGACGGCGCTCCCGCCGTCTGCATTCTCCTGTCGGCCTATGCCGCCAGCGCCATGAAGCGTGCGACGTCCTGGGGCGCGATCTGCACCCGGGCCGCTGCCCGGAGGCTGTCCAGACCAGCCAGGCGGAGATCCTCGTTGAAGTCGCCCAGGCGCGGAGACACCACGACCGCCTCGATCCCGGCGGCGTTCGCCCGTTCGATCAAGGTCGTCATCGCACCGTCGCCGGCCGGATCATTGTCGCGGGCGATGTAGAGCCGGCGCAGCGTGTCGGGGAACAGGATGGCCGAGAGATGCGCCGCCGAGAGCGCCGCCGCCATCGGCATAGTGGGCAGCGCCATTCTGAGCGACAGCATCGTCTCTATGCCTTCGCCCGCCGCCATCACTTCGCCCGCCACACCGAAGCGAACGGCGTGTCCCAGGAGGTCGCCCATCGCCCGTCTCGGTGTGTCGATCGGGGCCTTGTCCGAGCCGTCAGGGGCGAGCCAGGTGCGATGCGCGCCGGTCTGATGCTCGGCGAGATCGGTGACCGATGCGATCATCGCCGGCCAGGTCTCCGTCGGGGAATACTCGTCGGGCCGATAATAGCACCTGGGATGAAAACGCAGGCTTCCGGTTCCGTGCAAAGCCGTAATCGCACGGTTCCGTAGATACGTTTCCACGACAGTGCCCAAAATCGGCTGCGACATCCCGACGAGCCGCCGCGCTGCTTCCGGCGATCCGATCGGCGCTGGTGCTTTGCGTTCGCCATCATGCCGGCGGTCCGGCTCGGGATGCGGCATCGACAGGAAGGCGCGCGCCTCATCGGCGACGTCCTTGAAGTCGACCAGGCCGCAGCTCTCGCGGATGACGTCGAGGAGATCGCCATGCTCGCCGGTGGCGGCGTCGGTCCATTTGCCGGCGGTGCCCTTGCCGGTTTCGCCGCCCTTTAGCCGCACGAACATCGAGCGGCCGGGCGTGTTGCGCACATCGCCGACCAGCCAATAGCGGCCCTCCCGATGACCGGCAGAGAGGTAGTGGCGGCACACCGCCTCGGCCTGCCGGCCGAGACGGATTGCCAGTTCGGAGGCGTCCTGCCGTGCCATCACGCCGCCTCCCGCTCGCCGATACGCTCGACGGGATAGCGCTCCAGCACCTTGGCGAGGATGGTCGCCCCGGTCGTATCGGTCGGCACAAACATTCGCAGCTTCCACGAGATGATTTCGTGGAATAGGCCATATGCCCGCAGGCGATCGCGCATGGCGTCGGTGAAGCCCGACAGTTCGATGCGGTTGGCGCCCATGACCCGGACGCGGCGAAGCTGGAGACCCTCGGTCAGATCGAGGATGGTCTTGCCGTCCATCAGCGCCATGAACGCGTAGTCGGGCGTCAGGGTTGACGTGCCAGCCGCGAGCGCGCCGGCCACCCATGCCGGGGAGACGCGGCGGCCAACGATGCGCTCGCCGTCATCTGTCTGGAGTCGATAGACCCGCGTCGACTCGTTCGGCAGCCGCTTCCAGATCGGCAGCAAGAGCCCGCTGACGACATGGATGGTGCTATCGGCATATTCCGGCACCTCGGCGGCCTCGGCATTCCAGGCCGCTGTGAAGCCAGCCCGATCCGCGTCGACCCAATGGGTCTCGTCCATCATCTTGATGGGGATGTTGTGCGCCTCCATGGGCCGGATCAGCCGCACGCGCCGTTCGATCTCGCCATCGTCCAGCATGATGCTGGTGGTTGGTATCTGCACGGCGGCGCGGCCCGAACGCTCGTTGACCAGCAGCTTCGCGCCTGCGTCATCGAGATGGTCGAGCGCCTCGGCCAGCGTCACGGGACGGTTGCGCTGGCGCTGGTTGATGGTCAGCAGCCGGGCCTCGGCCCCGGTGCCAGGATGAACGTGGATCGTTCGGCGGTCGGTGACGATGAAGCTCTCGGCCTGCAGCGTCTCCAGCCCGACGTCGTAGCTGCCGGAAGCGATAGCGCCTTCGATCTTGGCGTTCAGCAGCCGCTCGAACGCCGTGAACAGGACGCCCTGAAGTTCGATGGTCAGCGCAAGCAGCCGGTTGAGAAAGGTGGTGATCGGCGGCAGTTCGTCCTTGATGCCGGTGGAATCCATCAGCGAGAGGCCGGTGGCATCCTCGAACATCTGGAGCGAGCAGCCGTCGACCTTGCCGCGCACCAGCAGCAGGTAGAGTTGCCGCAGGGCGTCGCGGGCGTAGTGGCTTTCCAGATTGTCTTCGGGCCGGAACAAGCCCTGGCCGCCGGTCTGGCGCTGGCCGCGCGTGATCGCGCCCAGGGTGTCGAGGCGGCGGGCGATGGTCGAGAGGAAGCGCTTTTCCGCCTTCACGTCGGTCGAGATTGGCCGGAACAGCGGCGGCTGCGCCTGGTTAGTCCGGTTGGTGCGGCCCAGGCCCTGAATGGCGGCGTCGGCCTTCCACCCCGGCTCCAGCAGGTAGTGGACGCGCAGTCGCTGGTTCCGCGCCGACAGGTCAGCATGGTAGCTGCGCCCGGTGCCGCCGGCGTCGGAGAAGATCAGGATGCGTTTTTGATCGTCCATGAACGCTTGGGTCTCGGCCAGATTGGCCGAGACGGCACGGTTCTCCACGGCGAGGCGGTCAATGCCGCCGGGACTGGTCTTGCGAACAATGCGCCGCGAACGTCCCGTCACCTCCGCTACGACATCGGTTCCGAAGCGCTGGACAATCTGGTCGAGCGCGCCGGGGACCGGTGGCAGCGAAGCGAGCCTCTCGATCAAACGGTCTCGACGGGCAACAGCGTCACGGCTCTCGACCGGCTGGCCGTCGCGAAACACCGGTCGCGACGACAGATTGCCCTCGCTGTCGGTGAACGGCTCGTAGAGCTGCACCGGAAAGGAATGGGCGAGGTAATCCAGAACGTATTCGCGCGGAGTGATGTCCACCCGGACGTCGTTCCATTCCTCGGTGGGGATTTCCGCCAGGCGGCGCTCCATCAGGGCTTCGCCGGTCGACACGATCTGGATCACGGCGGCATGGCCGTCGATCAGGTCCTGCTCGATCGAGCGGATCAGGGTTGGCGTCTTCATCGAGGTCAGCAGATGGCCGAAGAACCGCTGCTTGGCGGATTCGAAGGCTGAGCGCGCCGCGGACTTGGCCTGGCGGTTCAGCGTGCCGCCGTCGCCGGTGATGTTGGCGGCCTGCATCGCCGCGTCGAGATTGTTATGGATGACAGCGAAGGCGCCGGCATAGGCGTCGTAGATGCCGGTCTGCTCGGGGGTGAGCTGGTGCTCGACCAGTTCGTATTCGACGCCGTCGTAGGAGAGCGACCGGGCCGTGTAGAGCCCGAGCGAGCGCAGGTCGCGGGCCAGCACCTCCATCGCCGCCACGCCGCCGTCCTCGATCGCCTCGACGAATTCGGCGCGGGTCGAAAACGGGAAGTCCTCGCCGCCCCAGAGACCGAGGCGCTGGGCGTAGGCGAGATTGTGGACGGTGGTCGCGCCGGTCGCTGAGACATAGACGACACGCGCGTTCGGCAGGGCGTGCTGGAGCCGGAGGCCCGCACGGCCCTGCTGCGAGGCGGCGACGTCGCCGCGTTCGCCCTTTCCACCAGCGGCGTTCTGCATGGCGTGGCTCTCGTCGAAAATGATCACTCCATCGAAGTCGGAGCCCAACCATTCGACGATCTGCTTGACGCGGGAAAGCTTCTCGCCGCGATCGTCGGACCGTAGCGTGGCATAGGTGGTAAATAGGACGGCTTCCGAGAGCGTGATGTCCTTGCCCTGCGGGAAGCGCGACAGCGGCGTGACCAGCAGCCGCTCCATGCCGAGGGCGGACCAGTCGCGCTGGGCATCCTCCAGCAGCTTGTCGGATTTGGAGATCCACACCGCCTTGTGGCGGCCCTGCATCCAGTTGTCGAGGATGATGCCAGCCGACTGGCGACCCTTGCCAGCGCCGGTGCCGTCGCCAAGCATGAAGCCCCGGCGGAAGCGCACGGCGTTCGGCGCATCGTCGGGCGCGGCCGAGACGACGTCGAAGGCCTCATCGAGCGTCCATGATCCCGCGAGGAAGTCGGAATGCGCCTCGCCGGCGTAGATGACGGTTTCGAGCTGAGCATCGGAAAGAAGACCATCTGGGACGATGTTGGCGGGCAGCCGGGGCCGATAGCTGGGCTTCGGCGGCGCGACCGAGGCCATCGCCACGGATTGCACCAGCTTGGTCGGATGGGCCTGCGCCCCGGGAATAAGGATCGCCTGCAATCGGTATTCTTCATAAATTGCATCGGTGATCCGGCCGTCTTCGGCGGGCGTCCAGTCCACGGTTTCATAGGCGAGTTCGACGCCTTCGGGCTCGATGGACGCGGGCGTGGCGGGACGTGCAGCAGTGGTGCGCGCGAGATATCCGCGAACGGTCCGGGGCGTCGCGGCGGGTGCCAGGGCCGCCGCTGGCGGGAGGGCCGCAGTCTGGCGCGGTGGAACTTGCGCCTCGATCCAGCCGAGCAGCGTGGCGACGTCGGGCGCGGTGCCTGGCGAAGGGGGAAACGTAGCCTGATCGTCGGCCGGCAGCTTGTCGATGACTGTCAGCCGGGTGTCGATGGTCGTGCCGTGCTTGGCATAGACCGAGCCGTCCACAGCCGCTGTGAAGACGACGCGGCCACGCTCCTGAAGCCGGATGAAGGCCGCAGCCCAAGCCGGATGGTCGGGGCTGAAGTTGGCACCAGTGATCGCCACCAGCCGCCCGCCATCGGAGAGCCGGGCCAGCGCGGAAGCGACATGGCGATAGACTGTATCGGCCACGCGGCCGGTGACGTTTGCCATGGCAGAGAATGGCGGATTCATCAGCACGACGGAGGGGACGGATCCAGTCGCGAGATGATCATTGATCTGGGCAGCGTCGAAGCGCATGACGGCGACAGCCGGAAACAGCGCAGCGAGCAGATCAGCTCGGGTCTCGGCCAGCTCGTTGAGGAGGAGCGTTCCGCCTGATATCTCGGCCAGGATGGCGAGAAGACCCGTGCCAGCAGACGGCTCCAGCACGATGTCGCCAGCAGCAATGGAGGCGGCCGCCACGGCGGCGAGACCGAGCGGCGCCGGCGTCGAGAACTGCTGGAGCGCCTGCGATTCTTCCGAGCGCCGCGTATGCGTCGGCAGGAGTTCGGCGATCTTCGCGAGAGCGGAAAGCCGTGAAGCCGGAGACGCGGCCTTACGGAAAAGCGCCTTTCCGTATTTGCGCAGGAAGAGGACTGTCGCGACCTCGCACGCCTCATAGGCGGCCTTCCAGTTCCAGGCGCCGCTGGTGTCGGATGCGCCGAAGGCTTCTTCCATCGCTGCACGGAGGATCGCGGCGTCGATACGCTGGCCGCGCTCTAGATGATCGAGAAGCTGTAGCGCTACGTTGAGGATCGAGGACGCGGGGGTGACGGGCGCGGCCGGAAGGGCCACGGGAGACAGAATGTTCATGGAGGAACCTCGGGAGAGCGGAAGGGACAAACCCGGACGGCGCTCTCTCTCAACCGCCCGGACTCGACCCGTCCCGGCCGTCCTCTTCCTCTGATCAGCCGACATAAAAAAACGCCCGACCGTGAGGCCGGGCGCTGAGGGAGAGGGCAAATTTCAGTCGATCGCCTGGAAGATCTCGGCGGCTTCCAGATGGTCCGCGGCGTAGTCGTAGAGGCGGCCATATCCTTCCGACATCGCGTCGATCGGATATTTGAAGGAGAGATGGGAGAAGGCGAACAGCGTCGCGATGATGCCCGCGGCGTCGGCCGATACCTCGCCCTCATAGCCGTTAGTGTCGCAGACGATCTGAAAGCGGGGCTTAGAGGTCGGCGCGAGGTAGAGCGGCCTCCCGCCGCGCTCATAGAAGTCCCAGAGACCGCCACGATAATCGAGCGGGCTCAGGCGTCCCATCAGGTGATAGACGGTCATCTCCGCCACCAGGACGTGCTCACGGCCGAAGAGCAGCGGCAGGAAGCCCATCCGGCGACCCTCCGGTACGATTGCCACGGCGCGCGCCGCGGAATCGTCAGTGCTGGGGTTGGTGTCGGGCATGGGGGTTCTCCGGAGAGCGGATCGGGACGAACCGGCGGCGCTCTCTCTCGACCGGGCCGGCTCGAACCCGTCCCGGCAAACCTCTCGCTCTGACGCGCCGCATGAACGCCTGATCGCGCGGCCTTCCGAAGCGGGCCGCGCGCCACTACACTCCTTCATCTAACACATGGCGGACGGCGACCCTGGCGATCGGGGACGCATGTCCGCCCGACCAAGTGAGGTTCCGGAAGGAGACGGTGATGAAGGGAAGTGTGATCGGCATCGTGCCGCGGGCTGCCTCGTTGTGGGCTTCGGGGCGGGCTTTGCGCTCCGCCCGGTGATCGCACCGGGCGACGCATCGGCCGCTGCGGTCGCGGGCGTGGCTCAGCCGACGGAAGAAGAGGCCATCGCAGCCGTCCGCCGCCATCGCCCCTTCACGGGGACGTCGCTCGCAAATGCGACACTCAAGCTCGGTGATTGCTCGCCGGGCGGTGTTGGACCCGGCGTGACGTGCATGACGCAGCTCACGATGGATGTGACCCGGGCGAACGCCACGCCCCAGAACCGACCGGTCGGCTTCGCGCGCGTCAACGGTCAATGGGAAGTGGCCGTCTGGTAGAATTCAGGCAGCTATTTCGCCACCCGTATTGGGCGGAAGGTAGGCGTCGTAAGGATTGCCATCTGCCAGATGGCCGAACGGCGTGAACATATAGTCGCCACCGTCACGGCCGACCGCACAGATGACATAGCGCGGCTCGCCGGTCGCGGCGTCCGTGCATTCCATCAGCGCCAGATCGCCGCTTTCCGCGGCGCGCAGCAGGGTTTGGAAATTGGCTCGCGCATGGTCGGGGATCATCGCGCACCTCTTTCGGCGAGCCAGCGGCCCGTGCTCATCCATTCGATCGTGTGGCCTGTGGAGAGATCGAGCAGATGGGCGCCGCCGGAGAAACCGTCGACGACAGGTTCCGAGGCGACGCCGGCCCACTGAAAGCCCCAGGTGCCGGTGAGCCCGAACGTCTCCGCGCAGCGGGTGACGAAGGTGATCAGCAACTGCGGATCGGCGGTCCCGGGGTCGCGAAGCCAAAGTCGCGTGGCGCCATGCTCGGGCGTCAGCGAGAGCAGGAACGGCTCGGCGGGCGGATCCTCGCGACCGTTCTCGGCCATCAGCGCGGTGTAGATGTCGAAGGCCCGCGCGACATTGGCGACTGAGCCGACGTCGAGCAGGCAGGAGAAGCGGGTGAGAAAATCGGGCATGTCGGGCTCCTGAAACGAAAAGAGCCCGACGCTGGGCCGGGCTCGGGTGGATCGGGATCGTGGTTGAGAGGGGCTAGTAGCCGAATTGCCATGACGGCCACGATTGGCCGTCGTCGGCAGCCGCCGCGGCCTGGGTGAGGTATTCGGGATCGCGGTCGGCCACGGTGGGGTTGCGGACAGGCGTCTCGTCGATGACGGTCACGCGGGAAACGAGGCCATCCTCGACCTCGACGTGGACCGGCACGAAATACTGGAAGACGACACGCCGGATCGGCGCGGGGCTGAATTGCACCATGTGAACGCTCCTTCGATTGGGGGAGAGGTGCGGAGCGGCCGAAGCCGCCCCGCGAGCCACTCATTCGGCGGCTACGAGGTGACGGTCGTCATCCTCGCCATCGGCCGGCGATTCCGAGTCGTCGTCGGCGCTGAGGAAGTCGGGCAGCTCGGCCCCCTCGGCTTCGCTGCCGCCGTCCGCGCCCGCTGCAGAATCGCCGTCAACGCCAGCAAGCCGAAGCGGCTCAGGCAGCCAACCGCTATCGGCCAGGAGACGCTCGGCCTCCTTGGCCATGTCGCCCTTTTTCAGATGACCGATAAGCTCGGCCGCTCGCTCGCCGGCGCCTTCGCGGACGGCTTGGAGGATGCGCGGCTTGGTGACACGGTTGAGGTAGTTGCCGAAGGTCGGGCGCCAACCAGCCTCCACTATGTCGAGCCCGGTCGTCCGCGTCAGCCGGTCGGCCTGCGCGAGCCTCATGTCGAGCGTGTGCTGCGACACGCCGCCAGCGCTGTGCGGGTTCGGCCGCTCATAGAGCGCGTTGACCCCATAGCTGACGCAATGTGCCAGCAGCGCCATACGGCTGGCATCGTCGAGACCGGCGAGCCAATCCCACAGGGCGTCGTCGTCCTTCGGGATGTCAGTGGCCCAGGCGTCGTGACGCTCCTGCACGGCCCGCGCGGAGGGGCTGTCCTTCAGCGCCTCGTCCTGAACGGGGAAGAAGATGTGCTTCACCCCGGCCTCCATAGCGCCCGTGTACATGCGGGTCATGAAGTTGTCCGAGACGAGTTTGTGGAGAAGCGCCGTCATGGCGATGTGCGGGTTTTCAGCCACCGCGTTGCGCAGCGCGAGGGTGCGGTAGGCGGTCAGCTCGACGACGAGGCGTTCGGGCAACGGTTTGATGCTGTCGTCATCATCGTCCTCCTCCGGTTCGACAGGCCGGCCGCCGATAGTGATGACAGCGCGTTGCACCGAGGGGCTCGCGGTGCCGGCGGATTCGGTATCGGTCTCCGATCCTTCCTCACCATCGGTCCGGACCTGAGGCACATCCTCGGGCCGGACGAAGCCGCGATCGACCGAAAGCGATCCGTCGGCGTCGATGCTGACAAAGACGCCGGCGATGGCGATGTCGGCCGGATCGAAGTGCTCGGGGCGATCGTCGAACGCGGCCAGAGCCGTCTCGATCTCGCCCATGCGCTCGTCGACCTCATCGGGCAGTTCGTCGGCGTCCTGATATTCCGCTTCGAGCCTGGCCTGCTCGGCGGTGAGCGCCTCGATGGTCGCCTGTTCCTCCGCCGATAGATCGATCGGCGTGCCGGAGATTTCCTGCAGACCGCGCACGGCGTCGTAGGGGAAACTGACCGCGACCTCGATCCACTTCCAACCCTCGGCGGCGATCACCTCAGCCTCGGCCTTCAGCTTCTCGGCGACGAGGCGATCGAGAAGCCCGACGTCCTGCAGCCAGCCGCCATCGTCGGCCTGGAACAGGTCGCGCATGACGATGCCGCCAGCCGCCTCATAGGCTTCGAGGCCGAGGAAGACGGCACGCTTGTCGGAGGCGCGCACCGTGGTCTCGGTCAGCATGCGCCGGATCTGATAGGGCTCCTTCGACCAGGCGTCCTTGATCGCGTCCCAGACCTGGGTCTGACGCTCGTGGTCTTCGGAGACGGTGAAGGCCATGAGCTGCTCCAGCGTCATGCCGTCGTCGGCATAGACCTCGTGGAGGACGGGCGAGACGGCTGCGAGGCGCAGCCGCTGCTTGACCACGTTGACGGGGACGAAGAAAGCCGCAGCGATCTCCTCCTCGGTCATGCCTTTGGTCAGCATGTCGTGGAAGGCGCGGAACTGATCGAGCGGATGGAGCGGCGCGCGCTCGATATTCTCGGCCAGCGACACCTCTTCGGGGAGGATGGCGCCATCGCGATCACGGACCACGCAGGGCACTGGAGCGATCTTGGCGAGACGCTTCTGCTTCACCAGCAGTTCGAGCGCCCGGAAGCGGCGACCGCCGGCGGGCACCTCGAACATGCCGGTCTCCACGCCCTCGGCGTCAACGACGGGAAAGACGCTGAGACTCTGGATCAGGCCGCGACGAGCGATCGAGGCCGCAAGGTCCTCGATCGAGACGCCGGCCTTCACGCGCCGGACGTTGGACTGGCTGAGCACCAGCTTGTTGAAGGGGATGTCGCGCGAGGACGACAGGATGATCTTCTGAACGGCAGTAGCCATCGGGATTTACTCCGCGACGGGCGGCCGAGAGACTCTCTCTCAACCTCCAACCCGTCACGAAGCGAAGCGCCGCCCTCTTCCTCTAAAGGGGGCAGCGCAACGGACCGGCGAACCAGAAAGGCACGGAAGCGCAAAGCCGGAGATACGGAAAACCGCATCCCCGGCTTCGCGGAAATCAGGCGGCTCGATCGAGCAGCTTCTTCGCCTTGCCCTCCATGTCGAGGCGGGCGTCCTGATGGGGCTTGTCGCGCGCGACGGCGGTGATGCCCTGCACGAAATCGAAGATGGACTCCGGAGGGCGGCCTTCCTCGGCCAGCACTCTGTCGATGATCTTGCCAGTCTCGGCCTTGGAGAAGCCGCGCCGACGCAGGAAGTCGGTGCGGTCTTCGTCGGTCCTGGCGACGATCCGCTCGCGGGCGGCCCTGATGCCGTTGACGAACGGCAGGGGTGAGGAATTCGCGAAGTTCAGCAGCGCCGGGGCCGCCTCGTGCGCGAAGCGGTTGGCGGCATATTTGGAGTGGCGGATGGTGATTTCCTCGAAATCCTCCACGCCCCACAAATTGCGATTCTGGCAGACCGCCCGGAGATAGAAGCTCGCCATGCCGAGCGTCTTGGCGCCAACCTCGGAATTCCAACAATAGAATCCGCGGAAATAGAGATCCGGCGAGCCGTCAGGCAGGCGGCCAGCTTCGATCGGATTCAGGTCGTCGACCAGGAACAGGAAGACGTCGCGGTCGGAGGCATAGAGCGTGGTCGTATCCTTGGTGATGTCGACCCGCGGATTGTAGATGCCGGTCGACCAATCGAGCACGCCCGGCACCTTCCAGCGGGTGTCGCCCGTGCCATTGCCCGCGATACGCTGCACCGCCTCGACCAGTTCGTGGTCGAAGATCCGGCCGTAATCCGGGCCGGTGACGGCGCGCAGTTCGACGCGGCCAGTATCGGTTTCCAGCGTCTTGATCTGCTCGGCCCGACTGGAGGTCAGGCCGTATTGCAGGTTGATGGCGGCGAGCGCGGCCGGGAGCTGTCGCAAATAGGCGGCTGGTGCGCCGACCAGGCTGGCGAGCTGGCCGAAGGACCAGTGCGTCGGCGCGATTGACGCATCGGTGCCTGGCAGGATCAGCGCCAGCCGCTCCGAATCGTTGCGGTTCGCCTCGACGTGGATGAGCGCGCTTTCCACCACCCGCGTCCGGCTTCGTTCGGTGCGGTCGCGAACCGTGTGGGCCAGTTCCGACAGGGAGAGATAGCGCTCGTCGGCCGGACGCGAGAACCATTCCGACGAGACGCGGCCGATCCACTCCCCCCGGCTGACATCGACCTTGTAACCGCCGTTTGTGTCGCGGCGGGCGTCGAGGACTGAATCTTGGGACATGGGAACAATCTCCATGACGGGCGCCGGAGACCTCTTCTCCAGTCCTCAACCCGTCACGGAAATCAGTCCACTCTCTCACTCTCAGCAGGGCGTTGCGGGGCAGCCGCCCCGCAGAAGGGGTCGGTCGAGACCAGCGGGCTCGGGCGCAGGGGAAGGCTTTCCCCTCAAGGTCTAGTCCGGAGTAGAGATGCCTACTCTGGGCACGTTTCATGTCGAGCAAGTCGGATAGTGAAGAATCGTGTATTGGAAGAGTTAGTGCGATCGCAAAGGAAAACAGGTGGGCGACGTTTCAACCGAGAAAGAAACTTTCCGGGTGCTCAGCTTAGATGGCGGAGGCGCAAAGGGCTTCTACACACTGGGCGCGCTGAAGGAGATTGAAGCGCTCGCGGGTTGTAGATTGTGCGAGAAATTCGACCTGATCTACGGGACTTCGACTGGCTCCATCATCGCCGCGCTACTAGGCCTTGGGAAATCGGTGGACGAAATTGAGGCGCTCTACCGCAAGCATGTGGTGACCGTCATGTCGGCTTGGCGCCCGAGCCAAAAGACCGCGGCACTCGATGCGCTCGCAGCAGATGTTTTCCGGGAGCTGCGTTTCGACGCCTTCAAGACGGACATCGGCATTGTTGGCACGAGATGGAAGGAGGAGCGTCCCATCATCTTCAAGACGAACCGGCGTCAGGCTTTTCGTGGCAAGGCGACGTTTGAGCCCGGCTTTGGTTGTACGATCGCCGACGCGGTGATCGGGTCGTGCTCGGCGTATCCATTCTTCGAGAAGAAATTTGTAACTACCTCCGCAGGTGAGAGGATCGAGGTCCGGGACGGCGGTTTTGTCGCGAACAATCCTACGCTCTACGCAATCGTTGACGCGATTGAATCGTTGGGGATCGCGAGGAGCGATGTTCGCGTGGTGAGCATCGGCGTTGGCGAATATCCGTCACCGAAGCTTCCGACCTGGAGCGTTCGAAAATGGGCAAGCAAGCTGCCGACGATGGTCTTCCTTCAAAAGACGATGGAGATCAGCGCCCAGTCGATGGATCAGTTGCGGCGCGTGATGTTTCGAGATGTTGCGACGGTTCGGGTTCACGCCCGATATACCCAGCCAGAGATGGCGACGGACATGTTGGAAGTCGATTTGGAAAAGCTTGGCTTGCTGTGGCAGCGCGGGCGCGATTGCGCGCGCGAGGCGGAGGAGGAACTGAAGTCGTATTTGGCTTAAACGGGGGGAATTATGGCGATCGCGGAAGCGCAACTCGAGACGTGGTCTCAGCAAGGCAAGACGGGCCAGTTCACGGACACCTATAATTCAATTAGGGGGAATCTTCTCGACGGGTCGGCCTTCTATCCGGTGAAGGACATAGAAGTTCACCTGCAGGGCTCTTACGGCAACGATACGAACGTGTGGGCGGACAGCGACGTGGACGTCGTCCTCTGCCACAATGGCGCGTTCTACTACGATATTTCCGCGATGAGCCAAGCCGAACAGGATGCCTTCAAGGGCGTCTTTTCAGCAAATGCCGCATACGGTTATAACGAGTTCAAAGGCGATGCCGAGAGGTACATCAATCAACTGTACAACGGTGTCGTTGCGGGCGGAAAGGCGCTGCATGTTCCGGTAAATAATGGTCGCCGCAACGCGGACATACTCATCTGCCAGCAATTCCGGCGTTACTATTCCTATCAATCCGGCGTTCACGGCTACCATTCCGGGGTAGCGTTTTACGTGAACGGATCACGGATCGAGAATTTTCCGAAGCAACACTCGGACAACTGCACCGCAAAGCATCAGGCCACGAACCAGAACTTCAAGCGTGTGGTCCGGATCTTCAAGAACATGCGCAACACGATGATCGGCAAGGGGTTGCTCGCCGACAAGATCGCGCCCTCATACTTCATCGAGGGGATGCTTTCGAATGTGCCGAACGACAAATTCGTGGGCAGCTATCAGGATATGTTCGTCGAGTGCTTCAATTGGGTCGTGAACGCGGATCGGACGAAGTTGACGACCGCGAGCCAACTCCATTGGCTCGTAAGGGATGGTTCCTCGGTCTGCTGGTCGACGGCTAGCTTCGATGACTTCACGGCAGCGCTCAAGGAATTTTGGGAGAGTTGACGAACAGCGCGTAGTCGGGATCGGGACGAGACAGGTCGAGGATTTCGGGATCAAAGGTGTAACCGACGAAGTCGCGGACGTGCGGAGGCAGTTTACAGGCGAAGACCTGGCGGCAGGTGCAGGTCAAAGCCTCGTTTCGTTAGGAACAGGAACCGGGTGACGGCTGCGATCGCTTCCCGGCCGATGGCCGCGCGTGGACGTGTTTGCGATGCTGTCGATCAGCGTTCGTTATTGTCGTCTTCATAGTTGGACCAATCGTCGGCAGGCGCATAATATTCTGCCGCGTCGTAGGTCTGGGTTTTCTTGTAGCGATCGCTGAGACCCACGACAGCGAGTCTTGAGAGACCGGCGATCTTGAGACCGCATGCGACGCATTCGAAGTGGGTCGGAAGATACTCTTGGGTTTCGATGATTTCGTCGTCGTCGAGCTTCTGTGTTGGAGCAGAAACTGGCTCCCCCAGGACAAGAGCCGCCGAGCCGCACGATGGGCAGTCGACTCGGTGGCCGTTCTGACGGGTGGCCCACACTGCGGCCTGGGTTTGTAGCGTCGAGCGGTCGTCATCGAGCTTGGCGTTCCAGACCTTTTTGTGCGCCTCTACATCGCCCTTTACGGCCTTCGCGCTTTCGTCGTCGGCTGCGTCGATAAGCTTTTTTGCAACCTCCGCTTCGTCTTCACCTACGAACTCTGGGAGCGTCACTCCCATTGATGTCAGGAGGATCGCACAAGTCTGATAAAAACGTGGCTGCCAAGTCGACCCCTTGACGCCGTCGAATGCCAGTTCGCCGGAGTGGAGTTCGGCATTGCGCTTGCCGGTATGTACGACCCCGAAGCTCTCATGCTCCTTGGTAAATTCCGGCAGGATGCCTGAAAGGCGCTTGAACACCTCACTGATTGGAATGGATCTTGGTGAGAACCTCTCTTCGAAGGGAGCGAACCCCAACGCGAACAGGAGATTTGATCCGTTTTTATCGGCCTCAGCTAGCAGCGCTGGGCTGACATTCGCCAAAGCTGCGCGAGCGAGGAATTCCAGGGAGAAGCTAGACCAGAGCGCGTATTCCCATTCATCGCTGTCATAGTCATCCATGTTTTGAATGTAGCGCTCGGCCTTCGCGTATAGCGCTTCTGGATGATATGTTGCCGGTGTTGCGCCCGGCTCGATAGTCTTCTTCATTTAAGTGCCCCCAAATATACCCTTTGTATTGAACGATCCTCGCGCCCGGGTGGGATCGGAGACCGAGCGTGCAACATGCGCCAGTTGTCGATGATCAGAGTATCGCCAGGATGGGCGAGCGCGATCGACAATGGGACGCTCTTAGCGAGCCAATCGCGGATCTGCGTGTCGGCCGCGTCGCCAATTCTGCTTGCTGGCCGAAGGAATATTTCATCCCACCGTAATAGGTCGGCGCCATCCGCAGATTCGAAAAGGTGAAGCAGCGCAAGGGTGCCGTCGCGTGGACGCCGCGGTTTGAAGATTGCCCGTGTGAGAGTGTCGCGGGAAACGGCATCGATGAGCGCGCGACCGTCAAACAGCAGCGTGGGGACGTCGTCATATCCCACTTGGCATCGCAGCAACAGATAGCGCGGGGGCCGGCGCCAGTGTGCAAGATCGGTATGGAACGGAAAGCTGCCCAAGCCGAAGTTCCCGCTATAGGTATTTGGAGCAGCGTCCTCGCGAGGCACCAGGGTTTGAACAAGGCCTCCTTCCCAGGGCGTCAACGGATCGCCAAAATCGCTGGCGACTTCGACAGTACCGATGCCCAAGCGATGCCGTGGAATGAAGGAGTAACCGTTTTCGGCAATTTTGCTTCTGAGATCGGACGCTGTCACTTTTGCAGTCCCTCAGATTGCGTTCTCGGCCTTCAGCAGATCCCGAACACGGGCGCCGAGCGGCGTGAGGATGTAGACGGTTCCGCGATAAGCGCCATCGGGGAAGTGTGTCTTCTTGGGGATTGCGAGGCGGCGGACTGCTTGGTCGTGGGCGAAGACGGTTTTCAGTGCTTTAGAAATCGCCCCCATGGCGTTTCTGAGGGCGGGATCGGCTTGGCCGGTTTGGTTGCTGAAGGTGTCGTGGCCACTGAGAAGCTTTTGGAGCGCTTCTCTCCGCAGGGGCTGGCTGGGTTTGGGACGAACTGCGTCTACGACCTTTTGTGCAAGTTTCGCCAGTTCGTCGTCACCTTGGTCCTTTGGGACCGCAATCGGGCTGAAAAGCTTGAGATTTTCGTGCTTAACGTACGGAGACAAGGCCTCAAGCGCGCCCTTCAGACTGTGATCTGGTATCTCTGCAATAAGCGTCGCCATAGCTCTTCTCATTAGATCTGACTAACGAGAAACCTAAGGGGGTCGCTTGCCGCTTTCAAGGCCGATCGTTAAAAATCATCGAAAATCCCGCGTCTTCACCTTGATCGAGTCGATGTGCAGATCGCGGACGTAGATGTCGCGTGTGCGCAGCCCCTTCGGTGCCAGACCGCGCGGATCGGGGGTCGGCGAGCCATGGTGGAATTCGTCACCGCGTCCATGCGGCAGCGGGAATGCGGCGTCGCGATCGCCGACACTGGCGAGGTCCGCCGAGAGATCAGTCAGGCGCTGGGCGACGAGATGCACGACTTCGCCCTCGCGCTGGATGCGGCCGCGCACGGCGAACATGCCGGCTGACAGTATGATGCGCCGGTTCGGGACGATTTAGCGCTGTCTGCTTTTCGGGAAAACGGGACCGAAACGCTTGGCCCTCGCGAGGCGCTCGGCGCTCTCCAGTCTGCGCCGCGGCGCATCGGCGTCCTGACGGCACCTCAAAGATTGCCGCATCGGGACAATCTGAGTTTGCTAATCGGGCGACGCGACGGGATCATCCATCGAGCACACGAAATCAGTGAGGCCGAACTGGACGATGGAATGCGCCACGCAAGGCGCTTCATCGAGCGGTTTGCGAAATCGCTGCTCGATCTGAATCTTCTGCAGTAGGCGATCGTAGGGCCAGGCTGGGTGCCTATGGATTCTGCAGTTTCCATAGGCGGTATTGCTCGCGCAGCTTCGCTTCTATCGCCATCAGTTGGGCGGGATAGTGGTATCCTTCGAAGCCACGCGCTGCAATATCGGTTGACAACTGGACTAGGCGCCAAGGTGTGTATTCGTGAAATGGGTTTAGACCGATGACATTGCCAAGAGACAGGTCAGCCGGCGCCGGCGCCGTCAAGAGCTTCGCAAACGTTGCGATTGCCGCGTTCATATCCCACCGGCAGACAAACAACGACAGTGCGCAGAGGGCAAGGAGTGGAATCGGCGGTCCCTTCCACCTGTAGGAATCAGGATTGATCGGACTGAACTTGATGCCAGCGTTCTTCGCGACAAAACCACAGAGCGTGAGCGCTGCGTCGTAGTGCGGCCGCAAGGCACTGACGTCGAAAACCTCCTGATCCTTGTGCTTCGTGGCCAGTTCCTGGGCCCGACGCCAATGCGGCGGCTCGACCGGCGTCTCCCTGAGAAGTTCAAACAGGGCAAGGTGCTCTTCTGTGAATTGGTACTTTGCCGCGGCTGCCCAATCGAAGCCTGGCATTTCTGCTTGGGCAGGATGGAAGGTCCAGCGTTGATAATGCGAGTGGCGCCGTAGGCATCGGGTCCATTCAATTTGCTCAGGTGTGACCGTCACCCGGACGCGGCTAGAGGCTTTCAGTTCGAAAAACCATTGGCGCATGGCGCGGATCGTCGACTGATCGAATAGCTTCTGCTCGATACCTTTGCACACAAGCTCTCTGATCAGTCGTGTTTCTGCAGATTTCTCAGACCCGAGATTCACGAGCCCGTCAGGTTGGGTGAGCACGCCATCGTCTTCGCCATAGAATTCACAGAAAGGATGATGCGCGTCGTTGCCGTCCTGCCCGACGAACCGGAAGTGAGATTGCCTGATCAGCTTTTGCGTTGCGCGGGCGCGAGCCGAACGCACGACATGAGCGCCGGTGCTGCCGCACGACGAACATCGAACGTCCGAGCGAATCCAGTCGCTCCATTTGGGATCTATTTCGGGAACCTGCTCGGCGGCAATGGGCTGCCTTCCGCTCAGCAACCATGCGAGTTGCTCGACGTCGATCTCGCGAGCGTAGTGTTGCGAGTAAGCAGTGGTTGCCATAAATCCTCCTAGAATGACCTTCTATGTTCGTTGGACGTGTTGCCATTTGTCTTGGCGCAATGCTTCCACCGAGTTGTTGTTCTGAGTGAGAAGCGCGCTCTACGCCGCAGGCGTGAAGCGGACGCTCGGCGATATAATTCTTATAGTTTTCGTCGCGCGCGTGAGCGCTACATACAAATCCTTGCCGCTCATTGCGTCGGTTGATGTCACGATGGCTCGGTCGAACTCCAAACCTTTCACCAAGAGCGTGCTTCCAATACTGCGGATTCCCAATCGGCGACCGGCGTGACGACTTCGATTTTGAACCTCCCAGATCGACGCGTGGAGGCTCGGGGGTTGGGTCTTCGTCGTGGTCTGGAGGGCCGATTGCATCGCAAAGTACATTTCGCGGCGGTAGATGCGGACGCCCGGCCGATCTCGCAGCGCCTGGAGGAAGGCGAGCATCGAGTCATCGCCACCGTCCTGGATGATCGCATCGGTGAGCTGCAAAAGATCGCCGAATTTAGCCTGGCCCAAGCGGCGGCCCTGTTGGCGGGCGTCAACGGCGCGCTGGAGTTCTGCCTTGTCGGCCCCGATCATACATTTGGCGGCGAAAGCCAGGAGCATCTTGAAACGCGCTTGTCCGACCGACCCATCAATGGCTCTGGCCGTGGCGAAAAGCGTCTTGCAGCCGACCGCCTCGATATTGACGAACCCTTGCTGTGCGAGCTTCTGCGCCAGCGCCGATCGACGGTTTTCGCTAGTGCTGTCGCCGATGACTATGAGGTTTCCAAGCAGGTCATCGCGCATCGATTCGAGGCATTGCCGGACTACTGTAGCCTGCTGATGGCGCGGATCGGCGGGCAAGGCGGTCCAGGTTACGCAACTTGGACGATTGCTGAGATCAAGAATTTCGCCCTTCTGAAGCGCCAGCCGCACGGCTCGAAGCCATTCGGCGAGATCCTCGTTCCCGGCGTTCTTCCATCGCCATGGAGTTGCCAGTTCGGCTGCTTGTCCAAAGTTTGGAAAGACATCCTTCTCCCAGCTAACCGGCGTTTGGCCCCGGAAGTCGAAGATGGCCTGAAGCGGGTCGCCAAAAACGCACGTCGGCAAATGATTGGCGAGCCGTCGGATCACATCGTGCTGCTGCAGGGTGCAATCTTGGTACTCGTCAACGAAGCAGCCACCATATGAAGAATTGATCACCCCATCCACGGCGCCACTATCGAGTAGGCAGGCTCCGGCGGCATAAACTGCGTCCCACTCCGCCGTGGAGTTGGGGGCGGTCGAAAGGATGCCGGAGCGCCGAGGAAAGGAAGCCGCAAACCGGAGGCACCAGCCGGCGATCGTGTCGATGCGATACTTACCGCTAGGAATTTGAAGTTTCTTGAGGCGTCGCGTGAGCGCGTCGACGCCGGCATGCGTGTGCGTAAGAATGAGCCGGCGATGTTCGGACACGCCCACCGCACGGGCAATTTGCTCGGTTTTCCCGCAGCCAGCGGCCGCAATGATGCTCCCCCGTCGAACGCCGGCCGCCAATCGCGCAATATCTGCGTCTACCTCAGGAGCCATCGATCCATGTCCGCATGGCATCGAGCCCTTGGGCGAGTGGAGTTGCAGCCACGTTGGCCAAATGGGGGCCGACAACTGATGCCAACCCTTCGCCGCGTGAAATGTCCTTGAACCAACTCTTGTCGTTCGCGACCTTACCAATCAGCCGACGCAAATCCACGGTGTCGCGCTCCGGTCCCAGCTTGGCGGCGGAAACGGTCGGAAGGCCGGCGGCGTTCAAGGCATTGTCGAGGACGGCGATGACGCTGTCCTGTCCGACGCACTCGATTGCGAGGGCAATCAGTGCGCGTACTCCGGCCCAGGGTAGGTCGAGAAACAGCCGTTGCTCGGTCGAGCAGTTGTCAGGCCATTGCCAGAAGGCCGCGCCTTTGTCGGTCGCTCTGCGCAAGGCCTCCGCGTTTGGCGGCTGGTCGGAGTCCAGAAGAAGCCAGACCTCGTATCCAAGATCGCGAAGATGCTCGGCGATAAGTGGGGCCTTATCCTTGCCCCCGCCATCGATCGGGACCGCTCCCTGCAATGCGAACGAATCTCGGCCGCTAGTATGCCACCATCCATCTAGCCCGCGCATAAGGCCCTGTTCCGTTCGCCCCTCGCCAACAAGAACCTTGCGCGCGAGGAAGGCCTCAGGCGTTCCGCGAAGGTGACGCTGCGCCGTGTCGAGGTCTCTGGCCAGTCCCGAAACTGACGCCACGGTCGTCACACCCGCTGACGATCGAACGGCAAAAATATCCGAGGCGGTTAGCTCGCGGATGACGACTGGCGAGTGTGTCGTCACGAACATCTGCGGCTGGACGGCACCTTCCCCGCCCTTGGGCGTTTTCAGATACTTGAGCAGCCGGGCGACGCGATGCGGTTCCAGACCATGTTCGATTTCGTCGACGATAGCGATATGAGGCGGGCCGGCGTCGTGCTGAAGCGCGGACACGAGAAGGCGAGAGGACCCAGTTCCAAGTCGGCGGAGTGGAAGGTTGCCGTCATGCAATGCAATCCCGCCAGAGGTGATGCTGACCCCTTGAACGTCCAGTTCGGCTGTGAATTTCCCTCGGACGGGCACGGCGAATAGCTTGCTCAGCTCCTCTGCCCGGTCGACGGCTTTTTTGAAGATACCTTGATCGCCGGCCTTGAAGGCTGTGCGGGCCGCCCGGCCGGCTTCCGCCAGTTGAAGGCTATATCCCTCACCAGCCTCGCCGATGCGTGTCAGGACGGAGGTTCGGCCCCAGCCGAGATGTCGTTCGGCATACGGTCCCAAGCGATTGGTGCCCATCCGCTTGGCGTCTTTGTAACGTACGGTCGGTGGGTCCTTGTCGATGGCATCGATACGATCATTGTGGATCGACCATCGCGCCTCTAGCGATTGATCGATAACTACGGTGATGGATAGCGCGTCTTCCAAACCCGCGCCGGACTCGTCCTCGATTTTCGTAGCTGCCTGGTTCCAGCCCCGAAGGTGTAAACCGTATCGGTCCTCGGCTTTGAAGTCGCCGGGTAGCCCGGCCAACGTTACAGTGATCCGCAACGGCTTCTCGATATCGAGGTCGAAGAAGTCGCAATCATCGGCGAAGCTATACGAGCGGGGATTTAGACACAGCTCGATGGCATCGAGGATGGTCGTTTTTGTGGAGTCGCCGGGGCCGATCAGGCAGTTCATGCCCGCCGCAGGTGCCCAAACCAGAGATTTGATTCCACGGAAGTTCTGGACCTCCAGATAGACGATGCGCATTCCTGCCCCCAGGCCGCTGACGCAGATCGTCAGTCAAAGTTCTTTCTCATGCCAAATCGCTCACAAGGATCCTCGATCCGGGTAACTAGCGCCCACGGGCACCGCCGATCTGCGCGCCGATGCGCGGCCGACGAGCCGATTTCTGCGGTGCGGCACCGTCATCGCCGAGATGGTGAATTCGCAGAGCAGGACGCTCCGGCAGTTTGACGGTCAATTCGAGCTTACCCCCCACCGCCTCGACATAGCTGCGAAGCGTCGAGAGATACATGTCGGTCTGCTTCTCAATTTTAGAGACCGAAGGCTGCTTGATATTGAGCGCGGAGGCGATATCGGCCTGGGCCTTACCCGCTATCTGGCGCAACTCGCGCAGGCCTTCGACCTCCTGCTTGAGCTCCTGATAGCGCGTATCGATCGCGACCTGCTCCCCCGGAGGCAGCGTTGCGATGAAGTCGTTCAGGTTCCGGCCCATCTCACTTTCCCTTCTTTACGGCTTTCAGGCTTTCCAGATGCTCGGAAAACCGGAAATCCGCTTTTGCTATCAGCTTCCTATAGAAGCGTTTCTGGCTTCCGCCCGACTTGTCTCCTGCTACCAGCAGGATTGCTCTTCGTTCTGGATCGAAGGCGAAGGCTGCGCGCCATTCGCCGTCGGCCACTTCGAACCGCAGCTCCTTCATATTGGCATGGCTAGACCCCTTGAGCGTATCGGCATGGGGCCGACCAAGCTGCGGGCCGTAATCCGACAGCAGCTTGGCAACCGCGAGCAACGCCTCGCGGACATCGCGCTCAAAGGCCAAAACCTCGCCCTCAAAGGCCGGGTGGATTTGGACTTCCCACTTCATATAGCCTCCGGGCTATGTCGGGTCAATGGGAAGGATGCGCGGAGCGGCCGGCGACGCCGTGGTCACGCGACGGCAACTTTCGGCCCAAACATCGAGATCATCGACCGCGTAGCGGACCCATTTTCCAAACTTGTGAAATACGGGTCCGCCACCCAGCGAGCGGTAGCATTCCAGCGTATGCCCTTCGAGGGCGAGGTAGCGGGCGGCCGCCTCGGTATCGACGAAGCGGATCGGGCCTGCGTCATCGACAAACCTCGCGCGACGCAGGATGTCCGCCGTAGGCCACCGGCGCCGCTGGTTGGCGTCCTTACGCATGGCTCGCCTCCTTTGGCTCGTCGTGCTTGGTGCCGGGCGGAACGGCGCGATTGTCGCCGGAGCGATGACGGAACGGCCGATAGTTTCCGAGCTTGGTGCGCGAACCATACTGGCCGTCCTCGTAGCCGAGGGGTTTGCCGGTCGCGGTCAACACCGGCTCGATAACCTCGACTTCGGGCGCAACCGAAGGCACTTCCACAACCGGCGCCCGCGTAGGTGTGGGAGGCGGGCTCGCCGAGTGACCGCCAAGCAGAGCCTGCCGTCGCTGGTTCACCGCCTCCGCTGCGGCTCGCACCGGGTCGTCCTCGGTGTGGACGTACTTCATGAACATAGTCACCGTCTTGTGGGCGGTGAGCGCCATGCCGACTTTCACCGGGATGCCGGAGTTTGCAATGTCGGTCGCCGAGCGATGCCGGATGCCGTGAGTTCCGATATGCGGGAGGCCTGCACGCTCAAGGATGCGTCGCCAGCCCTGATAATAGGTGTGCTTCGACATCGGCAGGTCGGGGTCGAAGACGGACGGGCAGACGAAAGGCGATTCCTCAAGGAGAGGAGCGGTCTCGAACAGCCGCTGCGCTTCGGCACTCATGGGTTTGGACATGCCGCCGGTCTTGCTGTCGGGCCAGACGACGCGCCGGTTGTCGTAATCGACCCACGACCATTCGAGCTGGATGATCTCCGACATGCGCGCCGCGAATTCGAACTGGAGCCGGATCGCGAGGAGGATGAAGGGATGCTCAAGGCCCTCCGCCTCGGCGCGCGCAAGGTAGGCGAAGAGCTTCTTCATCTCGCTGTCGGTGATCAGCCGGGTCTTTCCCCGTTCCGGGTACTTCGGGACGTGGCGGCATGGGTTCGACCCGTCGGCGCGCATGCCCCAGACCTCGGCCATGTTGAACATCTTCCGCACGGCCGCCAGGACGCGGTTCGCGTTCGTGGGCTTGTGCGACATCTTCTTCATCAGATTCGAGATGTCGGCGCGGGTGACGTCGGGCACCTTCAGTTGGCCGAGCACCGGGATAATGTAGCGCTTGCCGTAGCCGCGGTTCGAATGAACGGTGGACGGCTTGTTGCGGCTCTCCGAGTAGTCGGTGATGAAGCGGTCGAAGAGTTCTTTGACCGTGGGTGCCTGCCGAGCTGTGGCCCGCTCGGCGCTGGGATCGAGGCCGCGGCGAACCTCGGCCAGCCAGTCCTGAGCGATCCCGCGGGCCTGCTCGACGGTGATCTCGCCGTAGCGGCCAATAGCGGGCTTTCGGCGCTGCCCGTTATGGGCGACATAGGCCACCATGAAAATCTTGCGACCGGCCGGGGTGACCTTGACAAGGAAGCCGGGTATCGTCGTATCCCGGAGTTCGTAATCGCGCTCCTGCGGGGTTGCGGCGTCTACAGCGGTCTTGGTGAGTTTGATTTTGGGCATTCCTAACCTCCGATGAGGTCGGATTTCAGGTGCAACATAGGTGCACCTAGAAAGCCAACCGTGGCGTACATCCGGTTAGGTATGGGTGACTCGATATCCGAAAAAAGCTAGTGCTGACAGTCGGTTATCGGGAAAACGGATACCCCCGGATACACAAAGGATAGGGCATCTGGGGTCTCTCAAAATCCGCCGTCCTCACGGATATGTCGGTTCGAGTCCGACCGCCCGCACCATCTTCGTTTTTCGAAATGCCGCAAGCAGACCCGCCGCACGGCCCCGCCGGCACGTTCGCGCCTGCGAGCGCCGCTTGCATCCTCATCCGACCACGCTGAACCAAATCGCCCCGCCGGCATTGACTGCAGGATGCAAGCTGGAGCGACGACGCCATGGCCGAGATGACGCTGGATGAAGTGGTTGAGAAGATGCGCGACATCGATTTCACCACCCTCTTCACCAAGACCGAGGCCGGCGCGCTGGCCGGTCGGCCCATGAGCAACAATGGCGACGTGGATTACGACGGCAGCAGCTTCTTCTTCGCGCAGGAGGACGCCCGCGCGGTGAGCGAGATCGCCCGCGATCCCAATGTGGGCCTCGCCCTCCAGGGCACGAGTGGCATTCTCGGCCAGCGCCCCTTCTTCACCACCGTGGAGGGGAAGGCGCAGATCATCCGCGATAAAGCCGCCTTCGAGGCGCGCTGGACCTCCGATCTCGACCGCTGGTTCCCCGCCGGCATCGATACGCCTGGCCTCGTCCTCATCAAGGTCGCGGCCCAGCGCCTTCATTGGTGGAACGGCGAGGACGACGGCGAACTCGTTCTTTAGAGATCGTCCATCCCTTGCGTCGGGCGTCGCTCAGGGTGGAGGATCGCCGCAAGGAGGAGCCTCATGGCCGCACAGCACACGCTCGACGCCCGCGTCGGGGAAATCACCGAGCGCATCGCAAGGCGCAGCCACGATGCCCGCCGTCGCTATCTCGATCGCATCGCGGCGGCAGCCCAGCGCAGGCCGCAGCGGCAGGCGCTGGGATGCGCCAACCAGGCCCACGGCTTCGCGGCCTGCGGTCCCTCGGACAAGGCGATGCTGCGCGCGGGCGACGGCCCTTCGCTGGGCATCGTCACCGCTTACAACGACATGCTTTCGGCCCACCGGCCCTATGAGCGCTATCCCGAGCTGCTGCGCGAGGCGGCGCGCGAGGCCGGTGGCGCGGCGCTGGTGGCGGGCGGCGTGCCCGCCATGTGCGACGGCATCACCCAGGGCGAAGCGGGGATGGAGCTTTCGCTGTTCTCCCGCGAGGTGATCGCCCTCTCGACTGCCGTGGCGCTTTCGCACCAAACGTTCGATGCGGCCGTCTTTCTCGGCATCTGCGACAAGATCGTGCCGGGTCTCGTCATCGGCGCGCTGTCGTTCGGCCACCTGCCGGCGGTGTTCATCCCCTCCGGCCCCATGACCAGCGGCCTGCCCAACAACGAGAAATCCCGCATCCGCCAGCTGTACGCGGAGGGCAAGGTCGGGCGCGACGCTCTGCTGGAGGCGGAAAGCCAGTCCTACCACGGCCCCGGCACCTGCACCTTCTACGGCACCGCCAACACCAACCAGATGCTCATGGAGATCATGGGCCTGCATTTGCCGGGTGCCTCCTTCGTGACGCCGGACACGCCCCTGCGCGATGCCCTCACCAAGGCCGCCGCCCAGCGCGCGCTCGCCATCACCGCGCTCGGCAACGACCACATCCCCGCCGGCCGGATGCTGGACGAGAAGGCATTCGTGAACGGCATCGTTGGCCTTCACGCCACCGGCGGCTCCACCAACCACACGCTTCACCTCGTCGCCATGGCGGCGGCGGCGGGCATCGCCCTGAGCTGGGACGATTTCTCCGCACTCGCCGAGGTGACGCCGCTGCTCGCCCGCCTCTATCCCAACGGCTCGGCGGACGTGAACCACTTCCACGCAGCGGGCGGCGTGCCCTTCGTGGTGCGCGAGCTGCTCTCCGCCGGCCTGCTGCACGCCGATGCCGAGACCATCCTCGGCCGCGGCCTGGAAGCCTATACCCGCGAGCCGGTGCTGGCGCCCGACGGCTCCCTCGACTGGCGGGACGGCGCGGCGACAAGCGGCGACGACAAGGTCTTGCGCGGTGTCGAGGCCCCGTTCCAGAGCACGGGCGGGCTCAAGGTGCTGGACGGCAGCCTCGGGCGCGCGGTCATCAAGACCTCAGCGGTGGCGCCCGAACGGCATGTGATCGAGGCGCCAGCCAAGGTCTTCCATTCTCAGGAGGAGCTTCAGGCCGCGTTCAAGGCGGGCGAACTCACGGGTGATCTCGTGGCCGTGGTGCGCTTCCAGGGGCCGAAGGCGAACGGCATGCCGGAGCTGCACAAGCTCATGCCGCCGCTGGGCGTGCTGCAGGATCGCGGGCAGAGGGTGGCCCTCGTCACCGACGGCCGCCTCTCGGGCGCGTCCGGCAAGGTGCCGGCGGCCATCCACGTCACGCCGGAGGCGCTGGACGGCGGCGCCATCGCCCGCATCCGCGACGGCGACATGATCCGGGTCGATGCGGTGGCGGGCCGGCTGGAGGTGCTTGTCCCGCCCGGCGAATGGGCTGCACGACCGAGCGCTACGGCCGACCTCTCCGCCAGCCATGTGGGCGTTGGCCGTGAACTCTTCGCCCCCTTCCGCGCCGCCGTGGGCGAGGCGGAGAACGGGGCGTCCATCTTCGCGGGGGTCTGAGGAGACAGAGCGCCATCATCCCCCGGCTCGTCCGGGGGATCCACTCCGCCGCTCTTCCGGCTGCTCGCGGTTTGAAGCACCCTTGCGGCCGGCCCATGGATGGCCCGCACAAGGTGGGCAATGACGGCAGGCTTCAGACTCAGCCCAGCGCTGTCCCATTGGCGGCGAGTACGGCGCCGGCCAGATACAGCGAACCGGCGATAAGCACGCGCGGCGGCGGCACCACGGCTTCCCGCGCGATGCCATCCAGCGCGCCGGCGACATCCCGCGCCACGCTCGCCTTCATGCCGAGGCCCACGGCGGCGGCCGCCACGTCCTCCGGCTTCAGGCCCGCATGCTCGCCGGGAACAGGCACGGCGATGGCTTCGCGCACGAGGCCGGCGAAGGGCTGGAGAAAGCCGGTGACATCCTTGGTGCCGAGCATGCCGAGGATCAGCACGAGGGGCCGCGAATAACGCTCCTCCAGCTCGCACAGGGCATGAGCGAGGGCGGCGCCGCCGGCAGCATTGTGCCCGCCGTCGAGCCAGAGCTCCACGCCCGCCGGCGCACGCGCGGTCAGCGGGCCGGGCGCGAGGCGCTGGAGGCGCGCCGGCCAGTCGGCCCTCAGGATTCCGGCCTCGGGGGCGGCGGGCAGCTTCACCGCGCGCAGCGCCGCGACCGCGAGCCCGGCATTGTCGATCTGGTGCGGCCCGACGAGGCGCGGGCGCGGCAGGTCGAGAAGGCCGTCCTCGTCCGCATAGACGAGCCGGCCGCCCTCCTCCTGCACATTCCACTGCTGGCCGCGCACGAACAAGGGCGCGAGTTTCCGTGCCGCCGCCCGCTCGATCACGGCGAGCGCCTCCGCCGTCTGGGCGCCCACCACGACCGGGCAGCGCGGCTTGATGATGCCGGCCTTCTCCCCCGCGATGGCCTCGACCGAGGTGCCGAGGAAGTCCACATGGTCGATCGAGACCGGGGTGATGACGCTGGCCAGCGGGTGATCGACCACGTTGGTGGCGTCGAGCCGGCCGCCGAGGCCCACCTCCAGCAGCAGCACGTCCGCCGGATGCTCGGCGAACAGCAGGAATCCCGCCGCCGTGGTGATCTCGAACAGGGTGATGGGGGCGCCGTCATTGGCGGCTTCCGCCCGGTCGAGGGCCTCTGCCAGCGCCGCGTCCGAGACGAGCCGCCCGCCGTCCCGGGCGCCGAGGCGGATGCGCTCGTTGAACCGCACCAGATGGGGCGAGGTGTAGACATGCACGCTCTGCCCGGCCGCCTCCAGCATGCCCCGCATGAAGGCGATGGTGGAGCCCTTGCCGTTGGTGCCGGCGACGTGGATCACCTTCGGCAGGCGCCGCTCGGGATGGCCGAGCGCCTCCAGCAGACGCTCCATCCGCGCGAGGGACAGATCGATCTTCTTCGGGTGAAGCGCGGCGAGGCGGGAGAGAATCTCGTCCGTGGCGCGGGCGGGCAGGGGCAGTGCCATGGTGCATCGAGCCGGGGCCACTGAGGCCCGCGATCAGGCCTCCCTCACGCCGCCGCCTGGGGAGCCGGTAGCCGGCCCTTGGGCGGCAAAGCCGGCGCCTTGGTCAGCATCCGGCACAGGCGGCCCAGCGTGTCGCGCATCTCGTGGCGATGCACCACCATGTCGAGCATGCCGTGGTCGCGCAGATATTCGGCGCGCTGGAAACCGTCCGGCAGCTTCTCGCGGATGGTCTGCTCGATCACGCGCGGGCCGGCGAAGCCGATCAGCGCGCCGGGCTCGGAGATCTGGATGTCGCCCAGCATGGCATAGGAGGCTGTGACGCCGCCGGTGGTCGGGTTGGTGAGCACGACGATGTAGGGCTTCTTCGTCTCGCGCAGTTCCTGGATGGCCGCGGTCGTGCGCGGCATCTGCATCAGGGAGAGGATACCCTCCTGCATGCGCGCGCCGCCGGAGGCCGCGAACATGATGAAGGGGGTGCCGCGCTCGGCGGCCGTCTCCAACCCCTTCACGACCGCCTCGCCGGCGGCCATGCCGAGCGAGCCGCCCATGAAGCCGAAATCCTGCACGGCGATGGTGACGGGCAGTTCGGTGAGCATACCGGTCGCGACCTTCACCGCGTCCTGGTAGCCGGTCTTGGTGCGGGCGTCCTTCAGGCGGTCCACGTAGCGGCGCTCGTCGCGGAACTTGAGCGGGTCTGTCGCCACCTCGGGAAGGGTGACCTCCTCGTAGGCGCCGTCGTCGAAGGTGTTCTTCAGCCGCGTCACCGCATCCATGCGCATGTGGTAGCCGGACGCCGGGATGACGTAGAGGTTCGCTTCCAGATCCTTGTGAAACACCATCTGCCCGGTCTCGGGGCATTTCACCCAGAGGTTCTCGGGCACCTCGCGCCGCGCCAGGAAGTCGCGGATCTTCGGGCGGACGACGTTGGAAATCCAGTTCACGGGATCATCTCCGGTACGGAGGGGCGCAGCGCCACGCTGCGGCGCACATAGTCCCCCCTCCGCCCTAATGGCAAGTCCGACACGGCGAAAGTACGGCAGCCGCCGCTATTCCCGGCGATCATACCACCTTGCTGACGCTGGGTCGAAGCCGGCTCAGCGCCGCACGCCGCGCACCGCCTCGGCCAGCTCGCTGACGAGGGCTTCCACGCCGATCACGGTGTTGGACGTGGCCTTGCCCTCCTCGTCGAGGGTGCGGCGCACCACCTCGACCAGCGCCGAGCCCACCACCACGGCGTCGGCGCCGGCAGCGATGGCAGCCGCCTGCTCGGGGGTCTTCACGCCGAAGCCAACGGCCACCGGAAGCGCGGTGTGGCTCTTGATGCGCGCCACCGCGGTCGCCACCGCATTCGCGTCCGGCGTCGCCGCGCCGGTGATGCCGGTGATGGAGACGTAGTAGACGAAGCCCGCGGTATTCGCGAGCACGGTGGGCAGGCGCTTGTCGTCGGTGGTCGGGGTGGCGAGGCGGATGAAGTCCAGTCCCGCATTCAGCGCCGGGATGCAGAGCTCGTCGTCCTCTTCCGGCGGCAGGTCGACGACGATCAGGCCATCGACGCCCGCAACCTTGGCGTCCACCAGGAAGCGATCCACGCCATAGACGTAGATGGGGTTGAAGTAGCCCATCAGCACCACCGGCGTCTTCTGGTCCTCCTCGCGGAAGACGCGGACCATCTCCAGCGTCTTGGCCAGCGTCTGGCCGCCCTTGAGCGCGCGCAGCCCCGCCGCCTGGATGGCCGGGCCATCGGCCATGGGATCGGTGAAGGGCACGCCCAGCTCGATCACGTCCGCCCCCGCGCCCGGCAGCGCCTTGAGGATGGCGAGCGAGGTCTCCCCGTCCGGATCGCCGGCGGTGACGAAGGTGACGAGGCCCGGCCGGCCCTCTTCCTTGAGGGCGGCGAAGCGGTCGGAGATGCGGGTGGTCATGGGCCTGCCTGGATGAGAGGAGATGCGGCGCTCTATTTCTGCCCGGCCAGCGTGCAGGTGGCGCGGGTGGCGTTGGTGCCGCCGAGGAAGCGCACCTGATCGGTACCGGTGACGCCGCCGACAATGGAGAAGAGCTTGGTGGATGCCTTGCCGAGGGAGCGCTTGCCGGCGAAGAACTCGCACGAGACCTGCACCTCGCCCACCGTGTCGGTGCCGGTGTTCTTCACCGCCACAGACACATAGGCGCCGGCCGCGTCCGTGTAGATCTTGCCCGGCGTCAGCTCGAGGCCGGCCGCCTGCGCAGCGCCGAGGCTGGCGGCGACCGCCGCGCCGACGATCGCGAACGACCCGACTTTCCCCCAGATGCCCTTCATGGTCATGCCCCCAGACGCGTTCCAAGAATTTCCGCCACCTGGGGGACATCCTTGTCCCCACGGCCGGAAAGGTTGACGACCATCAGGTGGTCCGCCGGCAGCTTGGGCGCGTGCTCGATCACCTTGGCGATGGCATGGGCCGTTTCCAGCGCGGGAATGATGCCCTCGAGCCGGGTCAGCACCTGGAAGGCGTCGAGCGCCTCCTGGTCGGTGCAGTTGAGGTAGGTGACGCGGCCCACGTCGTTCAGCCAGGAATGCTCCGGCCCGATGCCGGGATAGTCGAGGCCGGCCGAGATGGAATGGGCTTCAGTGATCTGGCCGTCGCCGTCCATGAGCAGGTAGGTGCGGTTGCCGTGCAGCACGCCCGGGCGCCCGCCGGCGATGGAGGCCGCATGCTCGTGCGTGTCGATGCCACGACCCGCCGCCTCGACGCCGTAGATCGCGACGCCCGGATCATCGAGGAAGGGGTGGAACAGGCCCATCGCGTTCGACCCGCCGCCGACGCAGGCGAAGAGGCTGTCGGGCAGGCGCCCTTCCATCTCCAGCATCTGCTCGCGGGTCTCGCGGCCGATGATGGACTGGAAGTCGCGCACCATGGCCGGGTATGGGTGCGGGCCGGCCACCGTGCCGATGCAGTAGAAGGTGTCGTGGACGTTGGTCACCCAGTCGCGGAGCGCCTCATTCATGGCGTCCTTGAGGGTGCGCGAACCGGACTGCACGGGCACCACCTCCGCACCCAGCATCTTCATGCGGAACACGTTGGGGGCCTGCCGCTCCACGTCCACCGCGCCCATATAGACGACGCACTTCAGGCCGAAGCGGGCGCACATGGTGGCGGTGGCGACGCCGTGCTGGCCGGCGCCGGTCTCGGCGATCACCCGCTCCTTGCCCATGCGGCGGGCGAGCAGGATCTGGCCGAGCACGTTGTTCACCTTGTGGGAGCCGGTGTGGTTCAGCTCCTCGCGCTTCAGGTAGATCTTGGCGCCGCCGAGATGGTTGGTGAGGCGCTCGGCGAAATAGAGCGGCGAGGGGCGGCCCACGTAATGGGTGAGGTAGCCGGCCATCTCCGCGTGATAGGCGGGATCGACCCTGGCGGCCTCATAGGCCTGCTCCAGCTCCAGGATGAGCGGCATCAGCGTCTCCGCGACGAAGCGGCCGCCATGGATGCCGAAATGGCCGCGGTGATCGGGGCCGGTGCGATAGGAATTGAGAACGGTCACGACGCGCGGGCCTTCGATAAGGGGTCTTGCAAGGATGAGGTGGATGCGGCGCGCCGCGCCGCAGCGACGAAGGCACGGATCTTGTCGGGACTTTTCACGCCGGGCGCGTCCTCCACGCCGGACGATACGTCCACGCCGTCCATCCGGACCAATCCGAGGGCCTGCGGCACGTTGTCGGCGGTAAGGCCACCGGAAAGCATGAGAGGCCGGTTGACGTCAAGGCCAGCGACCAGCGCCCAGTCGAACGGCCGGCCGTTGCCGCCGGGCAAAAGCGCGCCAGGATCGGGCTTGGCGTCGAACAGAATGCGGTCCGCCACCGCCGCGTAGGCGGGCAGGACGGCAAGGTCCTCGCGGCGGGCCACGGGCAGCGCTTTCATCACCGGCAGGCCGAAGCGGGCGCGGATGTCGGCGACGCGCTCGGGCGTCTCATGGCCGTGCAGCTGGAGAATGTCGGGCGAGACGGCGGCGATCACCGCCTGAAGCAGCGCGTCGTCCGGGTCCACCAGCAGCGCCACCTTGCCCGCCCGACCGGCGGCGCGGGCGACGAGGGCCGGTGCATCGGCCAGCGCGAGGTGACGCGGGCTCTTGGGAAAATGCACGAAGCCGACAAGATCGGCGCCCGCCTCAAGGGCGGCATCGAGGGCCTCCGCCGTGCGGATGCCGCAGATCTTGATCTCGAAGCGCCTGTCGTCGCCAGCCATGGATGAACCTGCGGTAAGCCTGCCGGTCGTGAACCTTCACACCGTGGAGGTGAGGGCCGCCATTGCGATGGCCCCGCGCGATGCGTCGGGAGCGACCGGCGCGCCGGTCAGGTCTCGACGCGGGTGAACTGGCCCGCCTTGCGGAACCGCCAGAGATAGGTCGGCAGCACCACGGCGAGGGAGGTGGGGGTCAGGCCGAGGCCGGCGAGGGTCCGGCCTTCGGCGATCGCAGCCTGCGACACCACATTGTCGGAGCGCAGCATCTCGACCTGATCGACGGTGAGCGGCGCGCCGGGGGCCCACTGGGTCAGCTTGGCCATCAGCGTCGCGAGGCCGAACGGCAGGTCCACCAGAACCCGCTTGGCGCAGATCTCAGCGAGCATCAGCTCCATCAGCTCCCGGAAAGTGCGCACCTCGGGGCCGCCCAGCTCATAGGTAGTGCCGGCCTTGGCCTTGCCATCGACTGCGGCGAGCACGGCCGCCGCCACATCGCCGGCAAACACCGGCTGGAACTTCGTCACCCCACCGCCGATCAGCGGCAGCGCCGGGGACAGGCGCGCCATGGCGGCGAAGCGGTTGAAGAACTCGTCCTCCTGCCCGAACACCACGGAGGGGCGGAAGATCACCGCATCGGGGACCGCGGCGCGCACCGCAGCCTCGCCGGCGGCCTTGCTGCGGCCGTAGCCGGAGGGGGAATTGGCATCGGCGCCGATGGCCGAGAGATGCACCAGCGGCACACCCTGGGCCGCGGTCGCCGCCGCCACGGCGCGAGCGCCGAAGGCATGCACCGCGTCGAAGGACTGCCGGCCGCCCTCGGCCAGCACGCCCACGAGGTTCACCACCGCCTCGGCGCCATCGACCGCGCGGGCGACGCTCTCGGGATAGCGCACATTGGCCTGGGAGATCTGGATCTGGCCAACGAAGCCCAACGGCTGGAGGAAGCCGGCCAGCTCCGGCCGACGCACCGCCACGCGCACGCGATAGCCGCGCATGGCCAGCGCCCGCACCACATGCCGGCCGAGAAAGCCGGAGCCGCCGAAGACCGTCACCAGGCTGTCGTTCACCGGACGATCGGTCACCGTCACATCGCTCATGCCGAACCCCCGCCTTGATGCGCCGCGCCGGCCTCAGCCTCGCGCTGCCGACATGCCATCCTGCCGGCATGCCATATATAGAGTGCGCGCAGCACATACGCGATGCCGGCGGGTTCCGTAAAGCCGCCACGGCGCCACGCTTGCAGGACTTTTCCGCACAACGTGTTGACGCGGACGCCGCGCGACCGTATAAGCCCGCCACCTAGCTGGCGGCATGGGCTGCCGGCTTGTTCACTCATTCATGCGCGACGCGAAGTGGCCAGATGGCCGTGCCGCCGGGCGCGAACCAGCAAGGACGGCCGATGGCCAATACGCCTTCCGCCAAAAAGGCGGTGCGCAAGATCGAGCGCCGCACCGAAGTTAACCGCTCGCGCCGTTCCCGCGTGCGCACCTACCTGCGCAAGCTTGAGGACGCGCTCGCCACCGGCGACGCCACCGCCGCTTCCGCCGCGTTCAAGGCGGCCGAGCCGGAGATCATGCGCGCCGTCACCAAGGGCGTCATTCACAAGAACACCGCGTCGCGCAAGGTCTCCCGCCTTGCCGCCCGCGTGAAGAAGCTCAGCGCTTGATCTAGATCAATCAAGTAGACTGACTGATCTTGAAGGCCCGGCTCTGCCGGGCCTTTTTGCTTTGGCTTGGCCGTGAAAGTCTCTCGACGCGCTTGTGGCGCGCGAGTCCCGATTCTCTTCCCGCGTCAAGGGCGCAGCGACGTGGGAGACGGCGGAATGCGGGGATTTCTCTCTGTATGGCGGGACTTTGAAGGCTGCCGCCAGAGCCGTCCCGACCGATCAGAAAAACCCGATCCAAGAGAACGGCTTAGAGGCCAAAGCCCGGAAGGCACCAAACCGGCCCGTTTTCTGGAGTATCCGGAAACCTTCTCACCGCGCGGGACGGGGCGTCGCATTTGCTTTGCCGACGTGCCGATTCTCATTGTCGCGACAGAGGTTTGCCGGCTGATGGGAATTCGGGGGTGTGGCGCGGGCGCACCGGCTTTTGCCCGCTATTCCGCGGCCAGGGTCAAAGGCGTTGCACCCCCCAAACCGGCTGTGTATGTTCAATCTCACTCCGGGAGCGACCTCGGGGTTCACCGATAGAATGAAGTTTTCACGGCTCTTCGTGGATGAGGAGGGGATGTATCGTGTCTGATTTCGTTCACGTACTCCTCGTCTCGGGCCGTACCCGTACTCTGCGTTACCTTCATTCGTTGGAGCCATGCTAAGGGCGGACATCTGCTCCACCCTGCAGCATCTACAAGACCAAACAAAAAACTGGTTTATTCCAACACCCGTCGATGGTTCGCATCGTCGGAGATGGGGCGGCTATGACTTCGGGCACATGCGCGGCAGCGGACACAGGATCTGGTCCTTTGGGCAATACGGTTCCGCGTTGCGTTCGAGCCTTCCGGAGCACCGTGTTCCGCTCCAGTTGCGCCCCGCCGCCCTGTAACGGCCAGGAGAGCGCATGACGGTGGACTGACCCCCGTTGCGCTTGTGCCGTGGGTGCCGTAGCACCCGTTTCTGAAACTCCCCATGAGACTGCGGCCGCGCTGCCCGCCCCAGGGCGCGGAAGGCTTTTGCGTCTCCAACCAGGGAACCGCGTTCCACGCGGTCGCGATCTTTATGCTCAAGCCTCATGCGCCGGTTGCCGCGCGCACCGTTCCTTTTCAGTCGACCCTTGCGGAGGCCGCCGAGATGGATTGCGCACCGACGTCCAGCGCGCCCTCTGCCCCGTGGGACCGGGTGCTGCAGCGCCTGCGCGAGGAGATCGGCGAGGAGAAGTTCACGAGCTGGTTCGCGCGCATGGACCTCGACGCGCTGACCGCGGACGTGGTGCGCCTGTCGGTGCCCACGCGATTCCTCAAGTCCTGGATCCAGGAGAATTATCTGCCGCGCATCGCCGACATCTGGGCGGAGGAGACCGGCGCCCGCCGCCGCGTGGATCTCGCCGTGCGCAGCGCCTTCGCACGCCCGGTGGCGCTGAAGGCGTCGACCCCACGCGAAGTGGTGAGCGAGCGCACCGAGCGTCCCGTCGAGACGAAGCCGGCGCCGCGCGCCGCCGAGCCGCGTGGCGAGGTGCGCGAGATGGTCGCCACCGGCGGTGACGTCGCCTCCGGCTCGCCGCTCGACCCGCGCCTCACTTTCGAATCGTTCGTGGTGGGCAAGTCCAATTCGCTGGCGTTCGCCGCCGCGCGCAAGGTGGCGGAAACCCCTGCCGGTGCCGCGCCCGTCTATAATCCGCTCTATCTCCACGCGGCCGTCGGCCTCGGCAAGACGCACCTCCTCCAGGCGGTGGCGCGCGCCGGCGCCGCCCATGGCCGGCGCACCACCTATCTCACCGCCGAGCGCTTCATGTACGGCTTCGTGTCGGCGTTGAAGTCCCATTCGGCCATCGCCTTCAAGGACACACTGCGCACCATCGACACGCTGGTGATCGACGACCTGCAGTTCCTGAAGGGCAATAATCTCCAGCAGGAATTCTGCCACACCCTCAATGCTTTGCTGGATGGCGGGCGGCAGGTGGTGCTGGCGGCGGACTGCCTGCCCGGCGAGCTCGAGCACCTCGACGAGCGCGTGCGCTCGCGCCTCGCCGGCGGTCTCGTGGTGGACCTTGCGCCGCTGGAGGAAGACCTGCGCCTCCAGATCCTGAAATCGCGCTACCAGACCCTCGCCGAGCAGCACCAGGGTTTCGCCGTGCCGGCGCCGGTGCTGGAATTCCTCGCCCGCAGCGTCGGCCAGTCCGGCCGCGACCTCGACGGCGCGCTCAACAAGCTGCTCGCCTTCAACCAGCTCACCGGCGAGCCGGTGACGCTCGACATGGCGGAAAATGCGGTCAAGGACCTCATCCGCCCGACCGATCCCAAGCGCGTGCGGGTGGACGACATCCTGCGCGTGGTGGCCAAGCACTACAACGTCTCGCGCGCCGACCTCCTGTCCCAGCGCCGCACCGCGACGGTGGTGAAGCCGCGCCAGATCGCCATGTATCTCGCCAAGACGCTGACACTGCGCTCCCTGCCGGAAATCGGCCGCCGGTTCGGTGGGCGCGACCACACCACCGTGCTCCACGCGGTCCGCAAGATCGACGGCCTCGTCGCCACGGACCGCGCGCTCGCCGACGAGATCGAGGTGCTGAAGCGGCTCGCCCTCGAAAGCTGAGCCACGCGCCTGTTGGTGAGGTGGAAGGGCGGCGCCGTACTGGTGCCGCCGGCCTTTCCTGCGCGAAAAGCCGGCCCTTCATCCCCGCCAACCAAAATCTCCCCGCGAGCCCTTGCCTTGCGCCCCTTGGGGCGGCAATGTCGGCGGCCCGGCGCCCGTACCCTCGGACGCCTGACGGCGCGCCCTGCGCCGTCGCGCCACGCCACACCGGCGCACGCGCCCCTCGCCCGCACCGGCGGATGAGGGGTTCCGCGGGCGTCATCCTTAGAATGTCGAGACGGACCCACCGGTGGGACATGCGATCCCGCGGCAGGCCGGCTCGGAAGCGAAGAGTGAACGGGCCAGGACGATGAAGGTCACCGTCGAGCGCGCCGAGCTTCTGAAATCGCTCAGCCACGTCCACCGCGTCGTCGAGCGGCGCAACACCATCCCGATCCTCGCCAACGTGCTCATCAAGGCGGCCAAGGGCACGCTGGAGCTGAAGGCCACCGATCTCGACCTCGAAGTGGTCGAGAGCGTGCCGGCCGAGACCGGCCAGGCGGGCGCCACCACCGTCCCCGCCCACGTGCTCTACGACATCGTGCGCAAGCTGCCCGACGGCGCGCAGGTGCAGCTTGAGGCCGGCGGCGAGCGCGGCACCCTCACGGTGCGCGCCTCCCGCGCCCGCTTCTCGCTCCAGACCCTGCCGGAAGCCGATTTCCCGGATCTCGCCGCGGGCGAATTCTCCCACACCTTCAAGGTGAAGGGCGCGGAATTTCGCCGCCTGGTGGACAAGACCCAGTTCGCCATCTCCACCGAGGAGACGCGCTATTATCTCAACGGCATCTACCTGCATGTGACCGAGGCGAACGGCAAAGCGATGCTGCGCGCTGTCGCCACCGACGGCCACCGCCTCGCCCAGGCGGAGCTGGAAGCCCCCGCCGGCTCGCAGGGCCTGCCGGGCGTGATCGTGCCGCGCAAGACCGTCGCCGAGATCCAGAAGCTCTTGGAGGACAAGGAAGCGGAGGTCACCATCTCCCTCTCCGCCACCAAGATCCGCGTGCAGGTGGGTGCCATCGTGCTCACCTCCAAGCTGATCGACGGCACCTTCCCGGACTATGGCCGGGTGATTCCCCAGGGCAACGACAAGACCCTCATCGTCGACAAGGACGAGTTCGCCGCCGCCGTGGACCGCGTGTCCACCGTGTCCAGCGAGCGCGGCCGCGCGGTGAAGCTGTCGCTGGGCGACGGCAAGATGGTGCTGTCCGTCACCAACCCCGATTCGGGCAGCGCCACCGAGGAGCTGGAGGTGGACTACACCGCCGAGCCTCTCGATATCGGCTTCAACTCCCGCTATTTGCTGGACATCACCTCCCAGCTCGAAGGCGACACGGCCGAGCTGAAGCTCGCCGATCCCGGCTCGCCCACGCTGGTGCGCGATTCCACCAAGACGGATGCGCTCTACGTCCTCATGCCCATGCGCGTTTGAGACTGCGGGTGTGAGGCGCACAAGGGCCTGTCCGGCAGCCGGCCGGGCGTGCCTGACGCCGCGGCGATCGTGACACCATGCTCCACGCCGGCATCCTGAAGCTGTCGCTCACCGGTTTCCGCTCCTATCCGGCGGCTCAGGTCGCGGTGGAGGCGCGCGCCATCGTGCTCACCGGGCCGAACGGCGCCGGCAAGACCAACATCCTCGAAGCCCTCTCCTTCCTCTCCCCCGGCCGCGGCCTGCGCCGGGCGCAGCTCGCCGACGTGGGCCACCGCCCGCTTGGTGCCCACGCGCCGGACGCGGACGGCGCGCCCTGGGCAGTCTCGGCCTTCATTGAGGGTGCGCTGGGCGAGGTGCGCCTCGGCACTGGCTATGATCCGGCGCAGGAAGGCGGGCAACGGCGCTGCCGCATCGACGGCGAGGCCGTGCCCTCGGCCAACGCCTTCCTCGATCATCTCAAGGTGCTCTGGCTGACCCCGGAGATGGACGGCCTGTTCCTCGGCCCGCCCGGCGACCGCCGCCGCTATCTCGACCGGCTGGTGCTGGCGGTGGATGCCTCCCACGGCACACGGGTCAACGGGCTGGAACGCGCTCTGCGCTCCCGCAACCGCTTGCTGGAGGAGAACGGCTCCGCCCGCTTCCTCGACGCGATGGAGCACGAGGTGGCCGAGCTGGCGGTGGCGGTGGCCGCCGCGCGGCTGGAGACGGTGGCCCGCCTCTCGGCCGAGATCGCCGCCCATCGCGACGAGGCCTCGCCCTTCCCCTTCGCTGAGATCGTCCTCGACGGCGCCGTGGAGCGGCTCATCGCGCAGCATCCGGCGCTGGAGGTGGAGGACCGCTATCGCGCGCTGCTGCGCGACAACCGCCCGCGCGACCGTGCGGCCGGCCGCACCCTTGAAGGTCCGCACCTCACCGATCTCTCGGTAAGTCACGGCGAGAAGCGCCTGCCCGCCGCGCGCTGCTCCACCGGCGAACAGAAATCCCTGCTGATCGGCCTCACCTTGTCCCACGCCCGGCTGGTGGGCAGCATGCAGGGCTTCTCCCCCGTGCTGCTGCTCGACGACGTGGTGGCCTATCTCGATGCCGCGCGCCGCACCGGCCTGTTCGAGGCGCTGGCCCGCCTCGGGGCGCAGGTCTGGATGACCGGGGCCGACCCCTCCGCCTTCGCCGCGCTGGAGACGGCGGCGCGCTTCACCGTCGCACCGGGCGCGATCACGCGGGCCTGACCTTTCGGCAAGCTTGGCGGAAGCGCGGCGGCGTCCTAAAAGAGGGTATGCCGATCCGTCCTACCACCCCCGCCGACATTCCCGCCATCACCGCCATCTATGACGAGGCGGTCCGCAATGGCACCGCCTCCTTCGAGCTGGAACCGCCGGGTCCCGAGGAGATGGCGCGCCGGCAGGCCGCCCTGATCGAGGGCGGCTATCCCTATCTGGTGCTGGAAGAAAACGGGAAGGTACTGGGCTATGCCTATGCCAGCGCCTTCCGTCCGCGCGTCGCCTATCGCTACACGGTGGAGAATTCCATCTACGTGGACGAGGCGGCCCGAGGAAAGAAGGTCGGCCGGCGGTTGCTCGAAGCGCTGATCGCCGAATGTGAGGCGCTGGGCTTCCGCCAGATGGTGGCGGTGATCGGCGACAGCGGCAATGCCGGCTCCATCGCGCTGCACCGCGCCTGCGGCTTCGGCTCCATCGGCACCCTGCCGGCCACCGGCCTCAAGTTCGGCCGGTGGATCGATACGGTCCTGATGCAGCGCGCCCTCGGCGAGGGCGCGAGCACCATTCCCGCGGACGCCGACCTCCTCAAGGGGTGACGTCAGCGAGTGATGAGCGTGCCGGCGCCGTGGTCGGTGAGCAGTTCCAGCAGCACGGCGTGGGGCACCTTGCCGTCGAGAATCACGACGCCCTCCACGCCCTTCTCCAGCGCGTAGATGCAGGTCTCCACCTTGGGGATCATGCCGCCCGAGATGGTGCCGTCCGCGATCAGCGCATGAGCCTCGGCGATGGTGAGCCGGGGGATCAGCTGCTTGTTCTTGTCGAGCACGCCCGGAACGTCGGTGAGCAGCAGGAAGCGCTTGGCGCCCAGCGCACCGGCGATGGCACCGGCGAAGGTGTCGGCATTGACGTTGTAGGTGCCGCCGTCCACCGCCGCCGCCACCGGGGCGAGCACGGGAATAAGCTCCCGGCCGAGGATCTGGTCGAGCACGGTGGTGTCCACGGTGTCGGGCTCGCCGACGAAGCCGAGGTCCACCTCCTGGGCATCGTCACCGGAAGAGACCACGACACGGCTCGCCTTGCGGGCGCGCACCATGTTGCCGTCCTTGCCGCACAGGCCGATGGCCTTGCCGCCCGCCTCGTTGATGAAGCCGACGATCTGCTTGTTGATCGAACCGGCCAGCACCATCTCGACGATCTCGACGGTCGCCTTGTCGGTGATGCGCAGGCCGGCCGCGAATTCCGACTTGATGCCGAGCTTGGCGAGCATGGCGCCGATCTGCGGGCCGCCGCCATGCACCACCACCGGATTGATGCCCGACTGCTCCATGAGCACGATGTCGGAGGCGAACGTGCGCGCCACGTCCTCGCTGCCCATGGCGTGGCCGCCGTATTTCACCACCACGATCGCATCGTCGTAGCGCTGCATGTGCGGCAGCGCCCGCGCCAGCACTTCGGCCTCGTGCTGGGCTTCCGACACGGACTGGGAACGGGGCTCGGTCATGGGGGGCTCGCAGGTGGTGCTCGCGGGGGCCGGCGGCGGGGCCACCGGGCGGCGCCCTTCTAGCGGTTTCGGTCGAGCGGTGAAAGGCCCGCCCGTCCGAGGGCCACGGCCGGCGCGGCGGAAATCTTCCGGGCAGCCTTTCTTCGCTCGCGAAAAGGTGATGATAAGCGGACCCGGCCGACACAATGGCGGCGTCAACGCCGGTCACCCGTTCGCCCGCCACAGCCCTCACCCGCCGCTGCTCCAGCCGTCGCCAGAGAGACCCGGCCTTCATGACGCCCCCGATTCTGCCTGCCACGCATTCCACGAGCGCCGCCGCGCACGCCCATCACCCGCCGGAGCGCCGGCCGCACGATTTGCGCGCCACGCAGATCCTGCTCCTGTTCGTGGCCTGTCTCGGGCTCGTGTCCATCCCCATCCTGACCCATCCGCTCCCGCCGCTGTCGGACTATGTGAACCATCTGGCGCGGATGCACGTGATCGCCTCGATCCCGCAGGATCAGGACCTGGCGCGCTTCTACACGCTGAAATGGTCGATCCTGCCCAACCTGATGATGGACCTCCTGGTCCCGGTCATCGACAGGGTGGTCGACATCTACACCGCCGGCGAGATCTACACCCTGATCTGCTTCGCGCTGATCGCCGGGGGCGTCATGACGCTGAACCGCGCGCTGTTCGGGGTGTGGTCGGCGCTGCCGCTCCTGGCGTTCCCGCTGCTCTACAACGGCATCTTCCTCATCGGGGTGATGAACTATTATTTCGGCATCGGTCTGGCGCTGTTCGCGCTCACGGCCTGGGTCGCGCTCAGGGACAGATGGTGGCCGTGGCGCTACCTCGTGTCGGCGGCGTTCGTGGTGGCGCTCTTCTTCTGCCACCTGTTCACGGCGGGCATCTACGGCATCGGCATCCTCGCCTACGAACTCGACCGCCTGCGCCTCGGCCGCGGGCCGATCTGGCCGCGGATCGGCGTGTTCGTCAGCGGAGGCCTGCCCTTCCTGCCCATACTCCCGCTGCTGGTGGCGAGCCCCACCTGGGGCCTCAGCGGACAGAATTACTGGGAGCCGCAGGGGAAGATCGACGGCATCGAGATGATCTTCAACGTCTACGTCGACCATGTGGCGGTCGCCGTGGCGGCGATCTTCATCCTGGCCGGCGTCTGGGCGGCGCGGCATCGCCTGCTCCACGTCCACTCGCTCATGCTGCCGCTGCTGCTGGTGGCGGGGCTCGTCTATCTCGCCATGCCGCGCGTGGTGTTCGCCACCTACATGGCGGACCAGCGCCTGCCCGTGGCCATCGCCTTCATGGTGCTCGCCGCCATGCGGGTCGACCTGCGCCACCGCCTCGCCCGTCGCGGTTTCGCGGTGGTTCTGGTCCTGATGCTGGCGGTGCGTGTGGGCGAGGTCCAGGTGGTCTGGGACCGCCTCTCGCAATGGACGGTGGCGTTCCGCGAATCGGTCGTTCAGATCCGTCCGGGCTCCCGGGTACTCGTCGCCTACGCCGACATCCAGGGCGGCAACGATCCGACCGATCTCGGCCTGATGCACGCCGCCTGCCTCGCCATGATCGAGAAGTCGTCCCTCGTCACCACCGCCTTCACGGTGGAGGGCAAGCAGATCCTGCGTGCCCGCAAGCCGTTCAACGCGCAGGTGGACACCGAGGACGGGACCCCGCCCCAGATCGAGCAGCTGCTGATCACCGAGGAAGACCCGACGCCCGATGGCCCGCGCTACTGGGACCTGTGGCCGTCGAAGTTCGACTATGTGTATCTGCTGTTCACCGAGCGCGGCGCGCGCAACCCCGACAGCGACCACCTCAAGCTGGTCGCCGAGGGCGAACGCTTCCAGCTCTACGAGGTGGTGCCGCGCCCGCCGGCACCGCCCGCCCCGCGCTCCTGAACGGTTTCGCTCAACCCGGGCGACGTCACCCGGGTGTCACGATAGGGTGCAACGCAGAACATCCGCGGGCCCGGCCGGAAGGCTGGCCCGCGCGTCTTTTTTTGACGACCCTGCTCCGGAGCCCCGATGGATACCGTTCTCACCAACGCCCGCCTCGTCCTCGACGATGCCGTCGTCGCGGGAACCATCACGCTGCGGGATGGGCGCATCCTCGCCATCGACGAAGGGCGCGCCACCGCGCCGGGCGCCGTCGATTGCGACGGCGATTTCATCGCCCCCGGCCTCATCGACCTGCACACGGATGCGCTGGAGGGCCATTTCGTCCCGCGGCCCAGGGTGTTCTGGCCGGACGCACGGGCGGCGGCTTTGGCTCATGACGGGCAGACCGTGGCGAGCGGCATCACCACCGTGTTCGATGCCATCTGCGCGGGCGGCTTCGACCAGGCGAAGGCGGAGCGGCGCGACCTGTTCGGCGTCATGCTCGATGCGGTGGAGCAGGGCGCGCCCCTGTTCCGGGCGGACCACAAGGTCCACCTGCGCTGCGAGATGACCGACCCGGATCTGCTGGATCTCGTCGAGCCGACGCTCGCGCGCCCGGGCCTCGCCTTCGCCTCGCTGATGGACCACACCCCCGGCGCCCGGCAGTGGCGCAACGTGGACGTGCTGCGCAACTTCCTGCTGGGCATCGGCAAGGATGCCGTCGAGGCCGACCGCGAGATCGGCGAGCGCACCGCCCGCGGCCGGGCCAATGTGGCGCGCAACCTGCCCCCGCTGGTGGAGATGCTGGCGGCGACTGGCCTCGTTTTGGCGAGCCACGACGACACCACCGAAGACCATGTGGCCGAGGCGCGGGCTGCCGGCTGCACGGTGAGCGAGTTTCCCACCACTCGCGGGGCGGCTGCGGCGGCCCGCGCGGCTGATCTCGCCACCATCGGCGGGGCGCCGAACGTGGTGCGCGGCGGCTCCCATTCCGGTGGGGTCGCCATGGGCGCTCTGGCGCAGGAGGGGCTGATCGACGCCCTCGCCTCGGATTACGTGCCCGCGAGCCTGCTGCAGGCGGCAACGCGCCTTCACACGGTGGACGGCATGCCGCTGCCGGAGGCCATGGCCCTCGTGACCCGCAACCCCGCGCGGATGGCGGGCCTCGAAGATCGCGGCCGGCTCGACGCCGGTCTGCGGGCAGACGTGGTGCGCTTCCGCATCTTCGAGGGCACGCCGGTGGTGCGGCAGGTGCTGGTGGAAGGCGAGCGCGTCTTCTGACGCGCCGCTCTTTCTTGAGTGTGAGGGCCATCCACCGGTCAAGTTGTTTCAACTTGATCGAATCGCTCTCTAGAACAGCGGCGGCACGATCCCCACCGGGAAGCCGGCGAGCTTGAGCGTGCCGGCATCGAAGGACAGCGCGAACAGCGCGCCCTTGCGGCCCTCCACCTGTCCCGGCTTGCCCACCATGGCGAGCGCGCCCACGATGGGCGCGACCTCGCGCGGGATCGCGCCGGCCCGGTCGAGGCCCTGCACCACGTCGTTGAGCCCGGCGAAGCCGAGGTCCAGCTTGCCGTTGAGCCGGCCCTGGGGGTCGAGCGCCACGATCCCGGTGGCCGACATGGCCACCTTCGGCGAGGTAATGTGGAAGCGGTCGAGCCGGGCGACGCCGCCGGCATCCGCCCACGCCCGCAGCCGCTGCGCCACCGGCATGGGGCGCAGGTCGGCCGACGCCGTCACCGTGCCCTGGAGTGCCATCTCCACGGGCCCCTGCATGCCAAGCCCATTGAGCAGCGCGCTCTCGCCGCCGGTGAGGCCGGAAGCATAGTCGACGCCATCCGGCTTGCCGTCCTTGCCCGCCGCGCGGCGGGCATGGAACTCGAACAGATGGGCGGACAGCAGCGCCACCGGCTGCGTCCCGGTCGCCCCCGGCTGCTCCAGCTTCAGGTCATGCGCCTGCAGCGAGAAGCGCTCCGGCCGGCCGGAAAGATCGCCCACGCCGCTCATCTGCAGCAGGGACCACACGGCGACATAGGATTGTCCGGTATTGAGATCCTCCACCCGCGCCGGGCCGGCGAACTCGGCGACGATGTGATTGGGCGCCCACACCTGCGCGACCGCCTCGGCCGAGGCGGCGGTGAAGCGCATGGCGTCGCCGCCGCGCGTCTCAAGCTTCGGCGACAGGCAGCGCAGCTCGAAGCGGAAGGGGAAGCCGGCGAGATGGCGGTCGGTGCAGGACCAGATGCGCCCGAGCTTCGCCTCGCGCCCGATCCAGGCGTCGATCTCCCGCTCGGCGCGGCCCGCCGCATAGAACCACAGGCCGCTCCAGACGATGGCGGCGACCACCACCAGCAGGAGGGGCACGATGACCAGCCACGGCTTCGGCCGGCTGGCGGGCGTTTCGGGAGACGGTGCTACGGGGGCGGACGGAGTGGGCGCGGTCATGGACATCCTTGCGGCTGGCCACGGTCGCCCGCGGCTTGCGATGGTCCTTGCCGGCTGTTAGGCGACGGTCCGGCGTTTCTGTCAACGCCGGGAAGGTGTGGCAGGCCCATGGCGGACGAGCGGTCGGCGAACGGAGATGGCGGGGCGCCGGCGGGGGCGGGGCAATCGGTCACGCCCGGGGCATCGCCCGCGAGCATCAAGGGCGATGTGTGGGTGTTCGCCTATGGCTCGCTGATGTGGAATCCGGGCTTCGCCTTCGTCGAGCGCTGCGAGGCGCGGCTCGTTGGCGCGCACCGCACCCTGTGCGTCTATTCCTTCCATCATCGTGGCACGCCGGAGAAGCCGGGGCTCGTGCTCGGCCTCGACCTCGGCGGCTCGTGCAGGGGCATCGCTTATCGGGTAGCGGCCGCGGACTGGCCGCAGACCCACGCCTATCTCACCGAGCGCGAGCAGATTTCCGGCGTCTATCGCGAGGTGATGCGGCGCGTGCGGCTGCTGGACGGATCGGGACGCGACGCGGCGGCCGTGGCCTATCTGGTCAACCGCGCCCATCCCCAATATGCGCGCGGCCTGACCCTGGACGACCAGCTCGCTCTGGTGCGCCGCTCCCACGGCAAGTCGGGGCCGAACACGGACTATGTGGTGGCGACGGTGAAGGCGCTGGAAAGCCTCGGCATCCGCGATCCCGGCCTCAGCTATCTCACGCAGCACCTGACGGCGAGCCATGCCCTGCCACCGGTGTTGCCGGACGATGCCGAGGGAGAAGGCTCACCCTGAGCCTCCGCCTCAGGCCGCGTGGCGGCGCGCGGGCAGGCAGAGCACCTGTGCCACCGGGCGGGGCAGCGCGGACGACGCCTCGGTGCGCTGCATGAGACGGCGCAGCGCCGGAGCGTTCTCCTCGCCGAACACATGGATGTGAATTTCATCGCCGCGCATGCGCAGCGCCGCTGTGCGGGCGCTGCTGGCGGGACCGGCCCACATGGCGATGGAGCCCGCGGGCGTGCGCCGCGAAACCACCGCGAGGGCGTCCGGATAGTCGGGGGCGGCGTCCGGCCGATAGACCGAAAACACATGGCGCACGCCGTCTTCGTCGCGCCAGAAACGGTAGCGCGCGCCGAGGGCGTCGTGCTTGAGGCCGTTCAGGCCACCGGCGTCCACAAGGGGGACAAGGAGCGAATCAGTTGCGTTCATGAGAACGAAACTAGAACGATCTCCGGCACTCGATCAAGAGTTTTCCACAGGGGTGGACAACGGGGAAGATTGGACCGTCTCGCGACCCCTCAGATGGGCCGGCGCGCGGGGTCCGAGTTCGGCCAGTCCCTCGGCGAGCAGGCGGTCGCTGGCGCCCTCGATGTCGGCCTGAAGCCGCCCCATGAACTGCCGCCGTGGCAGGCCCGGCGGAAGCGCCGGCAGGATCTCCACGAGGATGGTGCCGGGCCGCTTGAGGATGGATCGCCTCGGCCAGTAGAGGCCAGAATTGAGTGCGATGGGCAGGCAAGGCACACCGAGGCTGGAATAAAGATGCGCCACGCCGAACTTGTAGTCCGGCGGTGCCCCGGCTGGGCGTCGCGTGCCTTCCGGGAAGATGAGGATCTGCCGGCCCTCGGCCATGTCGGCCTGCGCTCGTCGCGTCATCGCCTTCATGGCGGACGAGCCGCCCTTGCGGTCCACCGGGATCATCCGCGCCCGCGCCGCGAACCAGCCGAAGACGGGGATCGACATCAGCTCGCGCTTCAGGATGAAGGCCGGGTCCGAGAACAGCGGCAGCAGCGCCAGCGTCTCCCACGCCGATTGATGCTTGGACGCGAGGAGGAGCGGGCCGTCCGGAATGTTCTCGACGCCCCTGATCTCAGCCCGCGTGCCCACGATGACCCGCAGCAGGAACATGATGGTGGCGACCCACCACATCACGCCGGTGCGCCACAGGCCCTTGCGCGACAGGAACGGCAGCGCGGGCAGGAAGGCCAGCATGTAGAGGATCGTCACCAGATAGAAGGCGATCTGGAAGACGAGCGAACGCAGGAAGGTCAAGGTGGTCTCCCTGCCCCGCGGCCGGGCGGCCGGGAGCGCATGATCAGTGCGGCGCGGAAGACCCGCCGGCCGACGGCGCGGTTTCGGCCTGAGGGCCGGCCACGGCCTTGGCGGGGCGGATCTTCACCGTGGCCATGATGTACTTCAAATACTCCTTCACCAGCAGCTTCAGCGTTCCGGTATCGCTCCACCAGTTCTCCGGCTCCGTGCGGCTGGTGACGACGGGATAGGCCACCAGTTCCACATCGGGAAGGGCGCGCGACAATTCCATCATGGCGCGCGGCATGTGCCAGGAGGAGGTCACCACCACCAGCGACCGGAACCGCCGTTCGCGGGTCCATTCGGCCGCCTCCAAGGCATTGCCCCGCGTGTTCAGCGCCTTGTGGCCGAGATCGATGCAGCAATCCATCAGCCGCTCGCCATCGGGCAGGGCGCGGCGCATCTCCTCCGATGAGATGGACTTGTTGACGCCGGTGATGAGCAGGCGCTGACCCAGCCCCTCGTTCAAAAGGGAGACGGCATCGACGATGCGCGAGGGGCCGCCGGTGAGCACGACGATGGCATCGGCCGGCTTGACCCCCGCAGGCTCGTGCCCCGCGATCTGGGTGGTGAAGGCGATGAAGCCGATGCCGCCGACGACTGCCCCGAGCCCGCCCAGCGCCAGCATGCCAATAAAGAGCCGGCGCATGGGGCCGCGGCGCGGCACCGGGGTGCCGGTCGCGCCTTTGCTGGCTCCGCTTCTGGCAGCGCCGGTATCGGATTGCCCGGGACCGATCCGCGCCTGCGTCCTGCGCTCGGTGCTCGACATGGTCATGCAGCCGAGGATGGCGCCGGAATGCGGCAGAGGCGAGGTGACGCACCCCCGGCCACCGCCACATCGATCGCCGCACGGCCGATCATGTGATCGTCCTCAACGTGCGGTAAACGGTGACGCGCGAGGTGAGCGCCGTCGCCAGCGCCACGATCGCCACCGACACGGCGATGCCGAAGAATCCCAGATAGCCCGGATTGAGCCAGCCCAGCACGGTCGGCAGTTCCGGATCGCCACCAAGGCCGAGGCGCGGGAGCGCGGCCAGCGCCCCGAACACTGCCGCCGCCGAAAGGCCTCCGATGAGCCCGCCTTCCGCACCGATCTTCAGAAAGTGGCGCTGGAACTGCGCGGCAATGAAACCGTCGCGCGCGCCGACGAAATGCAGCACCTCCACCACCGAACGGTTGGTGGCCACCGCCGCGCGGGTGGCGAAGACGACCGAAAGAACGGTCGCGAGCCCCACCAGCACGAGAAGCACCACCGCCACCAGCATCACCCCGTCCGTGACCGCCACGAGCCGGCGCGACCAGCCGCGGTGATCGTCGAGCGTGGCGGTGGGGATGCGGTCGGTCAGCGTGCGCTTGAGCCGGGCGAGATCGGGCGGGCTCGCGCCATCGAGGCGCACCACCATCACCCGCGGCACCGGCAGGTCGCCGAGGTCGAGACCGGAGCCGAGCCACGGCTCCAGCAGCCGGGAGGTCTCCTCCGGGGTGAGGATGTGCACGTCGGCGATGCCCGGGGTCTTGCGGGCGATGTCGGCGGCGGCCTGCACCTGGGCGTCGGTCGCCTGCTTCTCGCCGGCCCGGATCTGGATGGTGACTTCCTGCGTCACGTCGGAGCGCCACTGGCTGGCAGTCGCCCGCACCGCCACCGCCGTGCCGATGGTGAGGCCGGCAAGGAAGGTCATGATGGCCACCACCGCCACCAGCGCCCGCCCGGCGATGGTCGAGGACGGCACGATGGAGGCCAGCGCCCGTGCCTTGGCACGCGGCGCCTCGCCCCCCTCGGCCGGCGGCTTCTTGGGCTGCGGGTTCTGCGGCTGGGCGCCGGCGTCAGTCGTAGACATAGAGGCGGCCGTCGGCGATCACGAGGCGGCGGGCGTCGTACTGGTCCATGAGCGCGATGTCATGGGTCGCCAGAAGCACCGACGTGCCGGACTTGTTGAGTTCGATGAACAGGCGGAGCAGGCGGCGCGCGAGGGTGGGGTCCACATTGCCGGTGGGCTCGTCCGCGAGCAGGAATTCCGGCCGCCCGATGAGGGCGCGGGCGATGGCGGCGCGCTGCTTCTCGCCGCCCGAGAGCACAGGCGGCAGAACGTGCATCCGGTCGCCGAGGCCGACCCAGCTCAGAAGCTCCGTCACCTCGCCGCGATAGCTCGCCTCCTCCTTGCCGAGCACCCGCAGCGGCAGCGAGACGTTCTCGTAGGTGGTGAGGTGGTCGAGCAGGCGGAAATCCTGGAAGACGATGCCGATGCGCCGGCGCAGCACCGCCACCTCGTCGGGATCGAGCGACGACACATCCCGCCCGAACAGGGTGATGAGCCCGCGCGTCGGCTTCAGCTGGAGGAACAGGAGGCGCATGAGCGTCGTCTTGCCGGCTCCCGACGGGCCGGTCAGGAACTGGAACGAATTGGGCTCGATGCCGAAGGACACATCCTTCAGCACTTCCGGACCCATGCCGTACCTGAGGCCGACGTTCTCGAACCGGACCACGCCCCAACCCTTCACCCGAATCGCGCCGTGGCGCCCCGCCACACCATAAACGAAGCGGCAGGCGTCGCCACGGGGGCGCGGCACGGGCGCCCCGCGCGGACGGAAGGGCTGTCCCGCATTGCGCGCGCCGGGCACGGGGGCTATCTCGGGAGGGCGCCCGCGGCCGCGACGGCCATGTTCGCGCTCTGGCGAAGAGGGATCATGAACCTGCCGAACGTCAGCGTCCTTTATGACGAGAACCGCATCGCCGCGCGCAACCATGCGCTGGCGGTTGAGATCGCCGCGTTTGCGCCGGAGCGGCTGCTCGCGGTGGCGGTCCTGAAAGGCTCCTTCATCTTCGCCGCCGACCTGCTGCGCGCCATGCACACGTCCGGCCTCGCGCCGGAGGTGGAGTTCATGCACCTCTCGTCCTATCGCGAGGCGACCATCTCCTCCGGCCAGGTGGAGATCCTGAAGGACGTGGAGAGCGACGTGCGCGACCGCGACGTGCTGCTCATCGACGACATTCTGGAATCCGGCCGCACCCTCGCCTTCGCCAAGGACCTGCTCATGGCGCGGGGTGCCCGGCGGGTGCTGGTGTGCGTGCTTCTGGAGAAGCCGGGCAAAAGGGCGGTGCAGATCGAGGCCGATTTCGTCGGCTTCACCTGCCCGGACCTGTTCGTGGTGGGCTACGGCATGGATGTCGCCCACGCCTTCCGGCAACTGCCCTTCATCGGGCATGTGGAGGGGCTGGAGTAGCCGGCGCGCCGTCGCGCCCGCCGCGCTTACCTCTCAGCCCTTCACCTTCAGCCGCGCCTGGATCTGCTGGCCGATGTCGAAGGCCCGCTGCTCCAGCAGGACGGGCGTTTCGCAGACATAGGTGAGCGACTTGGCGCGCTCGTCGAAGATGCGGGTGTCCCAGTGGAGCTGCTCGTCGAGCTTGCGGCTCTCGGGTGTCTCCGGCGCGGTGATGGAGCTGCGCACCTTGCTCAGCTCGTCCGCCTCGTCGCGGATGCGGTCAGCGAGACGCTGCTGCCCGCGCGCATAGCGCTCGATGCCGTGCATGAGCTTGCCGCGCTGGTCGTTGATGATCTCGTAGACCCCCGCCATCACCCGGAGCAGCCCCTTGTCGGCCTCGGCGCCGGCCTCCTTCACGAAGCCGTCCAGCAAAGGCGCGAACTCCTTGGCCGGCGTGCGGCGGGAGGAGAGCTTGACCGCGAGGGCGGCGGCGTCCTGATCGTCCGTCCATTTGCCGGCGGAGGCGGGATCCGGCCCGTTCCACACCTGCGCGAGGTCGATCTCCGGCGTCTTGCGCTGCGGGCAGGGCCAGTCGGGGTCGGCCTTCGGCTGGGCGGCGAGCGGCGCGGCGCAGAACAAGGCCACGGTCGAAAAAAGCAGAGCCGTGGCCGATGCGGCGGCAAGCGAACGGATCACGCGGCTTCTCCTTTTGGTCCGCCCCGCCGCCCCATGATGCCGCGGCCCGGATCGTAGGCGACGACGGCGAGGGCGAAGAAGACGATGGTGGTGCCGGCGACGACCGCGAAGGCCTGCGGCTCGAACACGCCGTAGAGCGCGTTGCGCACCAGCTCCACGGCATGGGTGAAGGGGTTGATGAGGCAGACGATGTAGAGCGTCTCGCTGGCATCGCGGATGCGCCACAGCGGGTAGAGCGCGGACGAGGCGAAGAACATCGGGAAGATCACGAAGTTCATCACGCTCGCGAAGTTTTCCAGCTGCCGGATCAGCGAGGAGATGACGAGGCCGATGGATCCCAGCATCAGCCCGGTGAGGATGAAGGCGGGCAGCGCGGTGAGATAGCCCATGGGCGGGATGTCCACCTCCCACAGCCGGGCGATGGCGAGGAAGACATAGACCTGCGCCAGCGACACGCTGACCCCGGCCACCAGCTTGCAAAGCAGGAGATACCAGCGCGGGAACGGGCTCGTCAGCAGCACCCGCATGGAGCCCACCTCCCGGTCGTAGACCATGGAGAGGGACGACTGCATGCCGTTGAAGAGCTGGATCATCACCGCGAGGCCGGGCGTCACATAGACCTCGTAGAGCACGTAGGTCTCGTAGGGCGGGATGATCGAGACGCCGAGCGTCGAGCGGAAGCCGGCGGCGAAGATGAAGAGCCACACCAGCGGCCGCACCAGCGCCGAGAGGAAGCGCTCCTTCTGCTGCACGAAGCGCGTCAGCTCGCGGCCGACGATGCCGGTGAGGCACACGATATAGCCGGCCGGGCCAAGGTGGCGGCCCGGCGCGGCGGGTCTTTTTCCGACGCTGGCCTCGCTCATGCCGCGTCCTCCGCCCGTGCCGCCGTCATGGCCCGGAAGGCGGCCTCCAAAGCCGCCGTCGGGCCTTCGGGCGCGCGCGCCTCCGTCGGCCGCAGATGCGCGCCGGTCACCTCGCGCGCGGTGCCGTGGGCGATGATGCGGCCCTTGTCGAGCACATAGATGAGATCGTCGCCCCGCACCTCGTCGAAGATGTGGGTCGCCCACAGCACCGCGAGATGCTCCTCCTCCACCAGCCGCCGCACGATCTCGACGATGGCCGTGCGCGACGGCAGATCGAGCCCCACCGTCGCCTCGTCCAGCAGCAGCAGGCGGGGGCGGTGGATGAGCGCGCGGGCGATCTCCACCCGCCGCGACTGGCCGCCCGAGAGGGTTCGCACCTTGTCGTCGATGCGGTCGGCGAGGCCCACCAGCGCCAGCAGTTCGGCGATGCGGGCCTTCACCTCCCGTCCCGCCATGCCGTGCAGGGCGCCGTGATAGGCAAGGTTCTGCCGCACCGACAGATCGAGGTCGAGGGTGCGGCTCTGGAACACCACGCCCAGCTCCGCCAGTGCGGCGGAGGGCGCGCGGGAAAGGTCATGGCCGAAGATGCGCACCCGGCCCTCGCGCGTCGCATAGAGCCGCGTCGCCAGTGAGAACAGAGTGGTCTTGCCGGCGCCGTTCGGCCCCAGCAGCGCGACGAAGCAGCCGGCTGGAACGGTGAGCGAGACGCCATCCAGCGCGCGGCGGGCGCCGAAGGCGTGGCTCACCGCCTCGATCTCCAGAGCCGCAGCCTGTGCCGCAACCTGCGCGCCATCGTTCATTGCGGCGAGACCACCACGCCCCACGGCGCGCCGCCGACCTTGATGGACTTCAGCACCTTGAGGTCCTGAACGTCGATCACCGAAACGTCGTTGGAATTGCCGTTGGTGGTGAAGAGCAGCTTCTCGTCCGGGGTGAAGGCGAGCTGCCACACGCGCTGCCCGACGAGGAGATATTTCTGCACCTCGAAGGTCTCGGCATTCACCACCGCCACGCGGTTCGCCGGGCCCAGCGCGACGAAGGCGGTCTTGCCGTCCTTGGTCAGGCGCACGCCCACGGGCTGGATCGCCTCCTTGGACACGCCGGGGATCTGGAACGTGACCTTGTGGATGATCTTGCGCGTTTCGGGATCGATCACGGATACCGTGCCGCCGATCTCGGCCGAGACCCACAGGCGCTTGCCATTCTTGGAGAATTCGGCGAAGCGCGGCCGCGCGTCCACCAGTACGTTGGCGATGATCTTGTTGGTTTTGGTGTCGATGAAATGCGCCATGCTGGTGGTTTCGGACGTGGCGACCAGCGTCGCCCCGTCCGGGCTCACGGCCATGCCTTCCGGCTCGGTGCCCACCGGCACCTGCGCCACCACCTTGTTCTGCTCCACATCGAGGACCGTGACCTGGTTGTCGTCCTCATTGGCGATGTAGAGCGGATTGCCCGAGGGATGCAGGGCGAAGAGTTCCGGATCGGGACCGGACTTCAGCTTGCGCGTGACCTTGAGCGTCGCGGGATCGATGGCCAGCACCGCGTGGTCGTCGCTGGCGCACAGGAAGAGCACCTTCCCGTCCGGGCTCATGGTGATGCCGCGCGGCCGGCGGCCGATCTTCACCGTCTGCTTGGCTTCCAGCGTGGTGGAATCGATGACGGTGATGGAATTGCCGCGCTCGTTGGAGACGTAGACCGTATAGGCCGAGGCCACATCCGCCGCCGTCAGCGCGGCGGCGCCGGCGAGAAGGGCAACGAGGCGGCGCGGGACGGTCGGGATCATCGGGCTTCCTCCAGAATTGGCGCGCCTGCCGCGCTTTTGGGCCGGGCTCTCACTTCAGCCGGCATTTGGATTCCCGCTCGTCCACCCCGAGGGTGTCGAGGGGGGTGCGCTGGTGCAGGAAGCCCTCCTCCGGGGCCACCGAGACGATGCCGAGGGGCTGGGCGATGAGGAGCGGCTGGCGCACCTGCTGGTCCCATGGCCGCACGCTCACCGGCACGCCCTTGAAGGCGGCGAGATTGAAGTCAGGCGAGCGCATGAACTTCGCGAGCGCCACCGGGTCCGTGGTCTTGGCGCGGGTCGCGGCCTCGCCCACCATGCGCACGGCGAGCCATGCCTGATAATCGCTCGCCCGCATGGGGCGGTTGGTGGCGCGCAGGAAGCGGTTCTGCAACTGGGCGGAACCCCACGCATCCTGCGCCGGATGCCAGGTGCCGGCAGTGAGGCCCTGCGTACCCGCCACCAGGCGGGGCTCGAAGGTGCGGTAGGGAATGTAATTGCCGAAATCGTTGGCCTCGTCCGCCACGACGAGCACGTCCGCGTCCACGCCCCGGCTGAACACGAGGGCGTCGGAGCGGGTGATGCTGTCGGAGCGGTCGCGGCCGAGGGGACCGAAGGTCCACGGCTTGTCGGCGACGATCTTGAGACCGAACTTCTTCGCCGATTTGCGCAGCGCATCGGCATAGAGCTGGTCGCCGGGGTTCGGCCCGACGATGAGGAACAGCTTGCTCCAGCGCTTCATGGCCAGGAACTGCATCAGCGCGTCCGCCAGCATCGCCCGGCTCGGCGCGACGTGGAAGATGTCGGCCCGGCACTGTTCGGCGCGCAGCGCATCGTCGGTGGCTGCGATGTTGAACAAGGTGACGCCCCTGCCCTTCACCGCGTCGTCCACCTTGAGGAGGTCCGCCGCCGGCAGGTTGACGATGAGAAGCTTGATGCCGCCGTCCGCGAGCTTGCGCGCGGCGGCGCCCGCATCCTCGTCCTCGGCCAGCGTAACCGGCTCCAGCGCATAGCTCTGGCCGGTGAACTGGCCGGTCGTGTTGTTGTCCTTGATGGCCAGCTCCGCGCCCGACACCGCATCGTCTGCCGGCACCGCCAGAAGATCGTAGAGCGGCGGCGGGGGCACCTCGCGGGTGAGAAGGCCGAGCCGCAGCTCCATCGGAGCCGGCGTGGCATCCGGAGGGGGCGCCACGGCCGGCTGCGCCGACACCGGACCGCCCATGCCGAGAGCTCCCGCGCACAGCATCACGGCGCAGGCGGCGGCGAGGAGACGGCGGGACCCACCCGGACGCATCCAGTCGCGGCGCCGGGGAAGGCTCATGGGAAGGCGCATGGGCAATCGGGGCTCAGTCGATCCGAGTCGTCACAAGGGGAAGATGTAGCCATCATCAGCCAAAAACGGCAACCGAATAGACATAAGAAAACAATAAGATGATCTCTCCTTGCCAGCCGCGGGGAGGCTGTGACACCCTTCGACCTACCAAAGGTTCCCGATGATGTCCGGCGCCCGTTTCGTCTTTGTCCTGCTTCTCGCAAGCGCAACATTTTTCGGCGTGACCGGCCGCAGTATTGCTGCGCCTGCTCCCGTTGCGATCTTCGGCTTTGAATTATTTGATGATACGGCGGACCAGCGCGACAGCATCCGCGCCGAACAGGCCGCCCGGCTCAAGCTCATCAATGCCGAGCTGGAGCGCCTCGTCGTGGAAACCGGGCAGCTCACGCCCGTCGATCTCGCGCCCTTCGCCGCGCGCATCGAGGAGGCATCCCCCTTCTTCAAGTGCAATGCCTGCGAGAACGAGATCGCCGCCGCCGCCGGCGCGCGGTTCGAGGTGATGGGCGTGGTGCGCAAGGTGTCCAACCTCATCCTGTCCATCGAGCTGCAGGTGAAGGAGGTGGACCTCAAGGGCGTGGACGGCAGCGCGAAGGCAGTGCGCGTCGGCGTGGTGGACATTCGTGGCAACACGGACGAATCCTGGACCCGCGGCGTGCGCTATCTGGTGAAGAACCGCATCTTCGCCCCCGGCCTGCCGGACCTGTCCCAATGACGCGGCCCCAAGGCCCGACGGAACGACAAGACACTGTTGGAGGAAATTGTTCATGAGGCAGATGATTGCCGCCGCCGCGGCCCTTGCGATGGCGATGGTTCCGCTCGCCGCCGATGCCCACGGCCCCACCCGCAAGAAGATCACCGAGAGCGTCGAGATCAACGCGCCGGCGGACAAGGTGTGGGCCGTCATCGGCAACTTCCAGGACATGAGCTGGCACCCGGCCGTCGAGAAGAACGAGGGCAAGGGCGGCAACGCCGTGGATGCCACGCGCCTGCTCACCCTCAAGGGCGGCGGCACCATCGACGAGGTGCTGGTGAAGTATGAGCCGGAGCAGAAGAGCTACGCCTACCGCATCAACGCAGTGGACGTGAAAGTGCTGCCGGTGACCAACTATTCGTCCACCATCGCCGTCATCCCGGTCGATGCCACCCACACCAAGGTGGAATGGCGCGGCGCCTTCTATCGCGGCTACCCCAATAACGACCCGCCCCCGGAACTGAGCGACGAAGCCGCCATCGCCGCCGTGACCGCCGTCTATCGCGGCGGGCTGGACGCCCTCAAGGCCAAGGTCGAAAAGGGCTCCTGATGGCCTTCAACCGGCGCGCGGCGGCTGCGGCGATCCTCGCCGCGGCGGCCGCGCTGCTCGTCTCGCCCCGGCCTTCGATCGCGGCGGAGGCCTTCATCACCAATCAGCCCGGCAATGAGGTTGCGGTGGTGGCGCTGGATGGTGCCGCCGCCCCGCCCAAACTCGTCGCGCGCATTCCGGTCCCCGGCGAGCCGGCCGGAATCGCCGTGTCGCGGGACGGACGCCGTGCCTTCGTCACCAGCCCCGAGGGCAAGGCCCTTTCGGTGATCGATGCCGCGACCCGCAAGGTCGAGAAGCGCATCCCTGTCGGCGGCGGCCCGCTGGGCGTCGCGGTCGCGCCCTCCGGCAAGCCGGTCTACGTGGCGGACTGGTATGCGGCGCGCCTCGTGGTGGTCGATCCGGACAAGCCTGACGACCTGCGTGTCGCCCGGACCGGCGCCTCTCCCTCCGGCGTGGCGGTAACGCCCGACGGCGCCCTCGTGCTCAGCGCCGACCGCGACGACGATCAGGTCTCCATCATCGATGCCGCGACGCTGGAGCGCGTCGCCGTGGTGAAGGTCGGCACCCGCCCCTTCGGCATCACGCTGTCCGAGGACGGCCGCACGGCCTACACGGCCAATGTGGGCTCGGACGACGTGAGCATCATCGATGTCGCCGCGCGCCGGGTGATCGGCACGGTGAAGGTGGGCAACAGGCCCTATGCGCTGGCGCTGGCCGGCCCCCTCGCCTTCGTCACCAACCAGTATGCGGGAACGGTGAGCGTGTTCGACACCGCGACGCGCGCGCCGCGCGCCACAATCTCCGTGGGCGAATATCCGGAGGGCATCGCCGCCGCGCAGGACGGGCGCGCGGTCTATGTGGTGAACTGGTTCGACAACACCATGAGCGTCATCGACACGCAGACGCTGAAGGTGGTCTCCACCCTCGAAGTGGGCGACGGCCCCCGCGCCTTCGGCCTCTTCCTGCGCCAGTCGCCCTGACGACGGCTTTCACAAGAGCGACCTCAAACGAAAACGACCGGCGGGAGCACCGCCGGTCGTCGCTCTTTTGGCCTCTATCGCAGAAAGATGGCGGCCAACCGCTGGAGCAGACCCTTCGGCATGGGCGGAGGGTCGCCGCTCTGTCCAGGGTGGTTTCCGCTCTAGGCCGCGAAGGGGTGCTTGGCTTCGTTGCGCTTGTCGGTCGCTTCCTGGGCGGTGGGGGTACCGGCCACGGCGCGCGCGATGGAGAGCTTGGTCGCCTCGTAGTTGTACTGCTGGATCTTGGCGTCGTCCGCCGCCTCCCAGTGGATGAACACGCCGACGCAGATGAAGAGGTCGTCGGCTTCCTCGACCGGGATGACGCCTTCCGCCACCGAGTCCTGCACCGCCTTGGCGACGCCGTACTGGGCGGGGCCGAACATCTGGACGGCCTGGCGGGCGTCCTTGATGGTCACCTTGTTGAACATCACGGTGTTGGGCTTGCAGGGCAGGTTCGGCGCGAGCACCGCGAGGAGGGACGTGAAGCCATCCTTGTTGTTCGTCAGGCTGGTGACGAACGCCGTCTCGGCCGCGCTGCCGCGCGGACCGATGATGAGGTCGATGTGGGCCACCTCGTTGCCGTCCCCGACGAGCGCCTCACCAACCAGAACCTTGCTAATCTTAGCCACCTTCTGTCCTCCCTCGTAGATCGACTAGGGATGACCGCCCCCGAAGACATTTCCGGACGGCGGTCCTATGCCGCCTACCCTTGTTGTCAGCGCTCGGCGCGGAAGGCCGAACCGGTTCACCAGATAGCGCGCGGAGCCTAGCCGCGCGGAGGCTCGCCCGCAAGCCGCCGCGATCGCGAATCCATGCCGCGCCGCAGCGTGAAAAATGCGCCGGCAAAGGGCTTGCGGATCGGCCTGTCGGCGGCCCGAGGGACCGGCAAGCGACCTGCCCCAGCGGCCTCAACAGGAGGCCCGGAGGGGAGGGATGTATTGGCATAAGGCGGCGGGAAGTATTGCGGTTGTTCAATACCAATCTTCTCGCCAATGCTTGCCGAACATTCCTGTTGGCACTCTGCTTGCTTCTTATTTTTTGCACAGATGGCCCACGAGAAGGCAGCCTGCCGGGCAGTAGAGCGTCGAAGGCAAGCGAAGGTTTGTCGCAGCGGGACGGAAGCAGGGGGTGGCACGCGCAGCGCCGAACTCGGGAACCCTGGTCATGTTCATTGTTCTTTACGCCTGCCTCATCAGCGCTCCGGCGACGTGCCGGGAAGAGAAGCTGAGCTTCTCCCTGGAAGCGAGCGCGCCCATGACATGCATGATGTCCTCCCAGCAGGCCATTGCGCAGTGGAGCGAGAGTCACCCCCAGTGGCAGATCGGCCGATGGAAGTGCGTGGCCGCCGACCGCCTCATGCGGGACATCTGACCCACACGGCAGCCCTCCGACACGCAGCCCACGACACGACGGCCCCGGATGACGCAACGGCATATCGGCCCTTGAACGGGGCGAGGTGGCTTCCCATCCTCTAGATCAAGGTCCGCGTCCTGTGCGCGGCACCGGGAGGGATGGATGAATCACCTGAAGACGGCGATCCTGCTCGCAGGCATGACCGCCCTGTTCATGGCCGTCGGCTTCGCAATAGGCGGGCGCGGCGGCATGATGATCGCGTTCGTCGTGGCGGCAGGCATGAACCTGTTCAGCTACTGGAACGCCGACAAGATGGTCCTGCGCATGTACGGCGCGCGGGAGGTGGATGAGCGCACCGCGCCCGAGTTCGTCGGCATGGTGCGCGAGCTGGCGCAGCGGGCGGACCTGCCCATGCCGCGGGTGTTCATCATGGACAACCCCCAGCCCAATGCCTTCGCCACCGGCCGCAATCCGCAGAACGCTGCGGTCGCCGCCACCACCGGCCTGCTGGAAACGCTGACCCCCGAAGAGGTGGCGGGCGTGATGGCGCATGAACTGGCGCACATCAAGCATTACGACACCCTCACCATGACCATCACGGCAACCATTGCCGGCGCCATCTCCATGCTCGCGAACTTCGGCCTGCTGTTCGGCGGCGGAAACCGGGAGAACAACAACCCGTTCGGCTTCATCGGCACAATCCTGATGGTCATCCTGGCCCCGATGGCCGCCATGCTGGTGCAGATGGCCATCTCCCGCTCCCGCGAATACGAGGCCGACCGGGGCGGTGCGGAGATACTGGGGCGGCCTATGGCCCTCGCCTCGGCCCTGGCCAAGATCTCCGGAGCGAGCCATCAGGTGCCGAACTATGAGGCAGAAGCGAACCCCGCAACTGCCCACATGTTCATCATCAACCCGCTGTCCGGGGCGCGGATGGACAATCTCTTCTCCACGCATCCGGCAGTGGAGAACCGCATCGCCGCTTTGCGCGACCTGTCGCAGCGGATGGGCGGCGGCGGCTTCACAGCGCCCCGTTCGGCCCCGGCGCAGCCGCGTCGGGGACCGTGGGGCTAAGCTGAAGGCGCGCGTCCGGAGCGTCAGCCCCGGCCCGGCCGTGCGGAAGGCACGCTCTGGGCTTCCCGGGTGCGCACGAAGGTCCAGATGACGCGCGGCGTGCGCGCTACCTCTCCGGTGAGCACGAGCTGGGATGTGCGACGCGGCCCGCCGCTGGCGGCGAGGTCCACGCTTTCCTCCACCACGAGGGGCAGATGCGGCGCGGCAAAGGCCCAGGCCTCGCCGTTGGGCAGGCTGAGCAAGGCGGTATGGGGATCGTCCAGCCGCTCCACGGTCACGGACGGGTGCAAATGGAATCGGATGGCGAAGGTCTCCGCCGGCAGCGCGCCGCCCTCCTCTACCGGCTTGAAGATGTCCTCGCCGTCGAGCCGGTTGCCCTCCAGCGCCAGCCGCCATGAGCGCTGGTGCAGAAGGTTGAAGGCCTCGGCATAGCCGTCATGGCTGGCGCGCAGCAAAAGCGCGTTGTTCCGCGTGCCGCGCTGCACCTCCACATGCTTCGGGCCGGCCACGATGGGCGCGCCGAAGATGCGCGTCATGGAGCCGCCCTGCAGGAAGCGGCAGGACGACGTGTCGGCGATCACCGCGGTGGAATGCGCCGCGGTGGAGCGCGCCACCTGCCGCCACATCTCCCGATGCACCTCCGGCACGCCGCAATTGATGACGATGCGCTGGCGGGCTGAGGAGAATTCGAAGGCGAGGCAGCTCGCGTGCGCCTCCCAGCTCGCCACGGCGGGCGGCGGCGGGCCGGTGTCGGCGATCAGCATCAGCGAGCGGGCATCGAGCCGCTGGTAGCCGGAATAGGGCGCGTTCGCCACCGGCGCACCGCGCGCGTCGTCGAAGGCGAGGATGGTGGCGAGCTGGTCCGCCGCCGTGTGGCCCATGCCGTGGAAATGCGCGAAGGCGCCGTCGCCATGCCGGAAGAAGCGCAGCATGGGCATCATGCGGTCCACCGCATTCATCAGCGCGGCCGGAGCCTGCTGGTTGCGGGCGGTGAAGGCCTGGCGCAATGGGAGAAGATCCAGCAGCAGCTCGATGAGCATGCCGGGATTGCGGGTAAGCGGCCCGCCATCGGGCAGGATCTGCCGGTCCAGCTCCTCGCCGAGGCGCTTCTGCGCCGCCTTGAGGAGGCGCGGCTGGTCGGACATGCACAGCCCGGCGAACACCAGCGCGACGATGGAGATGAGGCGGGGATAGCCGTCCGGCGCATCGCTGGCCATCCGGCGCAGCTGGCGCACCTGCTTGGCCAGCGAGCGCATGAAGCGGCGGTAGAAATCGTGGTCGGCGTCCTGCAGCAGGAAGGTCGCCTGGGTGAGCCAGGAGATGATGCGCCGCGCCGCCACGTCCGGACGCGCCGCCACCGCCTTGGCCTTGCCGGGATCGCGGATGAAGTCACCGACAAGGGCGCGGGCATTTGCCCGGGCGATGGTGGTGTTGGCGGCTTTCAGGTGCCGCAGCCACCCGAACCCGTGCAGCGCTTCGGCCCATTCCACCGAGGGCGGCACCAGCTCGAACGCGGTGCGGCCATCCAGCGCCATCACCTTGCCGGCGAAAGCGAAGCGGCCGGAATAGATCTCGCTGGCGACGGTGGCGTCGCCGGTCCTCAGGTCCTGCGGGGCGATCAGGAGGCGTTCGGGCACCGGCACCGGCACGTAGCCGAGCGGCACCGCGCGGCCGCCGATGCGCGCGAGCACCGTCTGCGACCACAGCTCCACCAGGAGGGTCGCCAGTTGGGTGCGCTCTTTAAGCCCGCCTCGGCTCACGGCGCCTCCCGTCGGCGGCGCAGGGCTCTTCCCGGCCAGCGTGCCGAACAGATTTCTGGCCACGGCCTGAAGGGGGCCCGCCGATCCATTCCAGATACCCATGCGCCTGTCTTCACCAGCCTCGTGACCTAGAGGGCGGCTGACGGCGCCTCAGGTCATCCCTTGCGCCGCAGACGGGCGGCAAAGAAGCCGTCGAGACCCGACCGCTCCGCCTCCCCCCGCATCCACTGACTTGGAAGAGTGCGCACATCCCCTTGAGGAGTTATGAACAAATCGAGGCCATCCACCTCTTCGGCGCCAAGCGGTGCCCGCTCGACGTCGCTGCGGGCGGCCAGGAGGCGTTCGACCTGCGCCTCGCCCTCCTCCGGCTCCAGCGAGCAGGTGGAATAGACGACGAGGCCGCCGGGCTTCACGAGGTCGATGGCGTGGTCGAGCAGCCGCGCCTGCAGGGTGGCGAGGGTTGGGATATCGGCCGGGCGCTTGGACACCGCGATGTCCGGATGCCGGCGCAGGGTGCCGGTGGCCGAGCAGGGTGCATCGAGCAGCACCGCATCGAACGGCCCTCCGGCGAAGGTCGCGGCATCGCCCTCCACCACGGTCGCGGAGAGGCCGAGCCGCGCCAGATTGTCCCTGAGCCGGGTGAGGCGCGCGCCGGAGCGGTCCACCGCCGTCACCTCAGCGCCCGCGGCGACGAGCTGCGCCGTCTTGCCGCCAGGGGCGGCGCACAGGTCCGCCACCTTCAGCCCCTGGACTTTGCCGAGGAGCCGGGCGGGGAGCGCGGCGGCGGCATCCTGCACCCACCACGCGCCTTCCGCGAATCCGGGAAGCGCGCGCACCGGTCCGGCCTGGAGAATGCGCACCGTGCCGGTGGGCAGCACCTCGCCGGAGAGCTTCTGCGCCCAGTCGGCCGGATCGGCCTTCACGGTGATGTCGAGGGGCGGCTCCACCCGATGCATGGCGGCCATGTCGCGCGCGGTCTCGGCCCCATAGGCCTTGATCCAGCGTTGGCGCAGCCAGTCGGGCGTGTCGGCGAAATCGGGATCCACCCCGGCCATCAACGCCTCGCCCTCCCGCGCCACACGGCGCAGCACGGCGTTGACGAGGCCGGCGAAGCCCACGGTGGAGCGATCGGCGCGGGCAAGGTCCACGCTGAGGCCGACCGCCGCATGGCTCGGCACGTCCATGAACAGGATCTGCGTCGCCCCCGCCAGCAGGATGGATTCCAGCCGCGGCGCCGACTTGGGGAAGCCGCGCTCCATCAGCTTGCCGAGCACCGTGCGCAGCGTGCCGAGGCGCCGCAGGGCAGTGGCGACGATGCGGTAGGCGAGTGCCCGGTCGCGCGGCTCCAGTGCCGGGCCATCCAGCGCCTCTTCGAGCGCGGCGCCCTGCCGCAGCACGGCTTCCAGCGCATCGACGGCGACGACGCGGGCGGACAGGCCGGGGGTGGCGGCAACGGGCTTGGGGCTGCCGCCAGGGCGGCGGGACGGAGCGGGAGCGCTGCGGGGAGTCTTCATCGGGGAAGGTAGAGCACGAACCGGGGCCACCCGCCAACGCTCCAAAGGGTATCCCCGGGGCGGCTTGCCACGATGCCGCCCATTGCTACCGTCTCGCGAACGCGGTCCGCCCCGCAAACCTTGCCTCGCAAGCCCCGATCCCGTAAGACGCTTGCGTAACGCCCCGGACTTGAGCCGGGGCTTTCCTTTGTGCGCGCGGGCGTGGTCCGAACCGCCGGCGCCGGGTTAGGAGGCACCACCGCGTGGCCAATGTGGTCGTGGTCGGCTCTCAGTGGGGCGACGAAGGCAAGGGCAAGATCGTCGATTGGCTCTCCGAGCAGGCGGACGTGGTCGTCCGCTTCCAGGGCGGCCACAATGCCGGCCATACGCTGGTCGTCGGCGGCGTCACCTATAAACTGTCCCTGCTGCCGTCCGGCGTTGTGCGTCCGGGCAAGCTGTCGGTCATCGGCAACGGTGTCGTGCTCGACCCGCAGGCGCTGGTGGACGAGCTGGCGCGCCTCGCCGCCCAGGGCGTCGAGATCGGCCCCGACCGGCTGCGCATCGCCGAGACCGTCCCGCTCATCCTGCCGCTGCACCGCGAGCTCGACGCTTTGCGCGAAAGCGCGACCGCCGAGGGCGCGCGCATCGGCACCACCAAGCGCGGCATCGGCCCCGCCTATGAGGACAAGGTCGGCCGCCGCGCCATCCGCCTGGTGGACCTGACCGACCCGGAGAGCCTGCCGGCCAAGGTCGACCGTCTTCTCACCCATCACAACCTCATCCGCCGCGGTCTCGGCATGGAAGAGGTGGACGGCGTCGCGCTGGTCTCCGAGCTGATGGCGCTCGCCCCCAAGGTCCTGCCCTTCATGGACCGGGTGTGGGAACTGCTGGACAAGGCGCGCCGCGACGGGAAGAAGATCCTGTTCGAGGGGGCGCAGGGCGCGCTGCTCGACATCGACCACGGCACCTATCCTTACGTCACCTCGTCCAACACCGTCGCCGGCTCGGCGGCGAGCGGCACCGGCATCGGGCCGGGCGCGCTCGATTATGTTCTGGGCATCACCAAGGCCTACACCACCCGCGTGGGCGAAGGCCCCTTCCCCACCGAGCTGCTCGACGAAGTTGGCAAGACGCTGGGCACCAAGGGCCGCGAGTTCGGCGTCGTCACCGGCCGCGCCCGTCGCTGCGGCTGGTTCGATGCGGTGCTGGTGCGCCAGACGGTGCGCACCTGCGGCATCCACGGCATCGCCTTGACCAAGCTCGACGTGCTCGACGGCTTTAACGAGTTGAAAGTTTGCGTCGGCTACAAGGTTGACGGTAAGGAAATCGACTATCTGCCGGCGGAAAGCGGCGCGCAGGCCCGGGCCGAGCCCATATACGAGACCATGGAAGGCTGGCAGGATTCCACCGCCGGCGCCCGCTCGTGGGCCGACCTGCCGGCCGAGGCGGTGAAATACGTGCGGCGCGTGGAAGAGCTGATCGGTTGTCCGGTGGCGGTGCTGTCGACCAGCCCGGAACGCGACGACACGATCCTTGTTCACAACCCGTTTCAGGCATAATGCCGATCTGACGGCTCAAGGGGAACATCACCGCTCCGATGGCTGACTACTATCCCCTCCTGGTCCGCGCGATCTCCAGCCTGCCCCAGAAGACTGGGGAGAGCCGGCGCGCCGTCTATGATCGTGCCCGCACTGCCTTGATGCGCCAGCTGCGCGGGGTGGACCCGCCGCTGCCCGAAGGCGAGATCACCCGCGAGCGCATGGGCCTCGAGGAGGCAATCCGACGGGTAGAGGCGGAATTCGCCCAGCAGGACAATACGCCCGAGCCCGAAGACGATGACGAGGTGTTCGAGGACGAGGAGGCTGCTCCCCCGCCGCCCCCAGCCCGGTTCGAGCCACCCAAGCCCCCGGCCGCCCCCATCGAGGAGCCCGCGCGCCCGGTTGCCCCATCCGCCGCAGATCCGGACGGCCGCGCACCCGCCGAGCCGCCGGCCCGGCCCGACCGCCGCCTGCCGCCCCGCCAGCGCAGCGAAGACGAGACCGAAGGCGATCGCCGTCCACCGCTCCGCCGCGGCGAGGTCCGCAGCCGCGGCGCCGCCGCCAACGGCGGCCGTCGCGGGAACTCGGAAGGCGGCGCCTCCTGGAAGAAGTTCGTTCTGATTGCGATCCTCGCGCTGGTGGTGCTGGGCGGCATCGCTTTCGCCGTCGTCAATCGCGACCGCTTCTTGGGCGGCAGCGAAGGAGAGCCGCAAGCGGCGGCGCCCGCCGCGTCCAGCACCGCGCCGTCCGATCAGGCGAAGTCCGCCGACCGGATGACCCGGACCTCCAGCGACGCCGCGCGCCGCGCGCCGACCCCGCGCCCCGGCACCGCCTCGGGCAGCGCCCGCGCCGTGCTGATCGAGGAATCCCCCGGCAGCGCCCAGCCGCAGACCTTCGAGGGCACCATCACCTGGCGCACGGAAACCGTGAACGCCGGGCCGGGCCTGCCGCCCGATATCGGCCTGCGCGGCGACCTCACGATTCCCGAGCGCAAGATCGCCATGACCTTCGTGCTCCGGCGCAACACCGACCAGACACTGCCCGCCTCCCACACCATCGAGATCGGCTTCAAGCTGCCGGACGACTTCCCCTTCGGCGGCATCGCCAATGTGGATCAGGTGCGCTCCAAACCGAACCAGCAGTCGCTCGGCACGCCGCTGGCCGGCCTCGCGGTGCGGGTCAACCCGACCCTGTTCCTCGTGGGCCTTTCGGAAAAGGCGGCCGACCGGCAGCGCAACGTCGCCTTGCTTCAGGCTTATCCCTGGCTCGACGTGGTCGTCACCTACACCAACAACAAGAAGGCCGCGCTCGCCTTCGAGAAGGGTGTGGCCGGCGAGCAGGCATTCAACGACGCCTTCTCCGCCTGGGGCGAATTGCTCCAGCGTCCGCAGGCCGCCCCAGGCCAGTCAGACGGCAGCAGCAACTGAGGGTGACGGCAGGCAGGGGTGCGACCCTGCGACCCTAGTGGTCGCGCCGCAGACCCTTCAGCCGATAGAGCGCGTCCAGCGCCTCGCGCGGGCTTAGCGCGTCGGGATCGAGATCATCGAGCGCGCCGAGCACGGCCTCGGCGGCGGGATCGGCCTGCGCCGCTTTTTCGGCCGGCTTCGGGCGCGCCGCGAACAGCGGCAGGTCGTCGATCAGCTTCTGCGCCGGCGAGGCGCGCTCCGCCGCCTCCAGTTCCGCCAGCACCGCCTTGGCCCGCGTGATGACGGCTTCCGGCAGGCCCGCGAGCTTCGCCACCTGGATGCCGTAGGAGCGATCCGCCGCCCCCGGCACCACCTCGTGCAGGAAGATCACGTCGCCGTGCCATTCCGTCACCTTCACGGTGGCGTTGGAGAGGCGACGGCAGCGCTGGGAGAGCGCGGTCAGCTCGTGGAAATGGGTGGCGAACAGCGCCCGGCAGCGGTTCACCTCGTGCAGGTGCTCAAGGCTCGCCCAGGCGATGGACATACCGTCGAAGGTGGCCGTGCCGCGGCCGATCTCGTCGAGAATGACGAGGGAGCGCGGCGTCGCCTGATTGAGGATGGCGGCGGTCTCCACCATCTCCACCATGAAGGTGGAGCGCCCGCGCGCCAGATCGTCCGCCGCGCCGACGCGGGAGAACAGCCGGTCCACCACGCCGATGCGGGCGGAGCGGGCCGGCACGAAGGCCCCGGCCTGCGCCAGCACCGCGATCAGCGCGTTCTGCCTGAGGAAGGTAGATTTACCCGCCATGTTCGGCCCGGTGACGAGGACGATGCGGCCGTCCCTGTCCCCCTCCGGCGGGGAGAGGTCGCAATCGTTGGGCACGAAGGGGCCGCCATCCTTGGCCAACGCCTGCTCCACCACCGGGTGGCGTCCGCCGACGATGGCGAAGGCGACGCCCTCCTCCATCTGCGGGCGCACGTGGGCCTCGGTGGCCGCGAGTTCCGCAAGGCCCGAGGCCACATCCAGTTCGGCCAGCGCATTGGCGGCGGCACGGATGGCCTCCGTCTCGGCCACCACGGCGGCGGACAGGCGCTCGAAGATGGCCTGCTCTAGCGCCAGCGCCCGTTCCCCGGCGCTGGAGATGCGGCTTTCCAGATCGCCCAGCTCCACGGACGAGAAGCGCATGGCCCCCGCCATGGTCTGGCGATGGACGAAGACACCATCGTGCGGCGGCTCGCGCAGGCGGTCCGCATTCTGCTGGGATACCTCGACATAATAGCCAAGCACCGCATTGTGCCGGATCTTGAGGGCGCGGACGCCCGTCTCCTCCACATAGCGGCGCTCCAGCGCGGCCACGACGCGGCGGCTCTCGTCCCGCAGGGCGCGGGTGGCGTCGAGCTCGCCGTCGCAGCCCTCACGCACGAAGCCGCCGTCGCGGCGGTGGACGGGCAGGTTGTCCGCCAAGGCCGAAGCGAGGTCCAGCGCCACCGCATGGGGCGCATGGGAGAGGGCGCGGGCAGCGCGGGCAAGATCGTCCGGCGCATCGGCACCGATGAGGCGGGCGATGGAGAGCGCGCCGTCGAGGCCGTCGCGCACCGCCGCGAGATCGCGCGGGCCACCACGCTGCAAGGCAAGGCGGGTGACGGCGCGGGCCATGTCCGGGGCGCGGGCGAGCGCCTCCCGAAGCGCGCGGCGCAAGGTGCCGTCCTCGCACAGATGCCCTACTCCGTCGTGCCGGGCGCGGATGGCGTCGAGGTCGGTCAATGGCTCGGCGATGCGGCGGGCGAGAAGCCGCGCGCCGGCCGCCGTCACCGTGCGGTCCACGGCGGCAAGCAGCGAGCCGCGCCGGTCGCCGGACGTGGTGCGCACCAGTTCCAGATTGGCGCGGGTGCCGGCATCGATGGCCATGATGCCGCCCTCCGCCTCCCGCACCGGGCGGGCGAGGAGGGGCTTGGCGCCGAGTTGGGTACGGTCCACATAGGCGACCACCGCCGCCGCCGCGATCAGCTCCGCGCGGGAGAAGGCGCCGAAGGCGTCGAGCGCCGCCACCCCATAGAAGTCCGCGAGCCTTTTCTCCGCCCCGGCCCCGTCGAAGGACTGGCGGGGCAGCGGCGTCACCGCTGGCAGGTCCCGCAGCATGGCGCGCAGCTCGGCGTCGTCCATGAGCGCGTCGGAGACCAGCAGTTCCGCCGGGTCCACCCGCGCGAGATCGCCCGAAAGCGCGGCGCGCGTTGTCCCCGCAACCCGGAAGGCACCGGTGGACATGTCGGTGAAGGCGATCGCATAGGCGAAGTCCTCCGCCGCCGAGCCGGCCCGCACCCGCGCCAGCGCGGCCAGCACGTTCTCGCGGCGGGCGTCGAGCAGCGAGTCCTCGGTGATCGTGCCGGGGGTGACGAGGCGGGTGACGTCGCGCCGCACCACCGATTTGCCACCGCGCTTCTTCGCCTCGGCTGGGTCTTCCAGCTGCTCGCACACGGCGACGCGGAAGCCGAGGGCGATGAGCTTGTGCAGATATTCCTCGGCCCGGTCGATGGGCACCCCGCACATGGGGATGTCCTCGCCAAGATGCTTGCCGCGCTTGGTGAGCACGATGCCCAGCGCCTGCGAGGCCTGCTCCGCATCTCCGAAGAACAGCTCGTAGAAATCCCCCATGCGGTAGAACAGCAGGCTGTCCGGGTTCGCCGCCTTGATCTCCATGTACTGCGCCATCATGGGCGTCACGCGCGTCTCGTCCGCCTTCGGGGCCGGAGCCTTGGCGGGCGCGGGGGCCTCGTCCGGGGGCGTCTCGTCGGAGGCGGGCTTTGCAGCGGTCTTGGTGGCGGTCGGGCGCATGGCCGCACGGTATCGGGCGGGGCCGCGCCTGTCAGCGCGCCGGAGCCGCGCATCGACAGGAAATGCGCACGGCCGCACCCCTTCCGGCCGCGCATGCCGCCCGCCGATACCGGCCATGCGCGCACGACGGCCCGCGCGGCTGGTGATGTGCGGTCATTGGTGCTAGGCGAGCGGCAATCTATTCCCGGAGCCAATCGATGACCGCCGACATCCGTCCCGTGACCCGCGCCCTCCTCTCGGTGTCCGACAAGACGGGGTTGGTGCCGTTCGCGACCAGGCTCGTCGCCCACGGCGTGGAGCTGGTCTCCACCGGCGGCACCGCCAAGGCCATCGCCGACGCCGGCCTGCCGGTGAAGGACGTGAGCGAACTCACCGGCTTCCCGGAGATGATGGACGGGCGGGTGAAGACCCTGCACCCCAAGGTCCACGGCGGCATCCTCGCCATCCGCGCCGATGCGGGCCATCAGGCGTCCCTCGCCGAGCACGCCATCGCTCCCATCGATCTTGTGGTGGTGAACCTCTATCCCTTCGAGGCGACCGTCGCCCGCAAGGCGGATTTCGAGGAGACCATCGAGAACATCGACATCGGCGGCCCCTCCATGATCCGCGGCGCCGCCAAGAACCACAATGACGTGGCCGTCGTGGTGGAGGCCGTGGACTATGAGGCGGTGCTCAACGAGATCGCCGAGCATGGCGGCACCACCCTCGCCTTGCGCCGCAAGCTGGCGCAGAAGGCCTATGCCCGCACCGCCGCCTATGACGCGGCCATCTCCAACTGGTTCGCTCGCGAGCTGAAGGAGGAGGCCCCCACCTTCCGCGCCTTCGGCGGCAAGCTCATCGAGGCGCTGCGCTACGGCGAGAACCCGCACCAGTCGGCCGCCTTCTATGCCTCCGACGAGATCCGTCCCGGCGTCGCCACCGCCCGTCAGGTGCAGGGCAAACAGCTCTCCTACAACAACATCAACGACACCGACGCCGCCTTCGAGGCGGTGGCCGAGTTCCACCCCGCCCGCACGGCGGCGGTGGTGATCGTGAAGCACGCCAATCCCTGCGGCGTGGCCGAGGGCGCGGACCTCGCCGCCGCCTATGCCAAGGCGCTCGCCTGCGATCCGGTGTCGGCCTTCGGCGGCATCATCGCCGTCAACCGGACGCTGGATGCCGACGCCGCCCGGGCCATGGTGGAGATCTTCACCGAGGTGATCGTCGCCCCCGACGCCACTGAGGAGGCCATCGCCGTGGTGGCGGCCAAGAAGAATTTGCGCCTCCTCCTCACCGGCGGCCTGCCCGACCCGCGCGCGCCCGGCCTCACGGTGAAGACGGTGGCCGGCGGCCTCCTCGTGCAGGGCCGCGACAATGCCAGCGCCGATGACCTCGACCTCAAGGTCGTCACCAAGCGCGCGCCGACGGAGCAGGAGCTGACCGACATGCGCTTCGCCTTCCGCGTGGCGAAGCACGTGAAGTCCAACACCATCATCTATGCCAAGGACCTCGCCACCGTGGGCATCGGCGCCGGCCAGATGAGCCGGGTGGACAGTGCCCGCATCGCCGCCCGCAAGGCGCTGGACGCGGCCGAGGCGGCGGGCCTTTCGGTGCCGCTCACCAAGGGCTCGGTGGTCGCCTCCGACGCCTTCTTCCCCTTCGCCGACGGCCTGCTGGCGGCAGTGGAGGCGGGCGCCACGGCGGTGATCCAGCCGGGCGGGTCCATGCGCGATGCCGAGGTGATCGCCGCCGCCGACGAAGCCGGCCTCGCCATGGTCTTCACCGGCGTGCGCCACTTCCGGCACTGAGCCGAGGTTTTTAGCGGCTCCGCTCAAGCGCCACGCGGGCTTTTGCGGGGCTTCGCTCAAGCGCCGCGCGGGCTCTGGGGGGCTCTGCTCAGGCGCCGCGCGGGTCGCGCCCCGCCGTCAGCCCGCCATCAGCTGCTGAACGATGAGGCGGTCCACGTAATGGGGACCGTCGAAGACGAACACGTCGAAACCCGCATAGGCCTTCAGCTGCGGCAGCAGCTCCGCCGCCGTGGCGGCCCGGAATGTGCCGGTGCCGGCGGGACGGAAGGCTTCGGCGATCAGCTTGAAGCGCCGCGGCCCAAGGCGGCGGGAAAGAACCTCCGCATAGCTGCGGGCCGCTTCCGGCGTGCGGGTGTAGACGCCGCACCCGTCCTGAAAGAACAGGCCCACGTCGCGCGGCAGCCACAGATCGATCCAGTCCGCCAGTGCCTCGGGGCCAACGTTGGAATTGTCGTAGCAGCTGACCCAGAGCGGGCGCGGAATGGGGGCGAGGGCCTCGCGCATGCGCGAAACGTCTTTCCAGGTGGGGTCAGCCTCCACCGGGAAATAGAAGCCGGCCGGCCGGAACGGCAGCTTCTGCCGCGCCACCTTGGCCGAGAGGGCTCCGAGCTCCACCACATTGGCCCGCGCCTTGGGCTCGGAGAAATCACCGGCGAGGCCAGCGATGATTCGGCTTGCCCAGGGCTCGCGGGCGATCCGCTTCCAGTTGGGCGCGTCGGGGATGAGCTTCAGGCCGAGCTCCGGCAGCGGCACGAATGAGGTGCCATCGGCCACCAGCCATTGCAGAAGCAGGCTCCGGGCGCCGATGAAGTCCCAGTCGCCGCGGGGATCGAGCGCGCCCCCGTGAAGCTGCCAGACCACCCCGTCGATGAGGCCTTCGGGACGATGGTCGCGTGCAACGAGGGCAAGGTCGACGCCGACCAGGCCCGCACCCGCCGCGGCGGCGCCGAGGCCGAGGGCCGCGCGCCGGCTCAGACGCGCCATGGCAGGCAACCCGGTGCAGCCCGCCATCCGCGTTGCGCGGAAGCAAAAGTCGCCCGGCCAGAGGCCGCCCGGCAGCGGGCCGGATGGATCATACCGGCGCCAGCGACGCGGCGACGCGGCGCTCCTGCTCGCGGATCGTGGCGCGCAGGGCGTCTTCCGTCACAACGCCACAGCGAACGAGATACTCGCCGATACGGCCATCCTCGTCCGGGCGGTAGTTCTCCATGGCCGCCTCGAACGCCTCGCGCCGCATCAGCCCCTTTTCCAGCAGCAGGTCGCCCAGCAGCGGCGGCGACTTCTGGCCGTCCACGTTGCCGGTGCCGGCCCCGCGCAGCAGGCGCAGGCCGTCGTTGATCTCGCTCTCGCGGGCGATGCGCTGGAGCGGCTCGTCGCCGATGGCGCGGCGCAGCTCCTCCAGCGCCTTGTCGCCCAGCGGCGAGGGCACCGCCACGATGAGACGCCCGCCCGGATCGCGGCCGATGGGCAGCACGCGGCGCCGCACCATCAGGTCGATGGGCAGCAGATCGTTGAACTGCCGCACCATCTGCTCGGTCACCACGGTGCGCGGCAGGTTGGACTGGAAGGCCATGGCCTCCGCCAGCGTCTCCTCGTCGAGCCACCCGCGCGACACGAGGATGCGCCCCAGCGGCTGCTGCCGCTCGGCCTGCAGGGCCAGCGCCTCCTCCACATGCTCCGGCAGCACCGCCTGCCAGGTGAGCAGAAGCTCGCCAAGCCGCTGGCGCTGCTGGCCCAGCTCCCGCGCATCGGGGAAGTCGTGGGCGGTCTTGTCCCAGACGATCCGGCGGCCGAAGAAGGTATGGCCCAGGAACAGCTTCCAGGCGCGGATGGTGGCGGCGAAATTGACGAAGTTCGCCATCACCACGCGGGGGACGGACATCAGGCCCTGTTCCCAGCCATAGACCTTGGCGACGAAATAGTAGCGTTGCGCCAGCCGCAGCGCGAAGGCGATGGCGTTGCCCGTCAGCACCGCCAGCAGCCAGGTCTCGGTGGCGAAAATCGAAGGATAGCGGGCGGGCAGCAGGTCGAGCTTCTCCGCGCTCATGAAGATGAGGAAGTGCGCCGCGACCACATAGGCCAGCACCGCCACGAGGGAGGTGACGATGCCCTTGCGGTCACGGAACAGGAAGTATTTGGTCGCCCAGTTGCCGCGCCAGCCCATGGAGCGCCAGCCCTGGAAGGCGATGCCCAGCGCCCAGCGCGCCTTCTGGCGGTAGGAGGTGCGGAAGGTGTCGGGAAAGAACTCGCGCACGCACAATGGCATGGAGAGCAGGATTTCCTTCTCCTTGCCGAAGCCGAACAGGCTCTCGCGCCTGACGATATATTCCACCGGCAGGCGGGCGATGATGGACTGCATGTGCGCCGCGGCGAGGCGGGCGCTGATGTCGTAGTCCTCGGTCAGGCTCGCGGTGTTGAACACCTCGCCCGTGCCGTCGGAGAGGAGATGCAGCATCGCCCGGCGCGAGAAGCAGGTGCCCACGCCCGCGGACGGGACCGAGCCGGCGACGCTCTCGCGGACCACGAGGTCCTTGGCGTGCCATTCGGCGAATTCGTCCATGTAGATGCCGGCCACCAGCTCCGACCAGTGGCGCTCCAGCGAGAGCACCGGCACCTGGATGAGATCCTTGCGCGGCAGGAGATAGCTGAAATAGCGCAGTTCGAGCGGATGCAGCACGTCCTCGGCGTCGTGCAGCACCAGCCCGGCGAACTCCACGCCGGTCATCTGCTCGTGCTGGAAGATGGCGCGCACGACCGTGTTGAGGCAGTCCGCCTTGTTGGTGGGGCCGGGATTGCGCGTCTCCACCCGCACCAGCTGCTTGTAGCGCCGGCGCATGCGCTCGACCTCGGCGATGGTCTCCGGGTCGTTGGGATAGGTGCCGACGAAGATCACGTAACGCCGGTAGTCCAGCACGCTCACCATGTTCTCGATCATGGCCGCGATCACGGGGGATTCGAGCCAGGCGGGAATCATGATGGCCAGCGGCTGCTCGTCCTTCTGGTAGAGCGCGGCCGGCGTGAGCGGGCGGATGAACGGCTCGATGACGAAGCGGCGGTAGATCCGCCGCCCCCAGTACCAGGCATCGACCAACAGATCGTCGATGGACGAGATCAGGATGATGACCGCCACCACGGCCGCCACGTATTCGACGAAGCGGATGTAATCGGCCAGGAGAAAGGGCCAATAGAGTGCCATGGGGGCGGTCCCGATCCGGTCAGTTGCCGCGGCGCCGCACCTGCGAGGCGCGGATCAGCAGCAGGAAGAACAGGGCGGCGGCGCCGATGCCGAGCGGCAGGCCCCAGTCCGACGAGTTCTGCCACAGGCGCTGAAGGGTGCCGGCCGGGCCGTCGGTGTCGGCGACACGGACGGTGCCGGGCGCGGCGCCCGAGGCGGTGAGTTCGGTCAGCGTGCCGTCGACACCCACAAGGGCCACGTCACCCTTCGACAGGCGCACCGGCTTGGCGGGCGTCATCGCCACCGGCCCGATGCTCTGCCACAGGATGCCGCGGGCATCGTCGCCGCGGACCGCCTGCACCAAGGCCACGTTCCTGAGGCCGGTGATGTCGAGCAGGCGGGCCCGCTCGTCGGTGCCGACGATGAGACGGTCGCCGTCCACCTTCGCCTTCGCCGTCACGCCCTGGACCGGCACATCGAGGGCGAGGAAGCCGCCGGTGGCGCGGAACGGGGTGCCGAGGGAGGCCACCTCGAAGGTGCTCGTGCCTGCGGGCATGCCGGCCGCCGCGGCGGCGCGCACCACGCGCGGAAGGCTCGCCTTGGCGGTGGCGAGATAGGAGTCCGGCACAAGCAGCTTGCCGCCCGCGGCCATGGCCGAGATCACGCCCAGGAAGTCGCCGCTCGGAGCCGCGCCGCCCAGCTCGAAATGGCTGGTGGGCAGCACCGAGACCGGGAAGGCCTGGGGCGTCTCGCGGCAGCGGTCGCTCACCGGCTGGCGCTGGAAGGTCACGCGCAGGACGTTGCGGGCGGCCAGCGCGTAGGGCGGGACGGCGGCGGAGATGTGCTCGGGGTGGCCGTTGGCATCGAGCCGCTTGGCCGCCAGAAGCACGTCGTTGAGGAAGACCGCCGCCACGGGTTCCGAGGTGGAGGCGCCGGGCGCGGCCGCGACATCGAGGTTGAGGCGGCTCGGCAGGCTGCGGCCACCGGTGGCCGCGGCGAGATCGAACGTCACCACCCAGTCGCCGCGGGCGAGAACGTCGAGATTGCCTTCGGTCGGGCCGAGGGTGTTGAGCAGCACGGAGGAGGGCCGGTCGGCGCCCGCGTCCACAGCCCGGATCATGACCGAGCCGGAGGTCAGCGAGGTCCGCCAGAAGCCGTCGAACAGCTGGGTGGCCTTGCCGCCCGCGGCGCCGCCGACCGCGATGATCGGGCGTCCGGCGAGGAACTGCAGGCTCACCTCATCGGGAGCGATGGTCGCGGAGCCGAGGCTCGCCGACTTGCCGCGCCATTCGGTGAAGGCGGCGGAGGCCGTCCCCAGGCGCGCGCCGAGCGCGTCGAGGGCACCACGGATGCCCGAGAGAAGAGCCACGTCCGCCACCGCCACGTCCGCGCCGAGCGGCGAGCCGGGCAGAACCAGCAGAGCGCCGAGTTCGGACGCATCGCGGATACGGTAGCTCCTGACGCCCACGAAGCTGGAGAAGGGGGCGACGGCGCGCAGCGACGCCGGCACGTCGAGATTGGAAAGGTCCACCTCGTCGCCGATGGAAGGCAGCGTCTTCACCACCAGGCGCTTGCCGGCGGTTTCGAGCGCGAGGCCGAGGCGCCAGGCGGTGTCGTAGGTGTCCTTGGACAGGGTGCCGCCGGCCACCAGAAGCGCGCCCGAGCCGGGCATGCCACTCCAGGCGGTGGCGAGGGTGCGCACCTGCCCGGCGTCAAAGCTGTAGGTGAAGCGGGTGGAGGGACGCAGCTTCAGCACGTTGCCGATGCCGCGCTCGTCGGCGCAGAGCGCCTCGCCGATCACCGACGACCAGGCGGTGCCGAACCGCACGAAGCCGGTGTCGCGCGGCCGGTTGTCCACCGCCACCGTGGCGCTGGCGCTGCCGGTGTCGCCTTCCAGGCGCCGCGAGTAGACGGGCGTGCCGTCCACCGAGAGCACCATGGTGGTGCGGCCGCCGTCGCCGCGCAGATACTCGCCGTCGACCGCGATCGAGGCATTTTCGAGCGCAACGCCGGCGGGCACGGGCAGATAGATGTCGCGGCGGGCGTCCATGCCCTGCAGCACGACGGGTCCCTCGATGCCCAGGTCTCCGAGGGTGACGGACCGTGTCACGCGGCTGTCGGCCGCCCGCTCCTGGATCGCCGAGAGGATCGGATCCACCGGCGGCACATAGGCCGGGACCGGCTGCGGCACGATCGGCATCTGCGCGGCAGGCGCCTGCGCGACGACGGGTGCCGGCGTGCGCGACTGGGCCGCGGCCGGCCAGGCCGCAAGCAGGGTCACCGGCAAGACGAGCGCGGCGGCGAATGTCGGAATCCGCCGCGCGGCGCGGCCCCGGGCGGCCCCGCCACGGGCGATGAGGGAGGGAACGTGTCGCATGTCAGTCTCTCACGAGCAGGGCGTCGAGGCCGGCGGGGCGCCGAGGGGCGGACGCGGCAGGCGGGAAGGGCAGAGGGGAAAATTCCTGCACCGGCCGCCCGCAGATGCAGTCCACGATCCGGCGGCAGGCATGCCCGTCGCCGTAGGGATTGATGCGCCCGGCATAGGCCGCATAGGCCGCCGAGTCGTCGAGAAGGCGGGTCACCGCGTTGACGATGTCGGCGCGTCCCGTGCCGACGAGCTGGACCGTGCCGGCATGGACCGCCTCCGGGCGTTCCGTCACCTCGCGCATGACGAGGACGGGCTTGCCCAGCGCGGGCGCCTCCTCCTGCACGCCACCGGAATCGGTGAGCACGAGATGGCTGCGCTGCATCAGCCGCTGGAACGGCAAATAGTCGAGCGGCGGCACGAGATGCACATTGGGCCGGCCGGCAAGCGCCGCCGTCACCGGACCCTTGACGTTGGGATTGAGGTGGACGGGATAGACGATTTCCACGTCGCCGCGGTCGGCGATCTGGTCCAGGGCCTCGCAGATGGTGCGGAAGCCCTCGCCGAAATTCTCCCGCCGGTGCCCCGTCACAAGCAGGATGCGATGGCGCGGATCGAGCTGCGGCAAATCGGCGTCGAGGGCGGCACGCAGGCCGGGATCGGCGTCGAGGCGGTGCTGAATCGCCTGCAGGGCGTCGATCACCGTGTTTCCGGTGACGAACACCTGCCCCTCCAGTTGCTCCGACAGGAGGTTGTCGCGGGAGCCGGGGGTGGGCGCGAACAGGAGGTCGCTGCACAGATCGACGATGCGGCGGTTCATCTCCTCGGGGAACGGCTGGCCGAGGTGATAGGTGCGCAGGCCCGCCTCCACATGTCCCACCGGAATGCGCCGGTGGAAGGCGGCGAGTGCGGCGGCCATGGCGGTCGTCGTGTCCCCGTGGACGAGCACGCGGTCGGGCCTGACCTCATCGAGCACGCGGTCGATGGCGGTCAGCGCTCCACCGGCCAGATCATTCAACCCCTGATTGTGAGACATAAGGCCAAGATCGAAGTCGGGCGAGAGGTCGAAAAGGCGCAAAACCTGGTCCAGCATCTCCCGGTGCTGTCCGGTCACACAGACGAGCGACTGCACGGCCGGTTCCCGGTTCAAAGCCTGAACCAGGGGCGCCATCTTGATCGCTTCGGGCCGTGTGCCGAAAATCGATAATATTTTCAAAGGCTGTACCAATGATTCGATCTTGACTTCGCGTGTAGGCACACGCTGTCAAGAGCAAGATATACCAGCTCCGGGCGCGCAAATGAAACATGAGTGAAAGGAAGGTAAACGGCACCACGGCACCCGAGGGCCGCCCGCACGGAGATTCCCCATCCCTCAGGTTGCAGCGCTACTGTGCCGCCCGAAGGTTGCGAGAGATTTAAGCGGGTCGATATTTTAGCAGATTGGGAATGGCCGGGCGCCCGGAAATAGGTATCCTAATCCGCCCCGCTCCAGCTTATCGGGCGGCACCGGCATCGGCGCGGCCGGCCCCGATGGCGGCTTTCACCAGCGCCTCGGCATCGGCACCGCCCCATTCCGCCGGGCCGGCCAGATAGGCCATCTCGCAGCCGTTGCGGTCGATCAGGAGGGTGGTGGGCAGGCCGAAGCCGCGCCCCACCCCGCGCAGGGCCTGGAATGTCTTGGTGGCGGGATCAGCATAGAAAGCGAGGCTGTTGACGCCGATCTCTGAGAGGAAGGCCTTCGGCTTGTCGGGGTCGCGCGTATCCAGATTGACCGCCACCACGGCGAAGTCGGGCCCGCCAAGCCTCTTCTCCAGATGGTCGAGAGCCGGCATCTCCTTGCGGCAGGGCACGCACCAGGTGGCCCAGAGATTGAGCAGCACCACCCGGCCCTTGAAGTCGGCCAGCGTCACGGGCTTGCCGGAAGCATCGGCGAAGGTGAGGGGCGGCAGGCGGCGCGGCTCGGTGGCCAGCGCCAGCGCAGCCAGCTCGCCTTTCGCGAGGGGCGCGAAGGCCCGGACCCGCTCCACGGTTCCGGCGCAGGCGGGGTCTGCGGCGCCGGCCAGCGGGGCCGCCGCCGGCACGTTCGCGACGCTCTGGCCCTGCGGTGCATTGCCGGGAAGGCGGTTCATCCCGTATAGGGCGAGCGCGCCGGCCACGGCGCCTGCGAGCGTCGCCAGCGCGACCACGCCGATCGTCCTCACCGCGGAAGAGCGCCTCGCCACCGGCGCGCCCGGCGCGGGGCCGGTTGCCGTGTTCTGAGGGTCTGTCGCGCGGCTGTCGTCGGCATTCGTCATCACCGGAGGGTCCGTCATGAGCAACAAGATGTGGGGCGGGCGCTTCAGCACTGCCCCCGACGCCATCATGGAGGAGATCAACGCCTCCATCGGCTTCGACCAGCGTCTTTATGCGCAGGATATCGCCGGTTCCAAGGCGCACGCGGCCATGCTGGCCGCCCAGGGCATCGTGGCGGCGAAAGATGCCCAGAAGATCACCAAGGGTCTAGACACGATCCTGTCAGAGATCGAGGCGGGCAAGTTCTCCTTCCGGCGCGAGCTGGAGGACATCCACATGAACGTGGAATCGCGCCTCGCCGAACTCATCGGCGCCCCCGCCGGGCGCCTCCACACAGCCCGCTCGCGCAACGACCAGGTGGCCACCGACTTCCGCCTCTACGTGCGCGACACGGTGGACGCCCTCGATGCGCAATTGGCCGACCTCCAGCGCGCGCTGGCGGAGAAGGCGCTTGAACACGCCGCGACCGTCATGCCCGGGTTCACCCATCTGCAGACCGCCCAGCCGGTGACCTTCGGCCACCATCTGATGGCCTATGTGGAAATGGTGGCACGCGACCGCAGCCGCTTCGCCGATGCGAGGAAGCGCCTCAATGAATGCCCGCTGGGCTCGGCGGCGCTGGCCGGCACCTCCTTCCCCATCGATCGCGAGGCGACCGCCGCCGCGCTCGGCTTCGACCGGCCCACCGCCAATTCGCTCGATGCCGTCTCCGACCGCGACTTCGTGATGGAGACGCTCTCGGCGGCGTCCATCTGCGCCATCCACCTCTCGCGTTTTGCCGAGGAGGTGGTGATCTGGACCTCGCCCTCCTTCGCGCTGGTGAAGCTGTCGGATGCCTTCACCACCGGCTCGTCCATCATGCCGCAGAAGCGCAACCCCGATGCCGCCGAGCTGGTGCGCGCCAAGGCCGGGCGCATTATCGGCGCGCTCACCGGCATCCTCGTGGTGATGAAGGGCCTGCCTTTGGCCTATGCCAAGGACATGCAGGAGGACAAGGAAGGCGCGTTCGATGCCTTCTCCGCCCTCTCCTTGGTGATCGCCGCCTCCGCCGGCATGGTCCGCGACATGGTGCCCGACGAGAAGCGCATGGCCGCCGCCGCCGGCCAGGGCTATTCCACCGCCACCGACCTCGCCGACTGGCTGGTGCGGGCGCTGAACATCCCGTTCCGCGAGGCGCACCACATCACGGGACGCATCGTGGCTCTGGCCTCGGACCGCGGCATTGCGCTGCACAAGGTGTCGCTCGAAGAGATGCAGGCGGTGGACAAGCGCATCACCGGCGACGTGTTCTCCGTACTGTCCGTGGTGCGCTCGGTGCGCAGCCGCACCAGCTATGGCGGCACCGCGCCGCAGCGGGTGCGCGCTCAGGCGCGGCGCTGGCTGAAGCGCCTCGGGGCCGCCCCGGACGCGGCCTGATGCCGGCCGGAGGAAGCCCCCGCTGCGCCGGGGGCTCGCCTTTGCCGCAGCGCGGGCTATAGTGTCGCCAACATTGATGCCAATGGCACGGACGAAGATGCGATCCCTTGCGACCCTTATGGCCCTCTGCGGCACCCTCGCCCTCGCGGCGTGCGGGGTGAAGGGTCCGCTGGAGCCCCCGCCCGGCGCCCATGCCGCCGCCCCCCCGCCGAAGCCGGCCACCACGGCAGCGGCTTCCGGCGATGCGAGCACCTCCTACACGGCCCCCAAGACCGCAGCGGAATTCAACGAGAGCGCCGTTCCGCACGCCTCCTGGGAGAAGAAGAAGACCACCGGCACCAACAGCTCCCAGAAGCTGCTGCAGGGCATCGATCGCCCCGACCAGCCGCTCCTCATCGACGGCCTGCTCTGACCCGCAGGCCGGAAGGCCGGGCCGAACGGCCCTTCCACACAGCAACCCTTCCTCGCCCACCCGCGCACGCCTGACGGCGCCGCCCCCGGCCGGCGCGCGGAACGAGCCTTCGACAAGCCGCCCCGATGCACCATTTCGATTATCGCAACGGCCGCCTCCATGCCGAGGACGTGGACCTGACCCGGCTCGCCGCCGAGGTGGGCACGCCCTTCTATTGCTATGCCACCGCCACGCTGGAGCGGCACTACCGCGTGTTCATGGAGGCGTTCGCCGGCCGCGACGTGCTGCTGTGCTACGCGCTGAAGGCCAATTCCAACCAGTCGGTCATCTCCACCCTCGGCCGGCTCGGCGCGGGGGCGGACATCGTTTCCGCCGGTGAGCTGATGCGCGCGCGCGCCGCCGGCGTGCCCGGACAGCGCATCGTCTTCTCCGGCGTCGGCAAGACGCGCGAGGAGATGACGCAGGCGCTCGATGCCGGCATCCTGTGCTTCAACGTGGAGAGCGAGCCGGAGCTTGACGCCTTGTCGCAGGTCGCGGTCTCGAAGGGCGTGAAGGCGCCGGTCTCCATCCGCGTCAATCCGGACGTGGACGCGAAGACCCACAAGAAGATCTCCACCGGCAAGTCGGCCACCAAGTTCGGCATCCCCATCTCCCGCGCCCGGGAGGTGTATGATTACGCCGCCCGCCTGCCCGGCCTCGCCATCACCGGCGTGGACATGCACATCGGCAGCCAGATCACCGACATGGCGCCGTTCGAGAATGCGGTGACGCTGCTGGCGGAGCTGGCGCGCGACCTGATGGCCGCCGGCCACAGGCTGCACCACATGGACCTCGGCGGCGGCCTCGGCGTGCCTTACGCGGCTTCCGACCCCATCCCCCCCTCCCCCGCCGCCTATGCCGAGGTGGTGGGCCGGGCGCTCGGCGACATCAAGCTGCCGCTGGTGTTCGAGATGGGCCGCATGCTGGTGGCCAACGCGGGCATCCTCGTCACCCGGGTGATCTATGTGAAGAAGGGCGAGGGCAAGACCTTCGTGGTGGTGGACGCCGCCATGAACGACCTCATCCGCCCCACCCTCTACGAGGCCCACCACGACATCCTGCCCGTGGCCGAGCCCGCGGCCGACGCCGCCATGGTGGTGGCCGACGTGGTCGGGCCGGTGTGCGAGACCGGCGATTTCCTCGCCCTCGACCGGCCGCTGCCGGAGGTGCAGCCTGGCGACCTCCTCGCGGTGATGACGGCGGGCGCCTATGGCGCCGTCCAGTCCGGCACCTACAACACCCGCGCGCTCGTGCCCGAAGTGCTGGTGCGCGGGGATGAGGCGGCGGTGGTACGCCCGCGCGTCGATCCGGCCGCGCTGATCGCGCTGGATCGACCGGCGCCATGGCTCGACTGACCGGAATTCGCCCGCCGTTCTGCGCGTGTTCGCAACGGCCGGACGGCGACGGCGGGGAAAGAGCTTGAGCCCTCAGCTCGCGAGGCGCCGCTCGGCGATATAGGCGCGCAGCGCCTCCTCGGTCATGGGGCGGCCGAGATAGAAGCCCTGCACCTCGTCGCAGGAATCGGCCTTGAGGACGGCGAGCTGCGTCTCCGTCTCCACCCCTTCCGCCACCACCTGCATGCCGAGCGCCCGGCCGAGGCCGAGGATGGCCTGCACGATGGCGAGGGCACCCTTGCTCTGGTCGAGGTCGCCGACGAAACGGCGATCGATCTTCAGGGCATCGAAGGGGAAGGTGCGCAGATAGCCGAGCGAGGAATAGCCGGTGCCGAAGTCGTCCATGGAGAGGCGGACGCCCAGCTTCTTGAGCCCCTCGAGGATGTCGAGGGCCTTGTCCGTATTCTCGATGAGCACGCTCTCGGTGATCTCCAGCTCCAGCCGGTGGGCCGGCAGGCTGGTGGCCCGGAGCGCGGATTCCACGGTGCCGACCAGTTCGCCGTTGCGGAACTGCACCACCGAGACGTTCACCGAGACATTCAGCTCCGGCAGGCGGGAGATGGTGTCGCAGGCCTTGCGCAGCACCCATTCGCCGAGCGGAATCACCAGCCCGCTCTTCTCGGCGATCGGCACGAACTCGTCCGGCGCGAGCCGGCCGAGCTGGGGATGATCCCAGCGGATCAGGGCCTCGACACCCAGCAGTTCCAGCGTGCGCGCGTCGCAGCGCGGCTGGAACAGCAGCACGAACTCGTCCGACACGATGGCGCGCCGGAGGTCGCCTTCCAGCGTGCGGCGCCCGGCCATCTCGTCGTTCATGTCGGCGGCGAAATAGCAGCAGGCGCCCGGCCCCTCGTCCTTCGCCCGGTTGAGAGCAAGCTCGGCGCAGTGCACCAGACGGTCGGGTTCCTGCGCATCCAGCGGCGCGAGGGCGATGCCCATGTCGGCCTGCGGATAGGCGACGGCGCCGGACGGCAGGGCAACAGGAACGCTCAGCGCGGCCTGCAGACGGCGCTGAAGCCCGTCCACCGCCTTCGTGTCGGCGAGACCCGTGGCCACCAGCACGAACTCGTCGGCGCCCACGCGGGCAACGAGGTCGTTGTCGCGCACGCAGCGGCGCAACCGGCGGGCGGTCTCGGCGAGGATCAGATCACCGGAGGCCAGGCCGTACATGTCGTTCAGCTGGCGGAAATTGTCGATGTCGAGCGCGAACACGGCAAGCGTCCGCCTGCCTTCCTGCGGCGAGCTGAGCGCGCCGGACAGGAACTCCATCATGAGAAGGCGGTTCGGCAGGCTGGTGACGGGATCATGCAGCGCAAGATACTCCGATTGCCAGGGCCCTCGCGCTACTTCATTGGCATCGCTCACGATTCACTCATGCAGATCATGGCGACGGCGTTCCCGTTCCTTGCCACCAGACTGGTGGCCGGGCGGCCTCCGGCGCATCTTCTCCTCCCCCGAACCCTTCCGGCGCTCGACGTCGCCGGTTGTCCGAGTTCGGAAACCAACGGTATCGTGGGCCTTGCCTGAACGGGTGGCAATAGGGATATCGCCGGAACGGTCACAGCCGTCAAACCTCCAACGGTACATTGGCACCAACAGCCGACGGCATGTCGAGATTGAGCACCACCCGCATCACGGAGGGATCCTCGCTGCCCGGCGTCACCTTGAAGCCGAGGTCCTCGGCGAGGCGCAGCATCGGACCGTTCTCGCGCATCACGTCGCCGAACACCTGCCTCAGTCCCCGCTTCCGCGCATGGGCGAGAATCTCGCTCATCAGCTGGAAGCCCAGACCCTTGCCCTTGAAATCCGACCGAACCATGATCGCGTATTCGGCGGCGTCGTTGTCCGGATCGGCGATGATGCGCACCACGCCGCAGATGTCCCCATTGTCCTCCTGCGCCACGAAGGCCATCTCGCGGTCGTAGTCGATCTGCGAGAGGCGCGCCGCCATCAGGTGCGGGAAGTCCTTCACCGAGCCGAGGAAGCGCATCCGCACGTCCTGCGGATCGGAGCGATGCACCACATCCACGAGGCCCGGCTCGTCCTCCGGCCGGATCGGCCGCAGGGCCACCGTCGAACCGTCCGTCAGGTCCAGCCTCTTGGACATGTCGGAGGGATAGGGCTTGATGGCGAAGCGGCGGGTGCCCTCCACCCGCGTCGGATGCACGACAATGCGGGCATCGAGGGCGAGGACCCCGTGCTCGTCGGCAAGCAGCGGGTTGATGTCCAGCTCGGCGATCTGCGGCAGGTCCGCCAGCAGTTCGGCCACCTTCACCAGCGTACAGGCGACCGCGTTCATGTCGGCCGGGGGATGGTCGCGATAGCCGGCGAGCAGCTTGGCCACGCGGGTCCGCTCGATCATCTCGCGCGCCAGCACGCCGTTGAGCGGCGGCAGAGCCACCGCCCGGTCGCCGATGACCTCCACCGCCGTGCCGCCTTGCCCGAACAGAACCACCGGGCCGAAAGTCTCGTCATAGCCGATGCCGGCGATCAGCTCCTGGGCATTGGGCCGGCGGATCATCGCCTGCACCGTGAAGCCCTCGATGCGGGCGCCGGGGCGCTTCTCCGCCACCGAGGCGATGATGGCCCTGCACGCGTCCTCGACTGCGGCGCAGGTGCGCAGGTCGAGCCGCACGCCACCCACGTCGGACTTGTGCGTGAGATCGTGCGACAGCACCTTCACCACCACCGGGAAGCCGATCTCCGCGGCGAGGCGGCCCGCTTCCTCCGGGGTCGTGGCGATGCGGGTGTCCACCACCGGGATGTCGTAGGCGGCGAGCACCGCCTTCGCCTCCACCTCGGTGAGGGCGGACCGTCCGGCGGCGAGAACCCCCTCCACCAGCCGGCGGGCGGCGGGACGGTCCGGCTCGTCGAAGGAGCGCGCGGGCGGGGTTTCCATGAGAAGGGTCTGGTTGCGCTGGTAGGCCACCAGATGGCCGAACGCGCGCACCGCTTCGTCCGGCGTGTCGTAGGTCGGGATGCGGCGGCCGGCGAAGCGGCGGCGGGCATTGGCGGCCGCGCTCTCGCCGAGCCAGCAGGTGAGCACGGGGGCACGGGGGCGCGTTTCCAGCACGGCCATTACCCCCTCGGCGGCGGCACTGCTGTCGGAGAGCGCGTTCGGCGCGTGCAGCACCAGCACCGCGTCGGAGCCCTTGTCGGCCAGAAGCGCCTTGAGGGCGGCGCCGTAGCGCGCCCCGTCCGCATCGGCCTGGATATCCACCGGATTGGAGCGGGACCAGGTGCGCGGCAGGGCTTTGTCCAGCGCCTCGACCGTCCCCGGCAGGAGGGTGCCGAGCCGGCCGGCGCTGCCCTCCAGCGCATCCACCGCCACGACGCCGGCACCGCCGCCGTTGGTGAGGATGGCGAGCCGCTCGCCGGCCAGGCGGATGCCGGCGGAGAGCGTCGTCACCGCCTCGAACAGTTCGCGCATCTCGTGGACGCGCAGCATGCCGGCGCGCCGCAGGGCGGCATCGAACACGAGGTCGCTGCCGGCAAGCACGCCGGTGTGGGACAAGGCAGCCTGCGCCCCGGCCACGCTGCGCCCGGCCTTGATGACGATGACCGGCTTGGCGCGCGCCGCGATGCGCCCGGCCGACATGAATTTGCGGGCATCGGCGATGCTCTCGACATAGAGCAGGATCGCGCGAGTGGTGTTGTCGAGGGCGAGATAGTCGAGCAGGTCGCCGAAATCCACGTCCGCCTTCTCGCCCAGCGCCGCCACATGGGAGAAGCCGATACCGCGGGCATGCGCCCAGTCCAGAACGGCCGCCGTCATGGTGTCGGACTGGCTGACGAAGGCGACATCGCCCTTGGCCGGCATCAGGTGGGCGATGCTGGCGTTGATGTGGGCGCGGGTGGAGATGAAGCCGAGGCCGTTGGGCCCGATGATGCGCAAGAGATGCGGGCGCGCCGCATCCAGCAGCGCCTGGCGCTGCTCCGCCCCCTCGAACTGCTCGCCCGGCCCGTAGCCGGCGGGCAGCACCACGGCGGCACGGCAACCCTTCTCGCCGAGCTGGGAGATCACCCCCGGCACCTGGTCCGGCGGCGCGGCGACGACGGCGAGGTCCACCGGGATCGGCAGGTCCGCCACCGAGGCGTAATTGAGCGAAGAGCGGATCGCCCGCTCCTTCGGGTTCACGGAGAGTATCGGTCCCTCGAACCCCGCCTCGAACAGGTTGCGCGCGGCCAGCGCGCCGACGGTGCCGGTGCGGTTGCTGGCGCCCACGAGGGCGATGGCGCGGGGGTGGAAGAGGGCGTCGAGATTGCGCGTGGTCATGGCGGCCTCGATGCTTCGGGCACGGAGTCAGGCCGGCCCGCTGTCCGTCGATAACGCTAGGGAATACGAAGCGTCCGGGAAAGGTGAAATCGTCAGCAGGGGCGCGAGCGGTCGAAGCTGTCGCGCACCGCCTCGGCTAGTTGGTTGCCAAGGAGCGGCTTCTCGATGATGGCGACCCCCTGGTCGGTGGCGCGCCGACGCACATGAAGCGCCGGATTGCTGGTGATGAGGAAGGCCGGGAGATGAACGTGCCGCCGGTCCAGCTCCCGCAGGAGGTCGAGGCCGTTGATGCCGGGAAGATTGTAGTCCACAATCATGCAACCACCGCAGGACAGGTCGGCCGCGAGCACTTCCTCCGAGCGCGCATAGGTCTGCACGTTGAAGCCGTCCACTTCCAGGGCGAATTTCAGTGAATTGCAGACCGCCGGGTCATCGTCGACGATGTGGACGACGAACGCGGGCGGCTCTTCCAACGCCATCATCCCAAAACATCTCCCACGACCCGCTCGCGGGTCCGCGTGGTCGCCGGGTTACAATCTACTTTGGGAGGGGGTCGAGGGGCCTTGCGCTAGATCAAGACGATTCGGGCCAAGCTCGCCAGAGCGCGCGGAACGGTAGCCCGATCACGCCTGACGCGGCGCGATGCCGGCGAGCAGCGCCATGCGCACCAGCTCTGACAGGCTCTGCGCCTTCATCTTGGTCATCACGTTGGCGCGGTAGACCTCCACCGTTCGGGGGCTGATCCCAAGCTCGTAGGCGATGGTCTTGTTGGCCTGTCCGGCAACCAGACATTCCAGCACCTGCCGCTCGCGCTGGGAAAGGCCGGAGATGCGGTCCACCACCTGCCCGCGCATGGCGTCGTGCTGGTTGGTCTTCTGGCGGCGGTCCAGCGCGGATTTCACCGTGTCGAGGATGGCCACGTCGTCGAACGGCTTTTCCAGGAAATCGGCCGCGCCGAGCTTCATCGCTTCCACCGCCAGCGGCACGTCGCCATGGCCGGTGACGACGATGACCGGGACGCTGGAGCCCTTCTCCTTCAGGTGCTGAAGCAGATCGATGCCTGTCATGTCCGGCATGCGCACGTCGGTGATGATGCAGCTCGCGGAGGGGTCCGCGCCGGGCAGCCCCGCCTCCACGAACAGCCGGGCGGATGCGTGCTCGTGAACCACGTGGCCGGCGGTCGAGAGCAGGAAGGCGAGGGATTCGCGCACCGCATCGTCGTCGTCGATGACGTGGATCACCGCTGTCTCCTGCTCAATCATGCACCGCCTCCGCATCGCCCACGGCGCGGAGGGTGAATCGGAATACGGCGCCGCCGCCAGGATTGGGCTCGGCCCAGATGCGGCCGCCGTGCGCCTCGATGATGGTGCGGGAAATCGACAGCCCCACGCCCATGCCGTGCCGCTTGGTGGTGACGAACGGCGTGAACAGCTGCGCCCCCATTTCGGCGGAGATGCCGTGCCCGGTGTCCGAGACGCTGACCATCACCATATCGTCCTCTACCGCCTCGGTCCGGACCAGAAGCTGGCGGCGCGGCGTCTCCATCATTGCCTCCAGGGCGTTGCGCATCAAGTTCAGCAGCACCTGCTGGACTTGAACCTTGTCAGCCAGGACGAGATCGCACTTGGGATCATAGAGGAAACGCACCTGAATACCATGCTCCTTGGCTCCGACCAGGGCCAGGGCGCTCGCCTCCTCCACCAGCTTGGCGAGGCTCTCCACCCGCCGCTCGCTTTCCCCGCGGGACACGAAATCCCGGAGGCGGCGAATGATCTGGCCGGCGCGCAGGGCCTGCTCGCCGGCTTTCTCCAGCGCCCCCTGCAACACCTCCACCTGCACCGTCCCGCTGTCGAGAAGGCGACGCGAGCCCTTGATGTAGTTGGCGATGGCCGAGAGCGGCTGGTTCAGCTCGTGGGCCAGCGTCGAGGCCATCTCGCCCATGGCCGTGAGGCGGGAGATGTGCACAAGCTCGGCCTGAAGCTCCTGCAGGCGTGCCTCGGTCTGCTGCCGCTCGGTCAGGTCGCGGATGAAGCCGGTGAAGAATCGCTCCGAAGTGGAGCGCATCTCGCCCACCGCCAGCTCCATGGGAAAGGTGGTGCCGTCCTTGCGCTCGCCCACCACCACCCGCCCGATGCCGATGATCCGGCGCTCGCCCGTGGTCAGATAGCGCGTGATGTAGCCGTCGTGCCCTTCGCGATGGGGCGAGGGCATGAGCACCGAGACATTCTGCCCCACCGCCTCGGCCGCGGTGTAGCCGAACAGGCGCTCCGCCGCCGTGGAGAAGGAGCGCATGATGCCGCGCTCGTCGATCACCACCATGGCGTCCGGCACGGTGTCGAGAATGGAAGAGAGGTGCGCCTCGCGCGCCAGCAGGTCGCGGTCGCGCGCGACGGCAGCGAGGCGGGTGCGGCGCAGCCGCTCGCCGAGCACCGCGATGCCGAGCCCCACGGCCAGGAACAGCGCCGGTGCCGCGAGGTCCACCCGGGCGTCGATGCCGGAAAGACCGCGCAACGCGATGCCGCCGGCAAAGGCGACGGCCACCGCCGCGCCGCCGGCGAAGAGCCCACGCCCGGACACGAGGATGATGACCGCGAGCTGGAGCAGGAGCGCGTTTCCGCCGAGCGGTTGCAGCCCGGCGACGCGGCACAGCAGCAGCGCCACGAGCCCGGCGCCGGCGCCGCGCGCGGCATCGCCAAGCATTTCCTTCCGCCCGCGCGTCAAAGGCACATCCCCCCCACCACTTGATTTCTTTGGGCCAGTTTATGCGACCTCCGGCCGCTACGTAATAGTACCTAAGGGGACCGACTTAAGTGTTCGATCCGAATTTTTCCCGTGCGTTCCGCCGGTTATCCCTTTCCCAACACCGATGGAAGGGTCAACCGATGCCGAGCCCCGCAGCAGCGATCGCCCACAAGCCCTACGCCCAGTCCCGGACGTATGACAGCAAGTCCTACGCAGCGCCCCTGTCTTCCGCACGGCCCGCCCATCGCTGGACCGAGGAGGCTAACACGCGAACCCCCACCGAAGTGGTCGCGCGCCTCGGAGTGGTTGCGAGCTACGCCCGCAACGCGGAGATTTTCGGCGAGGATCAGCCGGCCGAAAACCTCTACATCGTCCTGTCCGGCGCGGTGCGCATCTGCAAGCTGCTCGGCGACGGCCGGCGCCAGATCGAGACTTTCTGCCTGCCCGGCGACGTGTTCGGCTGGGAAATGACCGGCCGTCACCGCTTCTCCGCCGAGGCGGTGAGCGAATGCAAGATCGTCCGGGTGAAGCGCTCGATCCTCTTTTCCCGCGCCTCCGACGATACCGAGCTCGCCCACGCCTTGTGGGCGCTGACCGCGGCCGAGCTTGGCCGCGCGCAGAATCACCTTCTCGTCCTGGGCCGCAAGACCGCCCAGGAACGGGTCGCCACCTTCCTCCTGGACATGGCCGAGCGCGCCGGCGCCGGCCAGGGTCCGAACGGGACCGAAGTCACGCTGCCCATGTCGCGGCAGGACATCGCCGATTTCCTCGGCCTCACCATCGAGACCGTGTCGCGGACCCTGACCCATCTGGAAGAGATTTCCGCCATCGCCCTGCCGTCCTCGCGCCGGGTGGTGCTGCGCGATGGCGCGACCCTGAAGCGCCTGAACTCCTGAGTTCTTCCCCCGGCACGCTGCATCCTCTCCGATCAGCAGCGTTCCCCCTTGGCCCGCTCCCGGCCCACCGGCCCCGGCGGGCCTTTTCTTTTGCGTCAAGAGGTGAGGTCGGTCGGATTCCGGAAGCGCTGGTCTGCTGACATCGCAGCCGGGGATGCGGCAGCTCGAGCGCGATCCGATCAAATTGAATCAATTTGATCGGTGAATCGCCCTCTCACTTATGGATAGAGAACGCGTTATCCGATCAGCTCGCGTTGCACGCTGATCGGCGCGTGCTCTAGACTGCGGCCGCGTGCCGCTTCTTCTCCGGCGCTGCCGCCCGGCTGGCGGAAAGGCGGGCATCGAACACGGCGCACACCACCCGGGTGAACGGCCGCGCCGCCTCCGGCACTTCCACCACGCCACCACGCCGCACCGCCAGGCCGTCGGCGACCAGGGGCTCCAGCGCCGCCATCTCGTCCGCGAACGTGTCCGGCGGGAAGCCGAGGCTCCCGCAGGCGGCATCGAGATCGACGGCGAGGTCGCACATGAGCCGCTCGATGACATGGCGGCGCAGCCGGTCCTCGTCGCTCACCGCGATGCCCCGCGCGATGGGCAGCGCGCCGCCCTCCACCGCCTTGTGCCACTGGGGCGTGGCGGCGAGATTCTGTACATAGCCCTGCGGCAGTGCGCCGATGGCCGAGGCGCCGAAGCCGATCAGCACCGGGGCGTCATCCGTGGTGTAGCCCTGGAAATTGCGCTTGAGCGAGCCGTCGGCCGCGCGCCGCGCCATGGGGTCGTCCGCCTTGGCGAAATGGTCGAGCCCCACCGCCCGGTAGCCGTGCCCCGCCAGGATATCGGCGACCAGCTCGGCCTGGGCGAGGCGCTCGGCCGCGCCGGGCAGGGCCTGTTCGGGGATGAGGGCCTGATGCTTCTTCATCCACGGCACATGCGCATAGCCGAACACGGCGATGCGGTCGGGATCGAGCGCCAGCGCCGCCTCCACCGTGCGGCGCACGGAGGCCTGATCCTGATGCGGCAGTCCATACATGAGATCGAGGTTCAGCGCGCCGATGCCGGCCGCCCGGAGCGCGTCCGCGACCTGTTGCGTCTCCTCCAGCGACTGGTGACGGCCGATGGCCTCCTGCACCTTCGGGTCGAAATCCTGCACGCCGAGGCTGGCGCGGTTGAAGCCCTCCCGGGCGAGCACCGCCACCTTGTCCGCATCCATCACCCGCGGATCGATCTCGATGGCAATTTCGGCATCGTCCGCGAAGGCGAAGACATCCCGCAGCGCCAGCATAATCGCGGCAAAGTCCTCGTCCGCCAGCATGGTGGGCGTGCCGCCGCCGAAATGCAGATGGGTAAGCGTCATCCGCCCCGGAAGATGGCGGGCGACGAGGCCGATCTCGTCCACGAGCCGGTCGGCATAAGCCTTCACCGGCGTGCGGCTGCGTGCAACGGCGGTCTGGCAGCCGCAATACAGGCACAGCTCGGCGCAGAACGGCACGTGGATATAGACCGAGACCGTTCCGTCCGGCCGCAGCGCCTTCAGCCAGCCTGCGTAGGTCGCGGCATCGACCTCGGGCGAGAAATGGGGGGCGGTGGGGTAGCTGGTGTAGCGTGGCACCGGCTGCCCGTAGCGGGCGAGGAGGGTGTTCGTATCGGGGCAGGTCATGCCCCGATCATGCCGCCCCTCGGGAGCTTGCGCCTTGATGTGGCGCAAGCCCTTGTTTCCCAACACCCTTGCTGCGTCTTCCGGCTCAGTAGGAGAGGAAGGCGCCGGCGAAGATGCCCTGGGCGCGATCGTCGCCCGCAAGCTTGAAGCGATACTGGAGCGTGAAGTCGAGATACGAGCGCGGCGCCGTGTATTCGTCCTCATTGAACCAGTAGCGGGCGGTGAGACCCGGGCCGATGCCCATGGCGAACGGCGTCGCATAGCCGGTGTCGTAGCCACCGCCGATGGCGAGATAGGGCCACAACACCAGATGGTCGGAGATCGCGTCCATCCGGAAGGCGTGGCCATAGCGCCCCTCGAAGGTGGCGATCGTCTGCGGCTGGCTCACGAAGTAATTGTAGTCGGCATAGATCTGCCAGGCCCGCCAGTTGTCCACGTCGACCCGAAGATCCGTGCCCTCCGCCTTCGAATAGGCGGTGCGCAGCAGCATGTCGTTGCGCGAGAACTGGCCAACCGGGAAGAGATAGGAAATCTCGAACACCAGGTTCTCGGTCGAGAAGGGCTTCCAGCGCGCACCCACCGAGCCCTGGATGGTGTCGAAGCCCGTGGCCCCGCCGGCGTCGGAATAGAGCGTGCCGAAGCCGCGCACGAACAGTTCGAAGATCGAACCGTCGCGATAGCCGATGCCGGGGGGGCGCCAGTAGATTTCACCGCCCGCGCCCAGCGTGTTGTTGGCGCCGTTGGACGTTTGCGGAACCAGGAACGAACCGGGCGCCACGCCCACCGGGCCGTAGCTCACCGAGGCGTAGGCGCCCCAGGTGCGCGTCAGCTCGGCGACCTCGCGCCTCAGACCGAACAGATATTGCGGATCGAGCTGAAGCTTGCCCTCCCGCGCCTCGTCGATGGCGGACTTGAAGTAATCGACCGCCTCGGCGTTGTGATAGGTGCGGCGCGCATTGTAGGCGGCATTGATCAAATTGGTGCCGCGCAGCCGCCAGCGGCTGTTGGCTTCGGAGAAGTATTCGTAGGCAAGCTCGTCCTCTCCCGCCTGGCTGGCCAGAACCGCGAGGTCCACCGGCTTCATGCCGCGCAGGGCGCCGCTGTTGTAGGCCTGCTGGAACAGCGCGCGCGCCTCGTCCTTGCGGCCGAGCTGCGTGAGCACGCTGACGCGGGCGGTGAGCATCGCCATGCGCTCCTGCGGGGTGCGCGCCCGCGCCGCCGCGCGGGTGAAGGCATTGAGCGCGCCCTCCTTGTCCTCGAGCGCGAGGGAGGCGAAGCCGAGGCGGGCCTGCACCTCGTAGCTGTCCTCGTTGGCGTAGGGCTGGAGCGCCCAGATGGCGACCTCCGGCTGCTTGGCGTTGAGCGCGGCGTCGGCGAGACCAAGGCGCACGATGCGCACCTGGGCCGGCGGCAGGTTGGGCGAGCCGAGCGCCGCCTTGTAGTCGGCGACGGCGCCGGAGAAATCCTTCGCCTGCAGGCGCAGATTGGCCCGCTGCACCAGCAGGGTGGCATCGCGCGGGCTCGCCGCCAGCAGCCGGCTGGCGACCGCCTCGGCCTCGCCGTAGCGGCCGGCGGAGGACAAGGCGTTGAGCAGCAGCGTCTGGTAATTGCGATTTCCGGGGTCGGCATCCACCGCGCGGCGCGCCTCGGTGATGGCGGTCCCGTAGTCCTTTCGGGCGAATGCGGCATAGGCGGCGGTGGCCGCCGCATAGCCCGGCGCACCCGGATTGAGCCCGGCCACGCCCGGCGCCTGCATCTGCGGATTGGCGAACACCGAGCAGATGACGCCATAGCTCGTCGGCTGGCACAGCACGGCCGGCTGCTGAAGCGCGGGCTTGGCGGCGTTCGGCGCCTTCGCCTGGGCCTCCGCCTGCTTGCGCAGGACGCCGACCTCCTTGTTCTTGGCCGCGTCGAGGGGTTCGAGCGCCTTCAGCGCCTCCTCGGGCTTGCCGTCCGCCATGGCCGCGTTCGCCGCGATCAGCCGGTAGTTCAGCTCCTCCAGGTCGGTGAGGAGGTTGCTGTTGAGAACGGTGTCGAATTCCCGCGCCGCTTCCTCGCGCTGGCCGGTCTTCTGCAGCAGCCAGGCGCGCAGGATGTGCGGCAGCGGCTCGTTGGGATTGTCCGCGACCGCGCCGGTGGCGGCCGTCTCGGCGTCCTTGAACTGGTTCGCCGCCATCAGCGCATTGATGAGCACGATGCGGAAGATGAGGGCGTCGGGCGCCCGCTCCACCGCCTGCCGGGCGGAGGTGACGGCGCTCGCGGCCTTGCCGCGGCCGATGTCCTTGATGGCCTGCACGGCCATGGGCTCGGCGAGGCGCTTGTCGTTGGCCGCGCGGAGCGCGATCAGGGCCGGATCGTTGTCGCCTTGGCTGATGGCCTCGCGCAGGACGACATCCAGCTCCTTGTACTTCTTCGAGCGGTCGAGCGAATCGATCAGCAGCCGGCGCCACTGGGCATTGCCGGGGTTTTCCTTCAGCGCCTCACGGATGCGGGCCTCGGACAGATTGTCGTTGCCCTCGCGATAGGCACCGAAGGCTTCGAGCGCGGCGTCGTAGCCGGGCGTGTCGCTCACGCCCCCGCCGGGCGGCGTGGTGGCGGGGATGAGGCTGCAGGAGGGGCCATAGGGCGTGTCGATGCACTTCTGGAACGGCACCGGCAGGGTCTGGGCCGCATTGGCGGGAACAGTCTTCGGGTTGCGCTCCTGCGCGCGGGCGACCCGCAGCCGCGCCTGGACCGCCGCATCGGGCTCGACCGATTCCAGAAGCTTGAGCGCCCGCTGGGGGTGGTTCGCGGCAATGGCGGCGTCGGCCATCACCACGCGCGCGTCGCGGGCGGTCGGCCCGGAGAGCACCTCATCCTTCAGGGCGGCGTCGAAATCCTGTTCTGCCTCCGCCACCTTGCCGAGGCGCATGCGGACATAGCCGCGCAGGGTGCGCGGCAGGAAAGACTGGGGATCGACCTGGATGGCTTCGCTCGCCGCCTTGTCGGCCGCGTCCAGCTGGCCATCGGCCAGCAGCGTGTAGATGAGGAGCACGCGATAGCTGAGATCGTCCGGCACCAGCGCGATGGCCTTGCGCGCCTGCTCGATGGCGGCCTTCGGGTTCTGGGCCTCCAGCGCCTTGTTGGCGGCGACGGACGGTTCCTGCGCCAGCACGCGGCTCTGAGAGCGGACACGGGCCGTGAGCGCCTGATCGGTGATGCCGGCGGCGATCGCCTCGTTGCCCACCACCACCGCCTCGGCAGTCTTGCCTTGGGCGTCCAGCGCATCCATCAGCAAGAGCCAGAGCCGCGCCACGTCGGGGCGCAGCTTCAGCGCCTCGCGGGCATAGGTCACGACATCCGCGTATCTTTTGTCCCGCTGCGCGGCATAGGCGCGATCAGCCGCCACCCAAGCCGCCCCCGTCAGCTCCGGCGTTCGCGTGGCCTGGGGCGCCGGCTGGGCCTGCGGCGGTTGCTGCGCCTGCGGCGCTGGCTGGGTCTGGGCCCCGGCGGGGGTCGCCGCGAGCGTCAGCGCGGCGGCCGAGCTCGCCAGCACGAGGCTGAGCGCGATGCCGCGCGAAAGCCTCTTCCGATCCCGGTCGAGGGTGGGGGCAAGGCAGGTGCGGAAATGAATCGCGGTGCTCATGGCCTCACCATGGCACCGACTACTTAAACCACAGTTAACCTTAACGAGACCCGATAATATTCGCCCGCGTAAACGAATTTTTTACTTCGCCGCCCCAGACGTTACCCGATCGTAAACAAAAACGGCGCCCGAGAAGATTGCCTCCGGGCGCCGTTAACACTTCTGCAGGGTTTATTAACCGAACCCTATCTGCGGATCGCCGCCAGCATCCGCTCCCGCCAGGTCTGGGGGGGCATGATGGAGGGGACGTCCCATTGGTCGGTCGCCTGCGGGCCGCTGTGGAACGGCCCCTCGTTGAACTGCCAGAGCAGCACCTGCGGCGGGCTCTTCGCGAAGTCCGGAGATCCCACATATTGCAGGAAGGTCGCCCAGGGGCCGACATTCCCCGGATTCCAGGTCAGCGACACCGGCCGGTCGAGGGCGTTGGAGAGCTTCTGCGGAAACCCGAGATAGGGCTGCACGAAGCTGTTGCCGATGATGTGGACCGGCGCTGGCGCGGAATCCACCAGCGAGGCCTTGGCCGGCGCCGGCGTGCGGACGGTGTAGAGGTCCGGTCCAATCTGCTTCTGCTGGTCCGGCGTGAGAAAGCGCTGGGCAAGATCGCCGAGATGGCGCTGCGTGACCCATTCGCCGAGCTTGTCGCCGGGCGGGCTGCCGGCGAGCTTGCCCACCTTCGCCTTGATGGCCTGCGCCACCGCGTCCGCCGCCGCCTCGGATGCCCAGGCGGTCCAATGGTAGTCGGCGCGGTAGAAGCTGGTCTGCTTGCCGGTCTGCACCGATTTCATCGCCGGGCGCAGGTCCACCGTGTCGATGCCAGCCTTCCTCAGCTGGTCGAGGATGAAGTCATACTGGCCGGCGACGTCGGCCGAGAGCGTCGTCCCGTCCGGCAGCTTCTCCCTGTAGAAGGGCGCCTTCATGGGAACCACCATGACCATCAGCGTCACGTTGCGTGCGGCAAGCGCCGCCTTCGTCTCCTGCATCAGCATGACGTTGGCGGTAATGCCCGAGCGGTCGAGGACGGAGATGCTCTCCCAGCCCGGAAACAGCCAGCCGTCCTTGCCGGAAATGATGCCGCTGTTCTGCGCCGCCGCTGGGGTGGACAGGCCGGCGATGCCCGCCGCCAGCAGGCCGCCCAGCATGCTCGTCGCCAGGAAGCCGCGGCGGGTGAATGCGCGTCCAGCGCCGGCGACCTTCATCATTTCGCATCTCCCAGAAAGCGGCGCTCGACATCCGTCAGCGGCCGGGTGAGGGCTCGCATGGGGAATTCCCACACCACGAGGCGGGTTTCAGCCAGAATCTGCGGCTCGTCCATCAGAAGTTCGAGAAGCTGGCCGGCAAAGCCGGAGCCGTCGCGGCTCCTCTGCGCGACCTCGGTGCCGGACGCGGCCTGAAGATATTCGAGGAAGCCGGAATTTCGGGAGAAGGAGGAGCCGGCGAGCACCACCTGCGGTCCCGGCACGTCATCGAGAAGCCCGCCGGTGCGGGCGATGGCGGCTGACACTTCCGGCTCCTCGTCCGGCTGCGGGCCGGACCAGCTGTACGTGCGCTCCAGCCCCGCGAGACGCATGAGGTCGCCCACGCGCGCCTTGGGTGGGCTTTGCGAAAGGGTGATCTTCTGCGTGCCCGGACCGATGCGCCGGCGCACCGCCTCCGCCACCCGGCCGGCGGCGAGCTTGGCGCCGGCAACGTTCCAATGGGTGTCCGTGCGCAGGAAGCCGTCGGCACCGGGAAAGCCGGGCGCGATCTCCACCTGATCGAGCCCGAGCGCACCGCTCTGCGACCACCACGCCTGCGACCGCCAGCGCGCCTCGCCGGAGACGGAGGCGCCGCACAGATGCTCCGCCGCCAGCAACGCCTTGTCCGGAACGGGGAGCACCACCAAAGCGAGGTTTCGCGCCGCGAACGCATCCCGGATCTTCGCCGCGATCTTCAGCCGGGTTTCGAAATTGGCTCGTGCGCCCCGCGTCTCGATCAGCTCCTCGCGGTAGAACAGCCAGCCGGGGCAGCCGGCGCGCACGAGATCGCCGGCATCCCCCAGCACCTTGTAGGCGAGGCCGGAGACCACATCCTCAAGCCCTGTCAGCTGGGGCAAGCCGGCGGTGATCTGCTTGTCGAGCACGGCGGTGAAGCGGCCATCCAGCACATTCTCGCGGGTCGCCGCTGCCGCGAGCGCGGTGCGCGCCTCCTCACCCCTGAGATGCACGGCGACGAAGCCGAGGCCGGTCAGCATCAACGCCAGGAAGGCGAGGGTCGCGAGGGCGCGGGCGAGATGCGGCATCGTCCCCCCTCAGAACTGGAAATAGAGGAAGGGCACCACCATGCGCCCCTGCAGCACCAGCACGGCGAACAGGAACAGCGGCAGCGCCGCCCAGGCCCTGAGCCAGTGGCCGGGATTGGGCGCGGACGGATCGATGCGTAGAAGCTTCGGCAGGTAGATCAGGCCGATGCCGAGTACGAGCGTCGCGATCTCCACCGGGCGGATGGCCGCGCCCATGGACGGGCTCAGCGCGACGCCGTTGCTCCCGGTGAGTCCGGAGAAGATCACCCCCGCCTCGGCCCAGCTCTGCGCCCGGAACAATGCCCAGCCGACCATGACGAAGGCGAGCGTGAGGACGTGGCCGAGCCATGCGCCGGTCCCCGGCAGGCCGAGATTCTTCCACACGCGACCCACCATGAGACCGAAGCCGTGCCACAGGCCCCAGATGAGAAAGGTCCAGCTGGCCCCATGCCACAGGCCCCCGAGCCCCATGGTGATGAGGAGGTTCGCGGACACGCGGCCCGTGGACCCGCGATTGCCGCCGAGCGGGATATAGAGATAGTCCCGCAGCCAGCTCGACAGCGAGATGTGCCAGCGCCGCCAGAACTCCGCCAGCGAGGTGGAGAGATAGGGATTGTCGAAATTCTCCGGGAACTTAAGGCCCACCATGAGGCCGAGGCCGATGGCCATGGCGCTGTAGCCGGAGAAATCGAAATAGAGCTGGAGCGTGTAGCCGGTGACGGCCAGCAGCACGTCCATCGTGGTGGGATGGGCGATGGCATAGCCCGCATCCACCATGGGGGCGAGCGTATCGGCGATCAGCACCTTCTGGGCGAAGCCGAGCATGAAGCGCTCGACGCCGAACATGAACTCGGCCCGGTGGAAGGTGCGCTCCTTCAGGCGCTGCGCCACCCATTCGTAGCGCACCACCGGGCCGGCCACGAGGTGGCCGAACATGGACTGGTAGGTGGCATAGTTCACGAACGAGGGCTCGGCCTTCACCGTCCCCCGGAACACGTCCGTGGAATAGGAGATGGCCCCGAAGACAAAGAACGAAAGCCCGATGGGCAAAAGCACGTCCGGCCAGCCCCAGACCGAGGCGGTGAGCACCTCGGCCGAATGCACCAGCATGTTGGCGTACTTGAACCAGACGAGGGACGCGAGCGGCCAGACGATGCCGATGAACAGCGCCCATCCCCGGGCCCTTCCCTCCGCGCGGGAGATCCACAGGCCCGTCGCCCACGACCAGATGGCGATGGAGACGATGAGGGGGAGGAAGTCCGCGCGCCACCAGGCATAGAACAGCCAGGAAAAGGCGAGAATGACGACGTTGCGCGCGAGGCCCGGCGTCAGCGCATAGACGATGAGGAAGACCGGCAGGAACAGGAACAGGAAGCTGTCGGAGGCGAAGACCATGGGGCCGGATCAGTTGCCCGGACCGCGATAGGGCTCGGTCTCGTCGCGCTGGCCGGCGAGCTTCGGCCCGTTCGCGCCGGGCAGCAGGAACAGGCTGTAGTGGTCGCCGGCCTTGAGCGGCGGCAGCTTCAGCGGCTGCGACACCGCGGCGCCGCAGGTGGCGGCCAGCACCGCCTCGATGGGGTTGATGGCGCGCTGGCGGGTGTCGTTGGTGGCGACGCCCTCGAACACGACGGGGCCGCCGTCCGCCACCGTCACGCTCGCGGCGCAGCCGGGCACCAGATTGTAGACGCGCAGCTGCGCCTTCAGATCGTTACGGCCCTCGGTGGGATCGGTGATGACCACTGCGGGCCCCGAGGCCGGCACGATGACGGTGGAGAAGGCATCGGCCGCCGGCATGATGCTCCCTTCGGCCGGCTTGCCGGCAAGGCTGACCGAAAGCGGCGCGCCGCCCTTCACGATGCGGTAGATGGTGGCGGTGTCGCCGGCGGGGATGGGCGCGGCCGGCGCCGTCCCGATGCCGATGGGTGCGCCGCTGGCGGCAAGGTCCACCACGCGGACATAGGCAGATCCGGCGGGCGGCTTCGGCGCATAGAGGCGCGTCAGCTCCTGCGCAGCCGCAGGGGTCGCGGCGATGGGGGCGGCGAGAACGGCGAGCGCGGACATCACCGCGAGCCGCCGCACGGTGCGGCCTGAAACGGTCAAAGCGGCACTCGACGCAGACATGAGCGCGACCCCGGACTGACCGGCAGACCCTGCGCCGGATTTACCTTCGACAGTTAGGGGCTGCATCTGGCCAAGGCAACGGAGCCGCCCCTTCAACTGCCATTAAGGTTACGGGATAAGGGGAACCAACGCCACCGGCCCCGCTTCAGCAGGGCCTAACGCACACGGCCTCACGCACATGTCGCAGCCAGCGCTTGCGCCACCTTGGAAGCCGGCGCTCGGCCGAGCGCCGCGGTGATGGCCCGCCCGGCCGCCGCGAGGCGATCGAGATCAACGCCGGTCTCGATGCCGAGGCCATTCAGCATGTAGACCAGATCCTCGGTGGCGAGATTGCCCGACGCCCCCTTGGCATAGGGACAGCCGCCGAGCCCGGCCACCGCCGAATCCACGGACGACACGCCGATGTCGAGACAGGCCAGCACATTGGCCAGCGCCTGCCCGTAGGTGTCGTGGAAATGGATGGCGGTGCGCTCCAGCCCGATGCGGTCGGCCACCGCGCCGGTCACCGCCTGCGCCTTGTCCGGAGTACCGACGCCGATGGTGTCGCTCACCGACACCTCGTAGCAGCCCATGGCGGTGAGGGCTTCCGACACCTCCACCACCTTCGCCATCGGCACTTCGCCCTGATAGGGGCAGCCCAGCGCGCAGCTCACATAGCCGCGCACCGCGACGCCGCGCGCGCGGGCGAGATCGATGAGCGGGGTGAAGCGCTCCAGGCTCTCGGCGATGGTGCAGTTGATATTCTTTTGCGTGAACGCCTCCGAGGCTGCGGTGAACACCGCCACCTCCTCGATGCCGCAGGCGAGCGCCAGCTCCAGCCCCTTCAGATTGGGCGCCAGAACGGTGTAGCGCACGCCGGGCCGGCGATCGATCGAGCCCAGCACCTCGGCGGTGTCGGCCATCTGCGGCACCCATTTGGGCGAGACGAACGAGCCGGCCTCGATCATCCTCAGCCCGGCGTCGGCCAGGGCGTCGATGAGCGCCACCTTGGCGGCCAGCGGCACGATGCCCGGCTCGTTCTGCAGGCCGTCGCGGGGGCCGACCTCGACGATGCGGACGGAAGCGGGGCGGGCCATCAGGCGTCCTCCAGAACCAGCAGCTCGGCGCCCTCGTCCACGAGGTCGCCCACGGCGAACTTCAGCGCCTTCACCTTGCCGTCGCGGGGCGCGGCGACGGTATGCTCCATCTTCATGGCTTCCACAACGACGAGGGCGGCGCCCTTCGTCACCTCCTGCCCTTCCTCCACCGCGATGCGGATGATGGTGCCGGGCATGGGCGCGACGAGCCGGCCGGCAGTACCGGTGGCGGCCTGCGAGGCGAGGCGCGGGTCGATGAAGTCCACCGCATATTCTCCGCCGCGCACGAACACGGTGAGGCGGTTGCCGGTGCGGATCACTCGCGCCGACAGCGCCACGCCATCGAGCCGCACGCGCAGGCTGCCATCCGCCTCCGCATCGCCCTCCACCGCCACGTCGCCGCCCGGCAAAGCGAGGACAAAGCCGTGGGGGCGGAAATGGGCGCGGATGTCGATGCGGCGTTCCCTGTCCGCAAAGGTCAGGTCCACATGGGCGTCGCGGTTGAGCCGCCAGCCGGGCGCGAGGCCCCAGGGCGACCAGGGATCGGCGGCATCCACCGTCTCGGCGGACTGGCGCGCCTCCTCCTTGAGAATGAAGAGGGCGGCGAGGGCCAGCACGGTGTCGTCCACCGGTGCCGGGCCGGGGAGCAGCACGTCCTGATGGCGGGCGATGAAATTGGTGTCCAGCTCCGCCGCCGCGAAGGCCGGATGGGCGGCGATGGCTTTGAGGAAAACCCGGTTGGTGGCGAGCCCGACGACCTCGGTGGCGGCCAGCGCCGCCTCCAGCCGCCGCACTGCCTCGAGGCGGTCAGCGCCGGAGACGATGATCTTGGCGATCATCGGGTCATAATGGATGGAGACCGTATCGCCCGCCCGCACGCCGGTATCCACCCGCGTGTGGTCGAGGTGGGACGGCAGCTGAAGATGGTCCAGCCGGCCGACCTGGGGCAGGAAGTCCCGCTCCGGGTCTTCCGCATAGAGCCGCACCTCGATGGCGTGACCCTCAAGCGGGATCTCCTCCTGCGTCAGCGGCAGGGTCTCGCCCTGCGCGACGCGGAGCTGCCATTGCACAAGGTCCTGCCCGGTGATGGCCTCCGTCACCGGATGCTCCACCTGGAGGCGGGTGTTCATCTCCATGAAGTAGAAATGCTCGCCCTCGGCGATGAACTCCACGGTGCCGGCGCCGCGATAGCCCACGGCCTTGGCGGCATCCACCGCCGCCTTGCCCATGGCCGCGCGACGCTCCGGCGTCATGCCGGGGGCGGGGGCCTCCTCCACCACCTTCTGATGGCGGCGCTGGATGGAGCAGTCGCGCTCGTGGAGATAGACGCAATTGCCGTGGCTGTCGGCGAAGACCTGCACCTCGATGTGACGGGGGGTAGTGAGATATTTCTCCACCAGCACCTTGTCGTCGCCGAACGCGCTCTTCGCCTCGCGCTGGGCGGAAGCGAGGGCCTCTGGAAACTCGTCCGCCGCGCGCACCACCTTCATGCCCTTGCCGCCGCCGCCCGCCGAGGCCTTGATGAGCACCGGGAAGCCGATGCGCTCCGCCTCGCGGGCGAGCAGCGCTGCGTCCTGGTCCTCGCCGTGATAGCCGGGCACAAGCGGCACGCCCGCCTTCTCCATCAGCGCCTTGGCCGCGCTCTTGGAGCCCATGGCGCGGATGGCCGAGGCCGGTGGGCCGACGAAGACGATGCCGGCCTGTTCGCAGGCATCCGCGAAGGCGGCGTTTTCCGAGAGGAAGCCGTAGCCGGGATGGATCGCATCCGCCCCGCTCTTCTTCGCCGCATCGAGAATGGCATCGATGCGCAGATAGCTCTCGCGCGCTGGCGCCGGGCCGATGGGGTAGGCCTCGTCCGCCACCGCCACGTGCAGCGCGTTGGCGTCGGCCTCCGAATAGACCGCGACGGTGCGCAGGCCGAGCGCCTTGGCAGTGCGCATCACGCGCACGGCGATCTCGCCGCGATTGGCGACGAGCAAGGTGCGGATGGGACGGATCATGCGGCCCCCCAATTGGGTTTTCTCTTTTCGAGGAAGGCGGTGACACCCTCGCGGCCGTCGGCGCTGGCGCGCTGGTCGGCGATGCGGCGGGCAGTGTCGGAGATGACGGCGTCGTCGAGCGGCCGGTCCACGGCGGCGACGAGGGCCTTGGTGGCGGCGAGCGCGGCGGGGCTCGCCGCCTTCAGCGCCTTGAGGTGACGGGCGATGGCGGCGTCCAGATCGTCCGCCGGCACCACCTCATGGACGAGGCCCAGTTCCAGCGCGGTGGCGGCGGAGAAGCGTTCGGCGGTGAGGAAATAGCGCCGTGCCTGTCGTGCCCCCATGGCCCGCACCAGATAGGGGCTGATGACCGCCGGGATCAGGCCGATGCGCACCTCGGTGACGGCGAATTCCGCCTCCGGCACCGCCACCGCGATGTCGCTGGCCGCGATCAACCCGGTGGCTCCAGCGAAGGCCGAGCCGTGGATGCGCACGAGGGTGGGCTTGGGCGAGCGGTCGATGGTGCGCATGAGCGCGCCCAGCCGCTCCGCGTCCGCGAGGTTCTCCTCCCGCGAATAGCCGGCCATGCGGCGCATCCAGTTGAGATCGCCGCCGGAGCAGAACACCGGGCCATTGGCGCGCAGCAGGATGGCGACGGCGGCAGGGTCTGCGATGGCCGCCTCGTATGCGTCCGTCAGCGCGGCAATAAGCGCATCGTCGAAGGCGTTGCGCACTTCGGGCCGGTCGAGGGTGAGGACGGCGACGCCATCCTCGGTGGTGCGGGTGAGGCCGGTGCTCAGGCTCATGCCATCCGCCTTTCACGCAGGATATCGCCACGCCCCTCTCCCCTCGCGGGAGAGGGGACGGGGGTGAGGGGGCTGTCGCCACCGGGAACGACTCTGGCCGAGCCATACCCCTCACCCGTCTCGCGGCTGAGCCGCGATCCACCCTCTCCCGCAAGGGGAGAGGGGAGCAGCCCGATAATTGCGACCCGCCCCATCACATGCGGAACACGCCGAAGCGTGTCTCCTGCTCGGGGGCGTTGAGGGCGGCGGACAAAGCGAGGGCCAGCACCATGCGGGTGTCGGCGGGGTCGATGACGCCGTCGTCCCACAGCCGGGCCGAGGAATAATAGGGATGGCCCTGCACCTCGTACTGATGGCGGATGGGGGCCTTGAAGGCTTCCTCCTCCTCCGTCGGCCAGCTCCCGCCGCGCCCCTCGATGCCGTCGCGCTTCACCTGCGCCAGCACGCCCGCCGCCTGCTCGCCACCCATCACCGAGATGCGCGCATTGGGCCACATCCACAGGAAGCGCGGATCGAAGGCGCGGCCGCACATGCCGTAGTTTCCCGCGCCGAAGGAATTGCCGATCACCACCGTGAACTTCGGCACGCTCGCGCAGGACACGGCCGTGACGAACTTCGCCCCGTCCTTGGCGATGCCGCCGCTCTCATACTTCCGCCCCACCATGAAGCCGGTGATGTTCTGCAGGAAGACGAGGGGAATATTGCGCTGGCAGCACAATTCCACGAAATGCGCGCCCTTCAGCGCGCTCTCGGAGAACAGGATGCCGTTGTTGGCGATGATGCCCACCGGATAGCCGAAGATGCGGGCGAAGCCCGTCACCAGCGTGGGGCCATAGAGCGGCTTGAACTCGTCGAACTCGGAGCCGTCCACGATGCGGGCGATGATCTGCCTCACGTCGAACGGCTGCTTCGGGTCGGCCGAGACGATGCCATAGATCTCCTTCGCATCGAAGAGCGGCGGGCGCGGCTCGCGGATGTCGAGGGAATGGGCCTTGGTGGTGTTGAGATCGGCCACGATGGAGCGGGCGATGCCCAGGGCATGGGCGTCGTTCTCCGCCATGTGATCGGCGACGCCGGAGGTGCGGGTGTGGACGTCCGCGCCGCCCAGCTCCTCTGCCGTGACGACCTCGCCGGTGGCCGCCTTCACCAAAGGCGGGCCGCCGAGGAAGATGGTGGCCTGGTTCTTCACCATGATGGACTGGTCCGCCATGGCCGGCACATAGGCGCCGCCGGCGGTGCACGAGCCCATCACCACCGCAATCTGCGGGATGCCGGCAGCGGACATGTTGGCCTGGTTGAAGAAGATGCGGCCGAAATGCTCGCGGTCGGGGAAGACCTCGTCCTGGTTCGGCAAATTGGCGCCGCCGGAATCGACGAGATAGATGCACGGCAGGTGGTTTTCCTGCGCCACGCGCTGGGCGCGCAGATGCTTCTTCACCGTCATGGGGAAATAGGTGCCGCCCTTCACCGTCGCGTCGTTGGCGACGATGACGCATTCGCGGCCCGAGACGCGGCCGATGCCGGTGATGATGCCGGCGGCGGGCACCTCGTCGTCATACATGCCGTAGCCGGCGAGCTGGCTGAATTCCAGGAAGGGCGAGCCGGTGTCGAGCAGGGTGCGGATGCGGTCCCGCGGCAGCAGCTTGCCGCGCTTCAGGTGCCGCTCGCGGGCGACGGTCCCGCCGCCTTCCGCCACCTTCTCCACGACGGACCGAAGCTCCGCAACCGAGGCTTCCAGCGCCTCGCGATTGCGGCGGAATGCGTCGGAGCGGCGGTCGACCGCATCCTCGATGATGGCCATGAGCGATCTCGCCCCAAATGTTCGGGCGCGCTACCGCCGGATCGACAATCCGGCAAGGCCTCACGCCCTCTCGCCTCAAGAGAAGCAGCCTCCGCACGGATCGACGATCCTTGCAGGAGCCCGGCTCTCGCGAACCGGCAGCGGGGCAGCCTGGGAAAGACGCGCCAAGGCCGGCGCAAACGGGCGCACGGCGGCTCGGGCGTCATCCTCGGCGCCGGTCGTTGCCGGCTTGGAAACGATCGTACGTTTTTTTAATGCCGGTGCAAGGGCTTTCGCGATGTCGTCGGACGGCGCCGGATCAGGCGTTCTATCAGGCCCTTGCGGCCTTGCGCACCGGCTTCCCGCGCGCCGGAAGATCCGCGGGAGCAGCGACGGGAGCGAGAGGCGCAGAAAGGGATTCGGCAAGCGGCGTCCCGCCCGTGACACCGCCGATGACGAGGGCGGTGTAGGCGTCGACGATCTCGTCCTGGCTCAGCCGCCCGCCCGGCAGGTACCACATGCAGATGCCGGTGAGCATGGAGATGATGGCGTAGGTCGCGACCTTGGGCTCGCGCACCTCGAAGACGCCGAGTTCCGCCCCCTGGCGCAGGATGCCCTCCAGCAGCCCCTCATAGCGCCGGCGCAGGCCGACCACGACCGCGCGGTGGGCCTCGTCGAGGCTGCGGATCTCCATGTTGGCAATGAAGACGTGGGCGAGCCGCGTCATGTGATAGCGCAGATGGAAGGCGCAGAAGACCTTGAGGCGGGCCAGCGGATCCTCGACTCCAGCGAGATCCGCCTCGGCCTTGCCGAGCAGATCCTCCATATGGTCGCGGACGATATCGAACAGCAGGGACTGCTTGTTGTCGAAATATTTGTAGAGCGAGCCGGACTGCAGGCCAACCTCAGCCGCCAGCTGCCTGAGGCTCATGGCCTCGTAGCCGTGCCGATAGATGAGCTGGACGCCCGCCTGCCGAATGGCTTGTGCGGTACGGGCGCCGTTGGAACCGATGGTGCGCGCCATTGCCTTTGAACGCTCAAGGTCCGGCCTCGGCTCAATCGGCGCAGGAGCTGACGTCGAAACCCGGTCCGGACGGAAACCGCGATGGCGGACCAGCTTCCCGGCCACCAGATGGAACGATATCTTGCGACAAGAGCCGGCGCTTGGCCAGATTGAAAAGAACGTTCGATTTTTTATCCCGCCCGGCGAACGGCCCGGACATCTTTCACCGCTGCCATCATCCCTGCCATCATCCCTGCATGGAGATCGCGTGGGACGCGCGCCCGCTGTAGTGCACGCAGCCGTCCGCATCGATATGGCCGGTATCTCCGAGGATGAAATAATCGTCGCCGAACCTGAACCGCGCCTTAGTTCCCGGATCGTCCTTCCTGTAGCCGCGGAACCAGAACAAGGGCGACCGTCGGATATCGATCGCCAGCGTGCCCTCGGCCCCCGCGCCGAGCACGGCGCCGTCCGGGTCGAGCACCACGAGGGAAAATCCCGGCGCGATCCGGCCGACCGAGGCATGGCCGAGGGCGCGCGGATTGTGCGGATCATGCCGCATGCCCATGATCATCCCCGTTTCCCGCTGCCCGTACTGGTTCACGAGGGGCACTTCCAGCTTCCGCGTGACCCACGAAACGAGATCGGACGGCAGCGGCTCCCCGCAGACCGAAACCAGCCGGAGCGCGAGCCGGTTCGGCGCCCGGGTGAGGTCCCTGCGCCGCCACGCCTTGATCTGGGACGGGGCCGCCGTGAGGTTGGTCACACGGAACTTGGACAGGACGCGATAGCCCTGCGACACGTCATAGGGACCATCGCAGAACAGGATCGAGCAGCCGATCAGCAGCGGCCCGACAAGACCGTAGAAAATCCCGTACTCCCACCCCTGGTCCGCCATGTTCCAGTAGACGTCCTCGTCCCGGACATCGAGCCCGACGCGCATGCATTGCTCGAATTCAGCCAGCGCCCTCACCGGTATCATCAGGCCCAATTTTGCTGCTATCGATTTGGGCGAATATGTCATTATGAATGGATCATTCTCACCATACATGGCGACGTCATCGAGCGGCTCTGTTGAATAAATCGATGACCAGAACTGCTTGACGATACCGTCAATGCGGTTGATCTGCTCTCCTTCTATGAGAAAGACCGGAGTGGACGAGTCGATATAATTCCGAGCCCGATCGACGAGTGTGCGGGTTGCAACGATGGCCTTCACCTCCCCCGACTCCAGCCGGGAGTTCACGGCCGACGTGGCATAGGTGGAAAACAGCGGCATATAGACCGCGCCGACGCGCCAGATCGCCAGAGCGGCGATGACCAGCTCGACCCCCTTGGGCAGCATGACCGCAACGCAGTCGCCTTTCCTGACCCCCACGGATGCCAGCACGCGCGCAAAGCGCGCGGAATACTCAGCCAGCTTGCCGAAGCTCAGTTCCGATGTCTGGCCCGAAACGGTTTCGTGGATCATGGCCGGATGCGCGCGCTTGCCGGGCAGATGCCGGTCGCAGAGCAGATGGGCGAGAGCAATCGCATCCCCGCCGTATTCCGGCCGCTGGTACAGGCTCGGGTCGGGGGCGTGATCGGCTTCGGCCACGCTGCCGGCCGCCCCCCCGCCCGCGCGACTTCCGGCATCCAGCAGGAACTGGCCGAGGCCGTAGTATCGGCTGGCCGGATCGTAGGCGAGCAGGCCCTCGTGGACGAGCGCGGCCGCCAGGCGATGCGCCGTCGCCTTGGACAGTCCGGTGCCCTTCACCAGATCGGCAAGGCGCGCGCCCTGCGTCGGCGCCGCCGCCACGACGCGCAGCACGGACACCGCACGGGAAAGGCTTTGGGCGCCCCTGGGAGAGGCGGCATCCATATCCGAAGAAGAAGACATATCTCAATATGTGAGACGTTTTTGGCGAGATCGCAATATTTTTCTCCATTGCAGAAAGATGCTCTTGAAAGATTCAAACGGTCGTTCGATAATGAATGCAATTAGCGTCTCATAATATGAGATACGGCTCGCAGAAGCCAACCCGCAATGCGGGATAGGGAGGGGATCATGTTGCAACCTGCCGCTTCGGCCGGGGCTGCCACGGGCGCGTCTGCCCTGCTTGATGTCCAGAATATCTCGCTGCGTTTCGGCGGCCTGAAGGCGCTGTCGGACGTCAGCTTCCATGTGCGTCCCAGCGAGCTGTTCTCCATCATCGGCCCCAATGGCGCTGGCAAGACCTCCATGCTGAACTGCATCTCGGGTCGCTACACGCCGAGCGAGGGGCGAGTGGTCTTCGACGGCGCCGACGTGACGAAACTGAAGCCCAACCGCCGGGCAGAGATCGGCATCGGCCGCACCTTCCAGAATCTCGCGCTGTTCAGCCACATGAGCGTTCTGGACAACATCATGGTGGGCCGCCACCACCTCTTGAAGAACAACTTCTTCACCGGCGCGCTCTACTGGATCGGCGGTGCGCAGAAGGAAGAGCTGGAGCATCGTCGCAAGGTGGAGGAAGTTATCGACTTCCTTGACATCCAGCATGTGCGCAAGGCCACCGCCGGCACCCTCTCCTACGGCCTGCGCAAGCGCGTGGAACTTGCCCGCGCGGTGGCGCTGGAGCCCAAGCTCATCCTTCTCGACGAGCCCATGGCGGGCATGAACCTCGAGGAGAAGGAGGACATGGCCCGCTACATCGTCGATCTCAACGAGGAATGGGGCATGACGATCATCATGATCGAGCATGACATGGGCGTGGTGATGGACATTTCCCACAGGGTGATGGTGCTCGACTTCGGTCGCAAGCTGGTGGAAGGCGAGCCCTCCGCCGTGCTGGCCGATCCGCACGTTCGCAAGGCCTACCTCGGCGAGGAGGATCTTGAGATCGAAGAGGCGGCGCCCGCCGCCGTGTCCGCATGATGCGGCAAGGCTGAGGCGCACCATGGCTCCCGTTCCCGCCTATCCGGACGTTACGGTCCACGACACCCTGCCGAAGCTGCTGCGGCTCCACGCGAAGGCGCATGCCGACGAGACGTGGCTGCGCGAGAAGGACCTCGGCATCTGGATTTCCTACACCTGGGGCGAGGTCGCGACCCGCGTGCGCGACATGACCCTGGGCCTCGGCACGCTCGGTGTTGCCCGTGGCGACGTGGTCGGCCTCATCGGCGACAATCGCCCGGAATGGCTGATGGGCGAGATCGCAGCCCACGCGGTGGGCGGCCTCTCCCTCGGCATCTATCGCGACGCGCTCGCCGACGAGGTGGCCTATCTCGTCACCTATGCAGACGTTGCGGTGATCTTCGCCGAGGACGAGGAGCAGGTCGACAAGCTGCTCTCGCTGGAAGAGAAAATTCCCACCGTCCGGCACATCGTCTATTCCGACCCGCGCGGTATCCGGAAATACGACGACCCGCGCCTGATCTCGCTGAAGGAGCTTGAGGCGCGGGGTGCCGAAGTGGCCGCCCGCGATCCCGGCGCCTATGACCGCCTCGTGGACGCCGGCGAGGGCGAGGATGTCGCCATCCTCTGCACCACGTCGGGCACCACCTCCCACCCCAAGCTCGCCATGCTCACGGGCGGCGCGCTGCTGAGGCACTGCCGCGCCTATCTTGAGATGGACCCAAGGCTCGCCACGGACGAATACGTCAGTGTTCTGCAGATGCCGTGGATCATGGAGCAGATCTACGCCTTCGGTCAGGCGCTCATCTCCCGCATGAAGGTAAACTTCGTGGAGGAGCAGGAAACCCTGATGGCCGACATGCGGGAGATCGGCCCCTCCTTCGTGCTGTTCGCCCCCCGCGTGTGGGAGCAGATCGCTGCCGACGTACGCTCGCGCATGATGGATTCCTCCGCTTTGAAGCGGGCCATGTTCGACCTTGGCATGAAGCTCGGCCTCAAGGCGCTGGACGAGGGCCGCCGCTCCCCGCTCGCCGACTTCATCCTGTTCCGCGCGTTGCGCGACCGCCTCGGCTTCTCGCACCTGAAATCCGCCTGCACCGGTGGCGCCGCGCTCGGACCCGACACCTTCCGCTTCTTCCTCGCGCTGGGCGTGCCCATGCGCCAGCTCTACGGCCAGACCGAGCTGCTCGGCGCCTATACGCTGCACACGGAGAAGGACGTCGATTTCGATACAGTGGGCGTGCCGTTCGAGGGCGTCGAAATCCGCATCGACGACCCCGATCCCAACGGCCTCGGCGAGGTGGTCACCCGCCACGGCAACATGTTCACCGGCTATTTCCGCAACGACGAAGAGACCAAGAAGTCCTTCGCCGAAGAGGGCTGGATGCGCACGGGCGATGCCGGCTATTTCAACAAGAAGGGCCATCTCGTCGTCATCGACCGCATTCGTGACATGGCGAAGACCTCGCACAACGATCGCTTCTCGCCGCAATACATCGAGAACAAGCTGAAGTTCTCGCCCTACGTGGCCGAGGCCGTGGTGCTGGGCGACGGGCGCGACAGCCTCGCCGCGCTCATCTGCATCCGCTTCTCCATCGTCTCGAAATGGGCGGAGAAGAACCGCATCGCCTTCACCACCTATACCGATCTTTCCGCCAAGCCCGAAGTCATCGCGCTTCTGAGGAAGGAAGTGGAGGCGGTGAACCGCACGCTGGCGGAGAAGCAGCGCATCGGCCGTTTCCTCCTGCTTTACAAGGAACTGGACGCCGACGACGGCGAGCTGACCCGCACCCGCAAGGTGCGCCGCGGCGTCATCAACGAGCGCTACGGCACGATCATCGACGCCATGTACGAGGGCCAGAAGGTGATCGACGTGGATACCACCATCACCTTCCAGGACGGCACCCGCCAGCGCATCAAGACCAAGATCGACGTCATCGACCTCGGCGCCCCGCCGCCGGTGAAGGACGACGGCAAAAGGAGGGCCGCGTGATGGCTCGACGGCACGACAGCCGGCCTGCCCCCTCTCCCCTCGCGGGAGAGGGATGGGGTGAGGGGGTGTTGGCGCTAAGTGCGCCGACTGTTCTCTTCCCGGCAGCCTCACCCCTCACCCCCGACCCCTCCCCCGCAAGGGGAGAGGGGAGGCGTCCTGCACCCGTCATGGGGAGCCTCTGATGCAATCCCAGCTCCTGCTTCAACTCATCATCAACGGGCTCATCATCGGCACGCTCTATGGCGTGGTCGGCATGTGCTTCGTGCTCATCTACAAGGCCTCGCAGGTGGTGAACTTCGCCCAGGGCGAGTTCCTGCTCATCGGCGCCTGGACCTGCTGGTGGCTGCTCACGGCGTGGAACATCCCTTTCTTCTGGGGCTTCCTCATCGCGGTCTGCTTCATGATGGTGTTCGGCATCGCCGTGCAGATGGTGGTGCTGCGGCCACTCATTGGCGAGCCCATCATCTCCGTCATCATGGTGACGATCGGCCTCTCCATCTTCTTCCAGGCGCTGATGAAGTGGATGTTCGGCACTTTTGCCCAGCCGTTCCCGCCCATCTTCCCGGTGGCGCAGGTGAACATCCTGGGTCTGCAGGTACAGACGGCCTATCTCATGTCCACCGCCGTCAGCCTCGCGATCATGGCCGGCTTCGCCTGGTTCTTTAAGTATTCGCGCCTCGGCCTCGCCATGCGGGCGACCGCCTTCTCCCAGCAGGTGGCGCAGTCGCTCGGCATCTCGGTGCGCCAGGTGTTCGCCCTGTCCTGGGGCATCTCGGCGGCGGTCTCGGCGGTGGCGGGCGTTGTGGTGGGCATCGTCAACGGCGTGTCGTCGGCCCTCTCCTACTTCGGCATCAAGGTGTTCCCGGCGGTGATCCTCGGCGGCCTCGACAGCGTGTTCGGCGCGGTGGTGGGCGGCCTGATCGTTGGGCTTCTTGAAAACCTCGGCCAGTACGTGGACAGCCAGTATCTGAAGTGGGGCAATCTCTACGAGATCATCCCCTTCTACGCCCTGATCATCATCCTGATGATCAAGCCCTACGGGCTGTTCGGCACCCGCGACATCGAGAGGGTCTGAGGCCATGGCGCTCACCACCATGCGGCCGTGCGGCGACTACCGCACCAGCTACCGGGCCGACCAGACCATCTTCCAGACGCGGCTGACGCTGATCTTCGTCATCCTCGCCATCGTGGCCCTGTGCTGCGCGCCGCTGTTCGCCTCGCGCTACGCGCTCTCCCTGATGATCCAGATCGGCTATCTCGGCATCGCCGCTTTGGGGTTGAACATCCTGGTCGGCTTCTCCGGCCAGATCTCCATCGGCCATGCCGTGTTCTTCGGCTTCGGCGGCTTCGCCTCGGCCTTTCTCGCCGACAAGGGCGTGCCGGTGCCGCTCGCCATCGTGCTGGCCGGGCTGTGGACCACGGTGGTGGGCCTCATCTTCGGCCTGCCGGCGGCGCGGGTGAAAGGGCTCTACCTCGCCATCGCGACGCTCGCCGCCCAGTTCATCCTGCAGGACTTCTTCGTGCGCGCCGAGTGGTTCACCGGCGGCACCCACGGCGCCATGGCCGCGCCCTTCACCCTGTTCGGCTTCGACCTGTCCGGCGATGACAAGTATTTCTACGTGGTGCTGTTCTTCGTGGTCATCGGCTACGTGGGCGCGACCAATCTCATGCGCTCGCGCGACGGACGGGCGCTGATTGCGGTGCGCGACCATTATCTCTCCGCCGAGATGATGGGCGTGAACCTCACCAAGTACCGCACCATGGCGTTCGGCATCTCGTCCTTCTATGCCGGCATCGGCGGGGCGCTCTACGCGCACTATGTGGGCTTCATGTCGGTGGAGGGGCTCGACATCCTGTTCTCCATCCAGTTCCTCGGCATGATCATCATCGGCGGGCTTGGTTCCATCATGGGCACGCTCATGGGCACCGTGTTCATGGTGCTGCTGCCGGAGGCCACCGGCTGGCTCGCCTCCGCCCTGTCGGGCAGCGTCATCGACCAGGTGCTGCACCTCAAGGACGGCATCACCTACATGCGCGAGATGCTGATCGGCGCCACCATCATCCTGTTCCTGATCTTCGAGCCGGACGGGCTCGCCCACCGCTGGCGCCTTATCAAGGCCTATTGGAAGCTCTACCCCTTCTCCTACTGACGCGTTGCAGTCCCCGACGAAACCCGAGCCGAGGCGGCGCAGACCGTCCGGTGCAAGAGGCAACCCAAGGAGCCACAGATGAAGCGATTGACCCTTTCCCTCGTCTCGGCGCTGGCGCTCGCCGCCGCGACGCCTGCGCTCGCGCAGTCGATCAACATCGGCCATCTCGCCGATTATTCCGGCGGCACCTCCGACGTGGGACAGCCCTACGGACAGGGCATCCAGGACACCATCGCCTGGATCAACGCCAACGGCGGCGTCAACGGCAAGAAGATCAATTCCGACTTCAACGAATATGGCTACCAGGTGCCGCGCGCTCTGGCCGCCTTCAAGAAGTGGGTGGGCTCCGACAAGGTGGTCGCCATCCAGGGCTGGGGCACCGCCGACACCGAGGCCCTCGTGGGCATGGTGACCAAGGAGGAGATTCCCTATTATTCGGGCTCCTACTCGGCGTCCCTGACCGATCCCAAGGGCAAGGTGAACGCCAAGAGCGAGCGCGCCGCCCCGTTCAACTTCTTCTACGGCCCGTCCTATTCGGACGCCGCCCGCGCCATGGTGCAGTGGGCCGCCGACGACTGGAAGAAGAAGGGCAAGACCGGCAAGCCCAAGTGGGTGCACATGGGCGCCAACCATCCCTATCCCAACTCGCCCAAGGAAGCGGCGGCCGAATACGCCAAGGAACTGGGCTTCGAGGTGCTCGATCCCATCACCTTCGCCCTGACCCCGGGTGACTACACGCCCCAGTGCCTGACGCTGAAGCAGTCCGGCGCCAACTACGCCTATCTCGGCAACACCGCCGGCTCCAACATCTCGGTGCTGAAGGCGTGCAAGACCGCGGGCGTGGACGTGCAGTTCCTCGGCAACGTGTGGGGCATGGACGAGAACGCCATGAAGGCGGCGGGCGAGGCGGCCAACGGCGTCGTCTTCCCGGTCCGCACCGCGGTGACCTGGAGCGGCTCGGCGCCCGGCCTCGCCACCGCCAAGGAAATTTCCAAGATGTCGGATGCCTCGGGCGCGGCCTACCGCCCGGTGCACTATCTCGCCGCCATGTGCACCGCGCTCTACATGAAGGAGGCCATGGAGTGGGCGGACAAGAACGGCGGCGTGACCGGCGTGAAGATCCGCGACGGCATGTACCAGAAGAAGGACTGGGTGCCGAAGGGCATGGACGGCGTGTGCAATCCCTCCACCTGGACCACCAGCGACCACCGTCCCACCACCCGCGTGGACCTCTACCGCTCGGTGGTGAGCGGCCCGACCGATGCGTCCGTCTCGGATCTCGTGAAGTCGGGCACCATCAAGCTGGAAAAGGTCGCCACCATCGACCTGCCCCGCAAGACCGAGCTGCAGGGCTGGTGAGGTCACGGAGGCAGGTTCGCCTGCCTCCCGTTTGATCGACGTCATGCCCCGGCTTGTCCGGGGCATCCACTCATCCGCCGCAGCGGTGATCGTCCTTCGGGGACGGCCCTGCCACAGAGGTGGATCCCCCGGACAAGCCGGGGGATGACGGTCTGGCAAGAAACCGGAGACCGCCATGGCCGAGGCCGCACTGAAGTTCGAACCCGCCGCCGAGACCGCGCCGCCGCTGCTGTCGGTGGACAATATCGAGGTGGTGTACAACGACGTCATCCTCGTCCTGCGCGGCCTGTCGCTGAAGGTTCCGAAGGGCCAGATCGTCGCCTTGCTGGGCTCCAACGGCGCCGGCAAGTCCACCACGCTGAAGGCGATCTCCGGCCTGCTCAAGACCGAGGACGGCGAGATCACCCGCGGCGACGTCACCTTCATGGGCGAGCGCATCAACGGCATCGAGCCGGACCGGATCGTCCGCCGCGGCATCTTCCAGGTGATGGAGGGGCGCCGCATCATCGCCGACATGACCTGCCTCGAAAACCTCCGCCTCGGCGCCTACACCCGGCGCGACAACGAGGTGAAGAGCGACATCGAGCGCGTCTACGACTATTTCCCCCGCCTCAGGGAGCGCACCGGCCTTGCCGGCTATCTCTCCGGCGGCGAGCAGCAGATGCTGGCCATCGGCCGCGCCATCATGTCCCGCCCGAAGCTCATCCTCATGGACGAGCCCTCCATGGGCCTGTCGCCGCTTCTGGTGAAGGAGGTGTTCTCCATCATCAAGAAGCTCAACCAGGACCTCGGGGTCACCATTCTGCTGGTGGAGCAGAACGCCCGCGTGGCGCTCTCGGTGGCCGACTACGGCTACATCATGGAGCAGGGCAAGATCGTCCTCGATGGCAGCGCCGAAATGCTCGCGACCAACGAGGACGTGAAGGAATTCTACCTCGGCCAGGGCGGCGGCGAGGAGCGCAAGAGCTTCAAGAACCTGAAGAGCTTCAAGCGCCGCAAGAGATGGCTGTAGCGCACGCTAGCGAACACTGGCTGGGAGCTGTCGGGTCAGTGGAACACTGTTGTCTCGCAGCATTCTCGTGCCGCTGTCATCGCCCGGCTCGTCCGGGCGATCCACTCTGCGGCCAGGCTGGCGCTTAGCTTCGAAGAGCGCCGACACCGATGAGTGGATGCCCCGGACGAGCCGGGGCATGACGGCCCATGGAACATCATCTTTGCTCCCCGGCCAGCTTCTGACATGAGCCCGACCATGACCGATCCGAACCGCCACTACGACGCCAGCGAGACCCGCGATCCTCAGGCGCGCGAGCAGGCGCTGCTGCAGGCGCTGTCCGCCCAGGTGGCCCACGCCAAGGCGAAGGCGCCCTATTTCGCCGCGCTGTTCAAGGACGTGGACCCGGCCGCCATCACCACGCGGGCGGCACTGGCGCAGCTGCCGGTCACCCGCAAGTCGGACCTTCTGGAAATCCAGCCGAAGAGCTACCCCTTCGGCGGCCTCAACGCGACGCCGCCGGGCAAGCTCGCACGCATCTTCATGTCGCCCGGCCCCATCTACGACGTGGAGGGCCACGGCCCCGATTTCTGGCGCTTCGCGCGCGGGCTGTTCGCCGCCGGCTTCCGCGCCGGGGACATCGTGCACAATTCCTTCTCCTATCACCTGACCCCCGCGGGTTCGATGGTCGAGAGCGGCGCCCACGCGCTGGGCTGCGCCGTGGTCCCGGCCGGCGTCGGCCAGACCGACCTGCAATTGCGCGCCATCGCCGACATCCGTCCGCAGGGTTATGGCGGCACGCCCTCCTTCCTGAAAATCCTCGTGGACAAGGCGCGCGAGACCGGCACCGACATCTCCTCCCTCACCAAGGCATTGGTGTCGGGCGAGGCGTTCCTGCCGGCCCACCGGGCCGAGCTGAAGGCCGCCGGCATCATCGCCCGCCAGTGCTACGGCACGGCCGATCTCGGCCTCGTCGCCTATGAGAGCGAGGCCGAGGATGGGATGATCGTGGACGAGGGTTGCCTTGTCGAAATTCTCCGCCCCGGCACCGGCGATCCGGTGGAGGCTGTGGGCGAGGTCGGCGAGGTGGTCGTCACCCTGTTCGAGCCGGACTATCCCCTCGTGCGCTTCGCCACCGGCGACCTTTCGGCCGTCATGCCGGGAACGAGCCCCTGCGGGCGCACCAATATCCGCCTCAAGGGCTGGATGGGCCGCGCCGACCAGACCACGAAGATCCGCGGCATGTTCGTGCATCCCGTGCAGGTGCAGGCGGCGGTGCGGAAGCATCCGGCCGTCGCGAAGGCCCGCCTCGTGGTGGATCGCGCGGGCGACCAGGACGACATGGCGCTGGAGATCGAGGTGGCCGACGCCGCCGCGCTCTCGCAGGATGCCCTGCTGGAAGACATCCGCTCCGCCACCAAGCTGCGCGGCCGGCTCGTGATGCTCTCGCCCGGCACGCTGCCCCCCGACGCCAAGACCATCGAGGACCGCCGGCCGGTGTGAAGCTCAGAGCGAAACGCACTCACCCCGACTCCCGTCATGGCCCGGCTTGTCCGGGCCATCCACCCGTCCGCCCCACCGGTTCACGGCCTCCGGGCACTCGCCTCGCGGTGCGGTGGAGCCCCCGGACGAGCCGGTGGATGACAGCCTGACAAGACCTTGAGACGGCGCAAGCCCACCACATATTTGGGAAGATTGCCCCCTCTGCCTTCTTAAATTCCTCTCAGAAAAGCCGTTTCTTTTCATATCGTTATGGACACTTCTTCCCGGCGCGGCCACAGTGGCGCGCATCGGGCGGGGTCGCGGGCGCGGCGCCGGCCGGAGGATTTCGGGAGGAAGGCCATGCTCACGCGCCGCCGCCTGCTGGCGCTCTCGGGCGCCGCGCTCTCCGGCGCTGCCGTCGCGGGTATCGGGTGGCACTCTCCCGTAAGTGCGGCCTCGCCGCCCATCCGTCTCGGCATTCTGCAGTTCGGCTCGGCCGCCTGGGAAATCGCTGCCATGGGTGCGCTGGGGCTCGATGCCGCCAACGGCATCACGCTCGATGTCACCCGCTATGCCAACAACGATGCCGGGCGCGTCGCCTTCATGGCGGGCGCGGCGGACGCCATCCTCAGCGACCTGCTCTGGGCGGCGCGGGTGAAGGCGGACGGCCGCGATCTCGTCTACATCCCGTTCTCCTCCTCCGAAGGGGCGGTGATGGTGCCGAACGGCTCCCCCATCCGCTCCGTCGCCGACCTCGCCGGCAAGAGGCTGGGCGTCGCCGGCGGCCCGTTGGACAAGAGCTGGCTGATGCTGAAGGCGACCGCGCAGGAAAAGGCGGGGCTGGACCTGCAGACCGCCGCGCAGCCGGTGTTCGCCGCCCCGCCCCTGCTCGCCGCCGAGCTGGAGGGCGGCAAGCTCGATGCCGCGCTGATCTACTGGACCTTCGCCGCCCGCCTCGAACCCAAGGGCTTCCGGCAGATGCTGACCGTCGAGGCCATGGTGAAGGGCTTCGGCCTCGCCCATGAGCCGACGCTGGTGGGCTACGTGTTCGACGGCGCCTTCGCCCGCGCGAACCCGGGCACGGTCGCCGCCTTCACCGCCGCCTCGCGCGCCACCAAGACGGCGCTGGCTGACCCCGATCCCGCCCGCTCCGGGCCCGGCTGGGCGGCGGCGCGGGCGCAGATGCAGGCGGGCGACGAAGCGACATTCGAGGCGCTCCGGCGCGGCTTCCTCGCGGGCATTCCGCGCCTGTCGCTTGCGGAAGAGCAAACGCTCGCCGCGCAGCTTTATGCGGTGCTGGTCAAGCTCGGCGGCGCGAAGCTGGTGGGCAGCGCCACGCGCCTGCCGGCGAACCTCTATTTCCAGGCGCCGGCGGCGCGATGAAGCTGCTGTCCTCGGGCACCGCGGCGCGGGCAGCCTCGCTCGTCCTGCTGCTGCTGGCCTGGGAGATCGCGGCGACGGCCGCACACAGCCGTTCCCTGCCGGCACCGCACGCGGTGTTCGCCTTTATCGCGCGGGAGGCGAGCGGGGGCGATCTCGTCTCCAACATCGCCATCACGCTGGCGCGGGTCGTCGTTTCCTTCCTCGTGGCCATGGCGCTCGGCTGCGCCATCGGCGTCGCGCTGGGCCGTTCGCGCAAGCTGGACACCGCCTTCGATACCTGGGTGATCGTGCTCCTCAACACGCCTGCCCTCGTCATCACCGTGCTCTGCTACATCTGGCTGGGGCTGACCGAGGCCGCTGCCGTGCTCGCCGTGGCGCTCAACAAGATCCCGACCGTTGCCGTGCTGATGCGCGAGGGGGCGCGTGCGCTGTCGCCGGAGCTCGACGAGATGGCGAGCGCCTTCCGCCTGTCATCCCTCGACCGGCTGCGCCATGTGGTGATCCCCCAGCTTCAGCCGCACATCGCTGGAGCGGCCCGCTCGGGTCTCGCGCTGGTGTGGAAGATCGTGCTGGTGGTGGAGCTGCTCGGTCGCCCCAACGGCGTCGGCTACGCCATTTCCGTCTATTTCCAGCTGTTCGACGTGACCGCCGTGCTCGGCTATTCGCTGGCCTTCATGGCGGTCATGCTGGCCATCGAATACGGCATGCTGCAGCCCTATGAAGCCTATGTCCGACGCTGGCGCCTCACCGCTCATTGAGGCGGTCATCCGCGCCAAGACCTATCGACGGCCGGACGGCGCCGCGATGGAGGCCGTGCGCGGCGTCACGCTCGCTGTGAGGCGCGGCGAATTCGTCTGCCTGATTGGCCCCTCGGGCTGCGGGAAGACGACGACATTACGGATTCTCGCCGGGCTCGACCGCGTCTTCGAGGGTGAGGTGACGCCAGACCCTGCGACACTCTCTATCGGCGTCGCTTTCCAGGAGCCCCGGCTTCTGCCGTGGCGCACGGTGGAGGAGAACATCCGCCTCGTGCTGCCGAAAGCGCGCCGGACCATGGACCTCGCTTCGCTGATCGACCGATTCGGCCTTACGGCCCATGCGGCGCGCTATCCCGGGGAGCTGTCGCTGGGCCTCGCGCGGCGCGTCTCGCTGGCCCGTGCCATGGCGCTGGAGCCGGACCTCCTCGTGCTCGACGAGCCCTTCGTCTCCCTGGACACCCAAGCGGCGGCCGACCTGCGCCGCTACGTGGCGCTGGCGGCGGATGGCGGCACCAGCGTGCTCATGGTCACCCACAATGTGCGCGAGGCGCTGGAGCTGGCCGATCGCGTGGTAATGCTGGCGCCGCGGCCGACCCACGTCATCGAGGAGGTGTGTCTCGCGGTGCCCCGCGCGATGCGCGATGGTCCGTGGATCGAGGCCGAGCGCGCGGCGCTGGCGGCGCGTTTTCCCCTGTTGCGGGAGGGTTGAGATGCAACGTCCCGGAGCCAGCCGCTGGCAAGGGCTCGTCCTTTTTGCGCTGGCATGCGTCGCCACGCCTGCTGCAGCGCAACCTCAACCGGAACCACTCGCGGTGCGCGAGATCGCCCCCGGTGTGTTTGTCCATCAGGCACCCTATGCCCTTGCTTTGCCGAAGAATTTCGGCTTCGTCGGCAATGCCGGCTTCGTCGTGGGCAGGGATGCGGTGGCGGTGATCGACACCGGCGGCAGCAAGGCGGCGGGGGAGGCGCTGAAGGCGGCCATCGGCGCGCGCACGGCGCTGCCGGTCCGCTACGTCATCAACACCCACATGCACCCCGACCATGTGCTCGGCGATGCCGCGTTCGTGGGACCGGGCGTGACCTTCATCGGCCATCACAACCTGCCGGAGGCGCTCTCGGCGCGCGCCGCCTCCTACCTGTCCGCCACCGTGCGGCTGCTCGGGCCAGAGGCGGCCGAGGGCACGCGGGTGATTCTGCCCGACGAGACCGTGGACACCGTGCGCACCATCGATCTCGGAGCCCGGCCGCTGCGCCTGGAGGCATGGCGCACGGCCCACACGGCCACCGACCTGACGGTGTTCGACGAGACGACCGGCACCTGGTTTCTCGGAGACCTCCTGTTCCTGGGGCATGTCCCCGCCCTCGACGGAAAGGCGCTCGGCTGGATCGCGATCCTGGAGGAGATGAAGCGCCGCCCGGCGGCCCGCGTGGTGCCGGGCCACGGTCCCGCCTCCGCCCCCTGGCCCGAGGCGGCGGCGCCCACCGAGCGCTATCTCAACCGCCTTGTCGCCGACGTGCGGGCCAGCGTGAAGGCCGGCGGCACCATGGCGGAGGCGGCCCGCACGGCCGGTCGTGAGGAAGCGCCGCATTGGCAGCTGTTCGACGATTTCAACGCGCGGAACGCGACGTCCGCCTATCACGAGCTGGAGTGGGAATAGCGCCGCCGGCGTGCAGAACGCCAATATTGCTGCATCGCAATATTACCTTCCGCAACTTCGCGCATGCAGTATAAATCGCGGCGTCAACGGGACATTTGGCGTATTGCCTTGGGCGAAAACATTGCTTACGTTCCTCACAGCTTCGGCTTCAACAACTCCGTGCGGGGAACGCGGGGTTGGTTCGCAGGCCTGCGGGACGCTCTTGTCACCGCAAGGCTTCAGGGCATCACGCCGGTCGTGACACGCTGCCGAAGTAGATGGAGTCCCCCAAGGCGAAAAACAAACGCTCAGTGCGTTGACGCTCCACATGCGCGTGGACGCGGACCCGCATCCATCGGAGGAAGCCCGGATGAGACGTCTTTTGGTTTTGACCGCCACGGCGGCGGCAACCGCATTTTTCGGCGCGCCCGCCAGCGCGAATGACAGCGTTATGAAGCTGACCCAGGACCCCAATCAGTGGGTTCTGCAGACCGGCGACTACGCCAACACCCGCCATTCCAAGCTCAAGCAGATCACTGCCGACAACGTGAACAAGCTCCAGGTCGCCTGGACCTTCTCCACCGGCGTGCTGCGCGGCCATGAGGGCTCCCCGCTGGTCGTGGGCGACGTCATGTACGTCCACACGCCCTTCCCGAACATCGTCTATGCCCTCGACCTCAACAACGACGGCAAGATCATCTGGAAGTACGAGCCGAAGCAGGATCCCGCCGTTATCCCGGTGATGTGCTGCGATACGGTGAACCGCGGCCTCGCCTATGCCGACGGCAAGGTGTTCCTGCATCAGGCCGACACCAAGGTCGTGGCGCTCGACGCCAAGACCGGCAAGGTGGCCTGGTCCGTGGTGAACGGCGATCCCAAGAAGGGCGAGACCAACACCGCCACCGTGATGCCGGTGAAGGACAAGGTTCTCGTGGGCATCTCCGGCGGCGAGTTCGGCGTGCAGTGCCACGTCACCGCCTACGACATAGCCACCGGCAAGCAGGCGTGGCGCGCCTACTCCGTCGGCCCGGACAGCCAGCTTCTCTTCGACGAGAAGACCACCGCGCTCGGCAAGCCCGTGGGCAAGGATTCGTCCCTCGCCTCCTGGCAGGGCGACCAGTGGAAGACCGGCGGCGGCTGCACCTGGGGCTGGTATTCCTACGACCCGCAGCTGAACCTGATCTATTACGGATCGGGCAACCCCTCGACCTGGAACCCCAAGCAGCGCCCGGGCGACAACAAGTGGTCCATGACCATTTTCGCCCGTGACGCCGACACCGGCGTCGCCAAGTGGGTCTATCAGATGACGCCCCACGACGAGTGGGACTTCGACGGCATCAACGAGATGATCCTCGCCGACCAGCAGATCGGCGGCCAGAACCGCCAGACGCTGGTGCATTTCGACCGCAACGGCTTCGGCTACACGCTGGACCGCAAGACCGGCGAACTGCTCGTGGCCGAGAAGTTCGACCCGGCGGTCAACTGGGCTTCCAAAGTGGACATGGACAAGAACAGCCCGACCTATGGTCGTCCGCTGGTCGTGGCCAAGTATTCCACCGAGCAGAACGGCGAGGATGTGAACTCCACGGGCATCTGCCCGGCGGCCCTCGGCACCAAGGACCAGCAGCCCGCCGCCTACTCGCCTGACACCGGCCTGTTCTACGTGCCCACCAACCACGTGTGCATGGACTACGAGCCGTTCAAGGTCAGCTACACCCCCGGCCAGCCCTATGTGGGTGCCACGCTCTCCATGTTCCCGGCTCCTGGCAGCCATGGCGGCATGGGCAACTTCATCGCGTGGGATGCCAAGAAGGGCAAGATCGTGTGGTCCAACCCGGAGCAGTTCTCCGTGTGGTCCGGCGCGCTCTCCACCGCCGGCGGCGTGGTGTTCTACGGCACCCTCGAAGGCTACCTGAAGGCGGTCGATGCCAAGACGGGCAAGGAACTCTACAAGTTCAAGACCCCGTCCGGCATCATCGGCAACGTCATGACCTACACCCACAAGGGCAAGCAGTATGTGGCTGTGCTCTCGGGTGTCGGCGGCTGGGCCGGCATCGGCCTCGCGGCGGGCCTCAACGACCCGAACGCCGGCCTCGGCGCGGTGGGCGGCTACGCGGCCCTCAGCAACTACACCGCCCTCGGCGGTCAGCTGACGGTCTTCGCCATCCCGCAATGATCGGGCGGCGTTAAGGCCAGGCGCATCCCGCATGCGCATTCGGGCCGGCCTGGGGAGACCCCCGCCGGCCCGATCCTTTTCCAAGGGGCAGGAGCGCTTTGCCGGTCAACGCCGGAACGCGGACCTGTGCCCGAATCCCGGGGAGCGGAGCCGATCGGAAGGCCGTTCACCCGGGACCATTCCCTTCGGCACCGGCCGTGTCCGCGCAACGGGCCGCCGGCTCAAGGCTCTACTCGCGAAACCGTAGACGGGCCGGTTGCCATGGCAGCGCCGTCTTCGCCCTTCGTCCGTCGTTTTGGAGAGATCGTGTGGTTTCTTTCGTCCCCCCGACCCGCGCCGGCGCCTGCTTCCTGGCCGCGTTCTCGTTCGCCCTTGCCAGCACCGCCTCGCTCGCCGAGACCACCAAGCCTGCGGATCCGAAACCCGTGAAGGAGGAAGGTGGCCGCTATTTCGACGTCGCCGGCGCGCCCACCTACAACATCAAGCCCGACGGGCAGGTGGACTGGCTGACCTATTCCGGCTACCGCCGCTACCACGCCGAATGCCACGTCTGTCATGGCCCCGACGGCATGGGCTCCACCTATGCGCCTTCGCTGGTGGATTCGCTCAAGACCATGAACTTCGACCAGTTCAGCGAAGTGGTCGTGGGCGGTCGCCAGAATCTCGGCGGCGGCAATGACCGGGTGATGCCCTCGTTCGGCCTGAACAAGAACGTCATGTGCTACCTGGACGACCTCTACGTCTATCTGCGCGCCCGCTCCGACGACGCGATCGGCCGTGTCCGACCCGCCAAGCGTGACGAGAAGTCGAAGGAGATCACCGATGCCGAGAAGGCCTGCCTCGGCGAGTAGGGAACGGTTCGCGCCCTTGCTGGCGTCGCTCGCGACGGCAGCTCTCGCCGCCATCCTGCTGCTGAGCCCCTCCGGGGCCGGCGGACAGCAGATCCCCGATCAGGTTTCGGCGGACGCCCTCCGGGTGTGCGCCGATCCCGCCAACATGCCGTTCTCGAACGCGGCGGGCGAGGGCTTCGAAAACAAGATCGCGGCCATCGTCGCGGACGAGCTCAAGGTGCCCGTGCGCAATTACCTGATGCCGCAGGGTCCCGGCTTCGTGCGCAACACGCTCGGCCGCCGCCTGTGCGACGTCATCATCGGCTACGTCGCCGGTGCCGATCTCGTGCTGCACACCAATCCCTACTACGAATCGGTGTTCGTGCTGGTGGTGAAGGCCGGGGGCCCGCTCGACGGCGTGACCCAGCTGTCAGATCCGAAGCTGAAGAACGCGAAGCTCGGCGTCATCGCCGCGACCCCGCCCGCCGACCACCTCCTGGAACTCGGGCTCATCGGCAACGCCCACACCTATTCGCTGCTCGTGGACCGGCGCTATGCCTCTCCGGCCGAGGAGATGCTGGCGAGCCTTGATGCCGGCGAGATCGACGGCGGCCTGCTCTGGGGTCCGACCGCCGGCTATTTCGCCGCGCGGTCCGCTACGCCGCTCAAGGTGATTCCGCTGGTGAAGGAGGCTGCGCGGCCGGCGCTGGCCTACCGGATCACCATGGGCGTGCGCCCCACGGACCACATCTGGAAACAGACGCTCAACACCATCCTGCGCAAGCGCGCCGACGACATCCAGAAGGTGCTCGTCGCCTATCATGTCCCGCTGCTGGACGAGGACGGACAGCCGATCCCGCCGCCCGCTGGGACGCCGGGCCAATGAGCCGGAGCACGCAGAACGTGGGCGGGAGCTGCCGTTTGGCTCTTGCGATCCTCGGCGCGCTCGCGCTGATCACGCCGCCCGCCCTTGCCCAGCCCGCTGCGGCACCCGCCGCATCTCCTGCCTCGGCCGCTGCTGCACCCGCCGAACCCGAGGGCTACCGGCTGGAAGCCTATCGTGCGCCGGTGCCGGCGACGCTCAGCGGCGCCCGCGTGCTTGATGCCGTCGCTGCGGCGGCGCTGTGGCGCAAGGGCGGGGTCGCCTTCGTAGACGTGCTGCCACGCCCACCAAAACCTGCCGGCCTCCCGGCGGGAACCGTGTGGCGCGACCAGCCCCATTCCACCATTCCCGGTGCCGTCTGGCTGCCCAATGTCGGCTTCGGCGCGCTCAACGCGGAAACCGACGGCTATTTCCGCGCCGGCCTTTCCGCCGTCACGCGCGGCGATGTGAATGCGCCGCTGGTGATTTTCTGCCAGCGTGATTGCTGGATGTCGTGGAACGCCGCCAAGCGCGCCCTCGCCTACGGCTACACGGACGTTTTCTGGTTTCCGACCGGCGTGGACGGCTGGGGCGACGCCGGACTGCCGCTGGAAGCGGTGGAGCCACGCCCCTAGGGCCTTTTCGAGCGAAGCGGATACCGGTTCGCGAGACGAAAATGCGCTTCAGGGCGAACCGGGTGAGCCCGCGCCGCCGACACGCGTGGCACGGACGAGAAGGCCGAAACGGCCATGATGGACTTTTGGGAGGCAACGCCATGAAGCGCTCAAACCTGCGCTCTTCCGCCCACACCGCGGGCGCTGTGCTCGCAGCCCTGCTCGCGGCAACGCCGCTCGCCGGGATGCTGGCCAGCCCCGCCGCCGCCCAGTCGGCGCAGGCCGACCCCGACAGGCCGGAGGCGACCTGGGCGGCCATTCGCGGCGACATCTTCCCTTCGGCCAAGATCGCCGACGCCGGCAATGCGGTGCGGATCGACGCACCGGGCCGGGCGGAGGACGCCGCCCTCGTGCCGCTCACCCTCGCCCTCGAGCTGCCCAAGGACGATCCACGCACGCTGAAGGCGGTGACGCTCATCATCGACGAGAACCCCGCCCCCGTGGCCGGCCGATTCGCCTTCGGCGACGGCATCCGCAATTTCTCCCTCTCCGTGCGGGTGCGTGTGAATTCCTACAGCTGGGTGCGCGCGGTGGCCGAAACCAGCGACGGCGCCCTGATCATGACGAAGGCCTATGTGAAGGCGGCGGGCGGCTGCTCCGCCCCGGCCACCAAGGACACGGCGGAGAGCATCGCCAGGCTCGGCGAGATCCGCTTCCGCTCCTTCGCCGAGGCCGGACGGCCGGAGGCGCAGGTGCAGATCCGCCATCCCAATTTCTCCGGCCTGCAGATGGACGAGGCGACGCGCGGCTACACGCCGGCCTGGTTCGTGCGGGAGGTTCAGGTGAAGCAGGGGGCCAAGCTCATCTTCGCCATGGAGGGCGGCATCTCCATCAGCGAGGACCCGACCTTCCGCTTCAGCTTCACCCCCTCCGCCGCGCCGGTCTCGGTCCGCGCCGAGGATACGGAAGGGAAGGTCTTCGCCCGCACCTTCCCGGGCAACGGGAGCTGATTCGCACGCGCCGCCTTGCCGACGCCGCATCCCTGCTCTAGCTCCGCCGGAACGGATGCGGAGGATCAGGTGGCTTACGGTCTCATCGGCGGGGCGGGCATGGGTTTTGCGCTGGGGGGGCCGCTCGGCGCCCTGCTCGGGGCCTTGGCGGGGCATGTGCTCGACCGCGTGCTGCTGGCCCCCGCGCCCAAGCCGGCCGCCTTCTCCATCGCCCTCATCGCGCTGTCCGCCAAGATGGCAAAGGCCGACGGCGTGGTGGTGCCGGCGGAGGTGGAGGCCTTCCGCGAGGTGTTCGACATCCCGCCCGAGGATCTCGATGCGGTGGCGCGCCTCTACAATCTCGCCAAGCAGGACACGGCCGGCTTCGAGGCTTACGCGCGTCAGGTCGCGGACATGTTCGCCGACGCGCCGGACACGCGGGAAGACCTGCTCGACGCCCTCTTCCACGTCGCCAAGGCGGACCACGCGCTGCACGAGAAGGAGCTCGTCTTCCTCGCCGAGGTGGGCCGCATCCTCGGCTTCGAGGGTCCGGCCTATGACCGCATCGAGGCGCGTCATGTGCGCCGGCCGGGCGATCCCTACGCCGTGCTCGATCTCGATCCGGACGCCGGAGACGACGAGGTGAAGGCCCATTGGCGCGCGCTCGTGTCCGCCCACCACCCCGACCGTCTCGCCGGCCGCGGCCTGCCGCCCGCCGCCATCAAGCTCGCCAACGACCGCGTGGCGGCGCTCAATGCGGCCTATTCGGCCATCGCGCGGCAGAGGGGGCTGTGATGGACGCGCCAGCCCTTCTCGCGTCCGATACCGCGCTGGTGGACGCTCTCGTCCCCTCCCCCAATTTCGGCGTGCGCAAGGCCGCCGTGGACATGCTGGTGCTGCACTACACCGGCATGGAGAGCGCCGATGCCGCCATCGAGCTGCTGCGCACGCCGGCGGCGGAGGTCTCCTGCCATTATGTGGTGCGCGAGGACGGCAGCATCGTGCAGATGGTGGCGGAAGGCGCGCGCGCGTGGCACGCGGGCCTGTCGTCCTGGGAAGGCATCACCGATACCAATTCACGCTCCATCGGCATCGAGATCGTCAACGGCGGCCACGATTTCGGCCTGCCGCCCTTTCCGGAGGCGCAGATCACGCGGGTGATCGCCCTCTCGCGGGACATCATCGCCCGCCATGGCATCCGCGCTGATCGGGTGGTCGCCCATTCGGACATCGCCCCGGCGCGCAAGCGCGATCCGGGCGAGCGCTTTCCGTGGGCTGCGCTCCATGCCGCCGGGGTCGGCCATCTGGTGCCGGAAGCGCACATCACCGGTGGGCGCTTCTTCATGCTGGGGGATTCAGGAGAGCCGGTGGCCGCGCTCAAGGCGATGCTGGCCTATTACGGCTACGGCATCGGCCTCGAGGATACCTATGATGCGGTTACGGCCGAGGTGGTGGCCGCCTTCCAGCGCCATTTTCGCCCCTCGCAGGTGGACGGTGTGGCGGATGCCTCCACCCTGCTCACCCTGCGCAACCTGATCGCGACCCGGCCGGAAAGCGCGATCCCGGTCGCCTGAGGCGACGCGGGATATGCCTCCGCTCACGTGCCGCGCGGGCTTGAGCGGGCGCACGGCGCCAGCTGGTCAGGCGATGCCGGTGAGCAGCAGATCGTGGATGTGCAGCACGCCAACCGGCGCCCTGTCCTCCACCACCAGAAGCGCGGTGATCTTGCGCGCGTTGAGAATGTTGAGCGCCTCGGAGGCGAGCTGATCCGGCCGCACCGTCTTAGGCGCGGGGGTCATAATCTCGTCCACCGTGCGGGCGGCGAGGTCGTTGGCCATGTGACGCCGCAGGTCGCCATCGGTGACGATGCCGGCGAGGGCTCCGTCCTCGCCCACCACGCCGACGCAGCCAAGGCCCTTGGCGCTCATCTCCACCAGCGCCGCGCCCATCTGCGTCCCGCTGCGCACCAGCGGCACGGCCTCGCCCGCACGCATCACGTCGCGCACGAACTTCAGGCTGGCGCCGAGCTTGCCGCCCGGATGCAGCTGGCGGAAATCGAGCGCGGTGAAGCCGCGGCTCTGCAGCAGCGCCACCGCCAGCGCATCGCCCAGCGCCAGCTGCATCAGGGTGGAGGTGGTGGGGGCGAGCCCGTGCGGGCAGGCCTCCGGCGCCACCGGCAGGGTCAGGACCACGCTCGCCGAGGAAGCGAGCGCGCTGGTCGCATTGGAGGTAAAGGCGATGAGCGGCACGTCGAAGCGGCGCGAATACTCCACGAGGTCGCGCAGCTCCACCGTCTCGCCGGACCACGACAAAGCGACGATGACGTCGTCGGTGGTGATCATGCCAAGGTCGCCGTGGCTCGCCTCGGCGGGGTGGACATAATGGGCCGGCGTGCCTGTTGAGGCGAGCGTCGCGGCGATCTTGCGCGCGACGTGCCCGCTCTTGCCCATGCCGGTGATGATGACCCGGCCGTGGGAATTCTGGATGGTCGCCACCGCCACGTCGAAGGCGGCGCCGAGCGGCCCGGCCATGGCCTTGGACAGGGCTTCGAGCCCGGCCTTCTCGGCATCGAGGGTCGCGAGCGCGGAGACCACGGACGCGGGATGGACATGGGGGACGGGCGCCATCTCGCCAGAGCCGTCGGGAGCGCTGTCGGAAGGAGCCTTGTTCGCGGGAGAACGCATCATCGTCGATGATTAGCACCGTTCCGCGCCGAAGGGGAGCGGCCGGGCGCGGGCGGTATTTCGCTGGCTGACGACCGGCCCTCAGCCCTCGTACTTCTCGAGAAACGCCTCGATGGGCAGGTTGCGGAAGTCCGGCAAAGCGGCGCGGAGCTGCGCGTGGGTCCAGTCCCACCAGCCGAGCGCCTGCAGGCGGGCGGCGATCTCCTCCGGGAACCGCCATTTCACGATGCGCGCGGGCACGCCGGCGACGATGGCGTAGGCCGGCACATCCTTTGACACCACCGCACCCGCCGCCACCACCGCCCCGGTGCCGATGCTGCGGCCGGCCAGCACCACCGCGCCATGGCCGATCCAGACGTCGTGGCCCATGGTCAGCTGCTGGTCGCGCCGCCACTGGAAGAAATCCGTCTCGTCCTCCTCGCCCGGGAAATAGGCGGAGGCGCGATAGAGGAAGTGGGATTGGGACGCCCGCCAGGTGGGGTGATTGCCCGGATTAAGCCGGGTCATTGCGGCGATCGAGCAGAACTTGCCGATGCGCGCATAGGCGATGTCGGAATCGTTCACCACGTAGGAGTAATCGCCCATCTCCACTTCGAGCAGCTTGGTGCGCGGGCCGACCTCGGTGTAGCGGCCGAGGGTGGAGGCGCGCACCTGTGCGGTGGGATCGATGAGCGGCGTCTCGCCGAGCTGCTTCACTGGGTGGCCCCCAGCGGGAAGCGGCGCAGCAGCCGGAATCGGGGCGCGCCCGGCTCCTGCACATAGAGCGCGAGATCGGTGACGAGGGCCGGAACGTCCGCCCCGCTGGCGGCGAAGGCGGCGGCCAGTGCGTTGAGTGCGTGTCCCCGCTCCAGCTCCGGAAGCGGGCCGGTGAGCGTCATGTGGAAGCGGAATTCGTCGAGGACATAAGGATAGCCATAGGCTTCCAGATAGCCGATCTGGCGGGCCGAGAGCCGTTCGGGCCGGCGCCGGGCGATCTCGGCGGCGGAGAGCGGCGCGCGCAGACCGTCCAGCTCCAGCACGGCCGAGCGGGCGAGATCCTCCAGCTTCGGTGCCGGCACCGCCGGCACCAGCGCCACGAAAGGTCCGATGGCGCGGACCTCCAGCGGCGGCATCTCGAACGCATGATGGCCGGCGGCGCACCGAGCCATGAGCTGTGCCAGATCGTCTTCGGCCACGCCGTCCGCGAGCCGGAATGGCGCCTTCAGCGTGCCGTGGAAGCCATAGCGGCGTGGCTCGGCCGTCGCCTGTTGCCAGGCCTCCGCGTCGAATCCAGCGATGTCGGGAGCGGCCGGCGCGTCGCCGGTCTCCGCATCATAGCCCAGCACCGCCGAGCCGAACCGCCACAGGGCACCGTCGGACGGCGGCGCGACATAGACGGCGTAGCGGCGCTGAGCGGTCACGGGCGGGCTCCTGAGGATCAGCGCAGGAAGGGATTGTGGGCTTTTTCGTCGCCGATGCTCGTGACAGGACCATGACCGGGCAGGCAGACCATGGTGTCGCCGAGCGGCAGCAGCTTTTCCCTGATGCCCTTGATGAGCAGGTCGGGATCGCCATAGGGGAAGTCGGTCCGCCCCACCGAGCCGCGGAACAGGGTGTCGCCGACGATGGCGAGACCCACCGGGCGATGCACGAACACCATGTGGCCCGGCGTATGCCCCGGCACGTGCAGCACCTCGAGCGACACGTCTCCGACGGTCACCGTGTCGCCCTCGTTCAGATAGAGGTCCGGCGTCACCGACCGGGCGCCCTCGATGCCGTACTTCTGGGCCATGCGGGGAATGTCGTCGATGATGAACTGGTCCTCGGCGCCCGGGCCCTCCACCTTCACGCCGAGGCTCTCGGCCAGTTCGGCGGCGCCGGCGGCGTGGTCTACGTGGCCGTGGGTGAGCAGGATCTTCTCAATCGTCGCGCCGGTCTCGGTGATGGCGGCGCGGATGCGGTCGAGATCGCCGCCGGGGTCGATCACCGCGCCCTTCATGGTCTTGGTGCACCACAGGATGGAGCAGTTCTGCTCGAACGGCGTCACCGGCACGACGGCAATCTGGATGGGCTGCATGAAAGGTCCGTTCTGAGGTGTCGTCCGCCGGTCACTGGGAGATGGCGCGGGCCATCTCCACCAGCCGGCGCACCATGTGCGAGGTGGGATCGGCGAGCGCGTCCACCACGGTGAAGTGGTTGGCGCCCGGCACGTCGAAGGCCTGCGCGGCCACGCCCCCGGCACGCCAGCTGGCGGCGAGGTCATGGGCCTGACGCAGGAATTCCGCGCTCTCCGCGCCGCCGACGAAGGCATCGAAGCTGCGTCCCGCAGGCACCGGCCAGAACGCCGGGGAGAGGCGGCGGGCCTCTTCCGCGTCGAGGCGCAGCGCCTTGTTGATGGAGGTGGGTATCAGCGGCTCCAGCTCATAGACGCCCGAGATACCGAGCCCCGACGGGATAAGATCGTCAGGCGTGTCCACGTCGATTTCGCGCCAGGAGGTGGCGGTGAGTGCCGCCGCGAGATGGCCACCGGCGGAGTGGCCGCACACCACCAGCGGACGCCCGACGAGGCGGTAGAGGGTGATGGCCGCCGCCCGCGCCTGGGCGAGGATGGTGCCCACCGGCACCAGCGGCGCGAGGTCGTAGCCGGCGAACGCCATGGCCACCCCGTGGGCGAGGCAGCCGGCAGCGGCAAAGGTGAAATCGCGCGGGTGCAGGGACTGGAAGTAACCGCCGTGGATGAACAGCACCACCGGCGCCTGCCGGTCGGTGCCGGGCCAGATGATGTCGAGGATCTGCCGCGGCCCCGAGCCATAGGGCGCGCCGAGGTCGGCCGCCACGGCCGCGCCGCGCATGACGGCCGAGCTGTGCGCCCAGCGCTCGAAGATGGCGGGATGGTCCGGCACGCGGGCGCGGTTGTTGTATTCGACCTCGTGGTCCATCGGCCCTCCCCTGACCCTTTCAATCCCCGTGGCTCAATCCTCGTCGCCGTGTGCGCTGCGGATGCGCCGCACCACGGACCAGACACCCAGCAGCGCCAGCGGCACCGCGGCGGCCGTCACCAGCCCGACGTCGAGGTGGATGCCCAGCGTCTTCACGTCGACACCGCTCTCGTGGATGCCTTCGGCGAGATGGTGCACGAGGCTGACGACATAATAGGAAATCGCCGCGACGGACAGGCCCTCGACCGTGCGCTGAAGGCGCAGCTGAAGGCGGGTGCGCTCGTTCATCGAGGTCAGCAGGTCGCGATTCTGCTGCTCCAGCTCCACGTCCACGCGGGTGCGCAGCAGGTCGGCGGCATTGGCGAGCTTCTGGGCGATCTTCTCCTGCCGCTCCTCCAGCGTGAAGCAGGTGCGCATGGCCGGCGCCATGCGGCGGTCGAGGAATTGCTGCCAGGTGGGAAAGCCCGGCACCGACATCTCGCGGATGGTGGCGAGGCGCAGGCGCACGATCTCCATGTAGGCGCGGCTGGCGCCGAACCGAAACAGCGAGGCGGTGGCCCCCGCCTCAAGCTCGGCCGCGAGCGCCACCAGCTCATCCAGCAGGCGGTTGTTGTCGCTGAGGCCCTTGGCAGACATCATCTCGGTGGCGGAGCCGGCCAGTCGCTGCTCGATCCGCGCCACCTCGGGGGCGAGGCGCTGCGCCTCCGGCAGGCCGAGAAGGGCGAGCGTGCGGTAGGTCTCGATCTCCAGCACCCGCTGCACCAATGCGCCGCACGCATCGGCGCCGAGGCCACGGTCGCGCACCAGGATGCGGACGAACCCGGACGGATCGGCCACGAAGTCGGTGGCGATCTCGGCGAAGCCGTCGTTCACGTCGGACCGTGCGAGGCTCGATCGGTCGAATACTTTCTCGAGGAAGAAGTCCTCGGCGGTGTCGCGCAGGAGGTGGAGGTCCACGGCCACCAGCAGCGGGCCGGGCTGCGCCAGCTCGCCAAAGGGGCTGGCCAGCGTCACCGCTGGCGGCTGGAACGGCAGCGCACCGGGCTGAAGGTCAACGGATGGCAGGTCCCAGGTGTAGGTGCAGAATTCGGCATGGCTCTCCCAGCGCAGCTCGGCGCCGCCGAAGGAGACATGGTGATACTTCGCCCCCGGTGCCGGGGCCGGAAGTCCGCGCGCGACGCACAGGGCGGCGAGCGCGGCGCGATCGGCCTGGGCGCCCGCGGCATCCAGCAGGAAGGCCGCATGCAGCATGCGGCGCGGCGCCGAGACCGGCACGAAGGGCCGCGCATGCAGCTCCCTGAGGACAGCCGCGCGCAGCGGGTGGGCGCTCAGCGCCCGCCCTTCGCCGATGACGAGATCCGCCTCGCCTTTTGTCATGATGGCGCCCCCTGCCGTTTTCTCCGTGCTTGCACGGCAGAGCCGCCCGATCAAGCGTGCGGCGCCCGTCCTGTGGTCGCAGCGGACCGGCAGAGGCGCACCTGCTCCTGCGTCAGCGAGGGGCTGGCCTCACCGGCAGACGCGCACCGGACCCCACGGGCCGGGGCGCCACCAGCAGTAGCGCGGCCCCCAATAGGGGCGCCAATAGTTGGGGCGGCAGCCGCCCCAGGGGCCGCGATGCCAGCCGATGCCGCATCCGCCGGCGACCGTCTGGACTGTCCCGAGCCGGTCGAGGGGCTGCGGCGCCGGGAAGGCGGCGGCCGCACCCATGCCGAGCCCGAGGAAGCCGGCGGCGGCAGCGGCGATCAGGATCTGTTTGCGCATGAAGACTCTCCAAATGCCGAGAGCGGGGCGGCGCAAGACGCCGCCGTTTCCTGACGCGAGAGGCAGGACGGCGGACCGGCCGCCGTCCGGAAAATGCTTCAGCGGCGCTTCAGTTGCAAACGCGCACAGCGCCGTAGGGCCCCGCCCGCCACCAGCAGCGCGGCACGGGCGCCACCACCACCGGAGCCGGCGCGACCACGACCGGACGCGGCGCCACGACAACCGCGCCCGGGGCCACATAGACGGCGCCGTTGGGACGGCAGCCGCCCCACGGACCACGATGGAAGCCGATGCCGCAGCCGCCGGCGACGGTCTGCACGGTCGCGACATCAAGGGCCCGCGGCGCCGGGAAGGCGGCGGCAGGCGCGGCCAGCGCGCCGAGCGCCGGCGCGACAAGGGCGAGAAGGGTCAGCGCGCGCATCATTCCTCCTCCTCGAAGATCCACAGCTCGGAGGTGTTGGGCTGCTGGCCGTTGTCATGCACCCCGAGGAAGGTGGGGATGCGGTTGCGCTGGGCGGGGGTCAGCGAGGCCACGAAGGGCTTGGCCGCCTCGACAAAGCTCGCCAGCGCCTTGCCGCGCGCCTGCTCGGCGGCGGCCACGTTGGCGAGCACGTCGAGCACGGTGGCCGGAGGCGGCGCGGAGAGGCGCTTTTCGCGGCGCTCGATGGCGCCCTTCACCGCGTCGCGGATGGAGGCTTCCACCGGCGGCCAGAGCTTCTCCTGGTCGGGGGTCAGACGCAGCACGGTCTTCAGCGCGGCCAAGCGGGCGTCCAGCACGGCCGCCGCGTCTTCGGCGGTGTAGGGCGCGGCGTCGGGGGGAGCGGCGGGCGCCGGCTGGGCGGCCGCGATGCCGCTCGCGAACACCGTGCCGAGGGCGACGGCGGTCGCCGAGGCGAGGGCGAACTGACGGAAAGAGCGCATGTCGTTTGCTCCCTGTGCGGTCCGGCGGAGTGCCGGCCGGTCTGTCCGGGATCGTGCCGGACGCGATGCTCATCCGGTGCCGCGCCGATTCGCGGGGCGTGGTCACGGTGCCATTTTGGTACCATTCCTTCGCGGGCGGGGGTAAAGATTTCGTGGAGCCGGCGAAGAACTCATCACGTCAAATACTTCGCTAAAGGTGCCTCAACACCCGGGCCGGCGGTGCCGAGAGGGCCTTGAGCGTGCCCAGCAGCCCCACCACCAGCGTCACGGCCAGCGCCGCCCCCACCGCGCCGAAGGCGGCAAGCGGCGCGAAGGTGAAGGGGATTTCCATCACCTGCGTGACCACGCCCCAGGCCGCCGCCGTTCCCGCCGCGGTCGCGACGACGGCGGTGGCGAAGCCGAGCCCGGCGTACTCGAGGCCATAGGCGAGGGTCAGCCGCCCACGGGTGGCGCCCAGGGTCTTGAGGATCACCGCATCATAGATCCGCCGCTCCCGCCCGGCGGCGAGCGCACCCGCCAGAACGAGCACCGACGTGATGAGCGTGACGAGGCTCGCCGCGCGGATGCCGAGGGAGAGGTTGTCCAGCATCTTCTGCGCCTCCTCCAGCGTCTCTTTCACCCGCACGGTGGTGATGGCGGGAAAGCGCGCGGCCATGGCTTTGAGCAGCGCGATCTCCCGCGCCGTGTCGCCCCCATCGGGAAAGGCGAGGGTCGCCAGCACCGTATAGGGCGCGCCGGCGAAGGTCGCGGGCGAGAACACCATGACGAAATTGATGCCGAGCCGCTCCCACTTCACCTGCCGCAGATTGGCGATGCGGGCGGTGACGCTGCGACCGAGCACGCTCACCGTCACCGTGTCCCCGAGCGCGAGCCCGAGGCCTGCGGCGAGCTCGCTGTCGAAGGAGACGAGGGGCTCGGTTTCCTCGCCCGTCCACCACCGGCCGGCGACCACGGTGGAGCCGTCGGGAACCGCGGCAGACGAGGAGATGCCGCGGTCGCTTTGCAGAACCCAGGCGGCGTCGGGACGCGGCTTCACCTCCTCGGCGGGCGTGTCCTTCACATGGGTGATGCGGCCGCGCAGCATGGGCACCGACTTCACCACCGCCCCCGGTGCCTGTTCGGCGAGGAAGGCGCGGAAGTCCGCCTCCTCGCTGTTGGGCACGTCCACGAAGAAGAAGCTGGGCGCGCTCTCGCGCACGGGACCGTTCAGCTCGCGGTTGAGGCTGGCGTCGATCAGCGAGATGCCCACCAGCAGCGACAGCCCAAGCCCGAGCGAGAGCACCACCGACGGCGTCAGCGCGCCCGGCCGGTGGATGTTGCCGAGAGCGAGGCGCGCCGCCGCCCCGCGCGGGCGCGGCGCCCGCCGGGCCAGAGCCATCAGGCCGGAGGCGACCAGACGCAGCAGGACGAACACGGCGGCGGCGGCGGCGAGGAAGATGGCGGCGGCCCTTTTGTCGTCGGAGGTGAGAAGGGCGAGCACCACGAGCGCCGCTCCGAGGCCGCCGACCAGCAGCAGATAGGGCAGCGCGATGCGCCGCCGCATCTCGCCGATGCCATCCCTGAACAGCGCCGAGACCCGCGCCTCCTGCGCCCGCGCCAGCGGGATGACCGAGAACACGCCCGCCACCAGCAGCCCATAGAGCGCCGCCCGCATCAGCGCCGCCCCGTCGAGGGTCGGGTTCAGCGGGAACGGCACCAGCGCGCCGATGGCGGCGGCGGCGCCGAAGGGCAGCGCCGCGCCCAGCATCAGGCCGAGCACGATGCCGCAAGCGGCGATGAGGCCGATCTCCGCCCCATAGGTCAGAAACACGTCGCGGCGCGTCGCGCCCACGGCCTTGAGGGTGGCGATCACCTCCAGCTTGCCGGCGAGATGGCTCGACACCGCATTGGCGACGCCCACCCCGCCCACCAGCAGCGCGGTGAGCGCCACAAGGGTGAGGAACTGGCTGATGCGCCCGACATTGCGGGCAAGCTGAGGCGTCGCGCCGTCGCGGGTGCGCACCTCGAAGCCGGCGCGGCCCATGGGCTCGCGCACCTCCTCCATCACCGCCTTGAGCTCTTGCGGCGAAGCATCATCCAGCAGCAGGCGATAGCTCCAGCGCACGAGGCTGCCGGGCTGGATGAGGCCCGTGGCCGGCAGCGCCGCCTGGGAGATGAGGAGGCGGGCACCGAGGCCGACACCGGAGGACAGCTTGTCCGGCTCGCTCGTGAGCGCGGCGCGGACCTCGAACGTGGCATCGCCCACGCGGATGCGCTCGCCGACCTTCAACCCCAGCCGGCCCAGCAGGACGGGATCGGCGACGGCGCCGTACACGCCGCCGTTCTCCCGCAGGGCGTCGGCCACGGACAGGGGCGGATCGAGCCCGACCGTGCCGACGAGAGGATAGGTGCCGTCGACGGCCTTGAGTTCGGCGAGGGTGGCATCGCCCGCCTCGGTCCTGGCCATGGCGCGCAGCAGGGCAACGGAGCCCAGCGTGCCGTGGCGGTCGAGGCTGGCGCGCTCCTCGTCCGTCATCTCCCGCTGCACGACGCTGAAGCCGGCGTCACCGCCGAGGATGGCGCGGCCCTCCCGCTCCAGCCCCTGGGTGAGCGCGCCGGCGAAGGAGCCGATGCCGGCGATGGCGGCGACGCCCAGCACCAGGCAGCCGAGGAAGATGCCGAAGCCGCGCCGCGCCCCGCGCAGCTCCCGGAGAGCGAGGCGCAGCGGCACGGGAAGCCGCGAGGAGGAAAGGCTCATCGGGCGGCCACCTCAAGAGCCATCTTCGTATCCTCCTCGATCACCCCCGAGCGCAGGCGCAGCACCCGGCTGCACCGGCGGGCGAGCGCTGCATCGTGGGTGACGAGCACCAGCGTCGTGCCGCGCGCGCGGTGGACGGAGAAGATGAGGTCCATCACCTGCCGGCCGGTGGCCTCGTCCAGATTGCCGGTGGGCTCGTCCGCCACGAGAATGGGCGGCTCCGGCGCAAGCGCGCGGGCCAGCGCCACGCGCTGCTGCTCGCCACCGGAAAGCTGGCCCGGATAATGCTGTGCCCGGTCGGCGAGGCCCACGTTGGCCAGCTCCTGCCGGGCGCGCTCGAAGGCGTCGGCGCGGCCCGCGAGTTCCAGCGGCACCGCCACGTTTTCCAGCGCGGTCATGGTGGGGATGAGGTGGAAGGACTGGAAGACAATGCCCACATGCCGGCCACGGAAGCGCGCCAGCCGGTCCTCGCCGAGGCGGGTGATGTCCGTGCCGGCGACGCTCACCTGCCCCGCATCCACCCGTTCCAGCCCGGCCATCACCATGAGCAGCGTCGATTTGCCGGAGCCGGACGGACCGACGAGGCCCACGGCCTCGCCTGCCCCGATCTCGACAGAGATGTCCTTCAGGACATGAACCCGGGCCGCCCCCGCCCCGAGGGAAAGGTCCACATGCTTCAGCGCGATGGTGCGAAGCGGAGAGGAAATATCATCCATGCGTGGGTTTGCCGTGCGTCCGGAGCTGCGTTGGGTCGGGCAGGAACGAAGGAAGCACCTGCCGGGTGCGTCATGGGAACGGGCATTTAAGGCGGTGGCGGGGCTGATCGCCGCTTTCCTCGTCTTCACGTTCGCGTCAGGGGCGGAGGCGGCGACCCTGCGCATCGTCGCCTTCGGGGACAGCCTGACGGCCGGCTATGGCATCGCGCGCTCCGCCGCATTCCCCGCCCGCCTCGAAGCCGCGCTCAGGGCGAAGGGGCTGGACGTGAAGGTGGAGAATGCCGGCGTCTCCGGCGAGACGGCGAGCCAGGGCCTCGCCCGCCTCGACTGGTCGGTGCCGCAGGGCACGAACGCAGTGATCGTCGAACTCGGCGCCAACGACATGCTGCGCGGGCTCGACCCGGCGGTGACGCGCAAGGCGCTCACCGAGATCGTCCAGCGGCTGCGCAAGCGCGGCATCACCGTGCTCCTCGCCGGCATGAAGGCCGCGCCCAACATGGGCCAGCCCTATCGCGAGGCGTTCGACAGGATATTCCCGGACATCGCCGCCGCCGAGGGCGTGCTGCTCTATCCCTTCTTCCTGGAAGGCGTTGCTGGCGACCGCGCGCTGAACCTGCCGGACGGGCTCCACCCAACTCCCGAAGGCGTCGACCGCATTGTCTCCGGCATCCTGCCCACGGCGGAGCAATTGGTGGCGCGTGCGCGGGAGGCGAAGGCGCAGTAGCACCGAAGGAATCTGCTCAATTATCGGGCGATATTTTCCTGACCGCGCAACACTTGACTATTTCGCGATCACCCATCTAGATTTCGCCGCTTTTCAGCGGGTCTGCCCCGCCAGTCCAGTTGCGTCCCAGCGTATTTTTCAATGACAGCAGTGAGAAACGATAATGGTCCGGGAATTTGAGTATCAGGGAGAGACCTTTCGCGTCACCGCCCATGGCATCCATGGCCACGAAGAGATCTTCATCGTTCATATCGAGGATGGTGGCGTGGAGGGCGGCGAAATTTCCATCGACCGCATGACCGAGGAGAACGACACCAGCGCGCCCCTCGAAGACATCCTGGTGATGCTCTGCGACAAGCTCATTCCCCAGAGCGACATCAAGGTGCAGGATTCCAGCGCCCCGTTCGCCTGGCGGGAGGGCAACGTGGTGTTCGAGGTCCACGACGGTCTGCAGAGCCACGACTGACGCCTTGGGGCATGGCCGCCCAATCTTTATTGCGGGAAAAAGCAAACGGCCGCCCCGGTTTCCGGAGCGGCCGTTTCACATGAAACACGGTTAACGGTTCCTGAAGCGCCGCCCTCGCCTGCCCCGGCGCGGTGTGCGCCGGGCGTCCGGATCAGGCCGGAGAGGCGGGAGCGGGAAGCCCCGGACGCGCCGGGGCCTGCCTCACTTCTTCTTGGCGGGCGCAGCAGGCGCCGGCGCGGCCGCGGGAGCGGCTTCCACCACGGTCTTCCTCGGCGGCAGCAGCTGGAGGGTCTGCACGGCCTGGCCGGCGAACTGGTTGAGCAGCGCATTCTGCTCCGCCACCGAGGTCTTCACCTGCGCCACCGTCCGGCAGTAGGACGCGATGAGCGCGTTGGCGACATCCGCCGGCCGCGCCTTCGGGTTCTGCTGGTAGAGGGTGGTCGCCGCCGAGGCGATGGCCGCGCCCTGCATGGGGGGCTTCACGCCGGTGAGCAGCTTCGCCGCCCCCGCCGAGAGGTCGGCCGGCACCGCCTTGCCGTCATCGGCCGGGCAGGCGAGCTTGTCGGCGAGGCTGGCGGGCTCCTTCAGCACGAGGCCGGGGCCGACCGGCAGCGCCCAGGCGATGGGCTGGCTGTCCACCGGGCCGGACACGGTGCGGCGGGACACTTCCATGGCCGCCTGGAGGGTGAAGCGGCGCAGCTCCGCCGTCTTCTGCCAGTCGGGCGCTTTGCTCTTGGCCACCACCGGGCAATAGGCGGCGGTGAGGGCATCCACGATCGTGCCGGAGCCGGACGAGCCGGAGGCGGCCTTGTAGGTGTCCACCATCATGGGAATGGAGCGCTGGCCGCCCGCCATCATGGCCGAGAGCGCGGCCACCGCCTTCGCATCGGGACCATCCGAGCCGGGGGCGCCGCCCACGTCGGGACAGGTGAAGGCGGAGGCGGCCTGCGTGCCGTAGTCCGGCACCTTGGCCGTGGCGCGCCAGGCGGCGACCATGGAGGCGTTCACGTTCGGCGGGGCGGTATTGCCCCACGAGGTGCGCACGTAGTTGGCGAGGTCGGCGATCTGCTGGTCATCCAGCCGTCCGGCGAAGGAGGGCATGGCGCCGTAGGTGCCGCCAGGGGGCAGGCCGCCGAGCACGGCCATGATGATGTTGTAGGGCTCCGCCGCGACCACGGCCGGATTGCCCGCAAGCGCGGGGATGGTGTCGCCGCGACCCGCGCCCTTGTCCATGTGGCAGACGGCGCAATTGTCGATGTAGAGCTTGGAGGCCCGCGCATAGACGTCAGCCGAAAGCGGCGACGCCTTCTGCACCGCCGGCTTGTCGGCCGGGGGCGGGGCATCGAACAGATAGGTGACGAGGGCGGCGCGGTCGTCCGCGGTGAGCTTGCTCAGGGAATCGTGGATCACCTCGGCCATGGGGCCGAACACCGACGTCTTGCCCGGCGCGGAGCCGGAGGCGAAGAAGCTGGCAAGGGTCTCCGGCGTCCAGGTCTTCTTGAGCGAGGCGGTGTCGATGTCCGGTGCCCAGAAGCCGTCGATGTCGGCGCCCAGGAAGGCGGCCTTGGCCTTGGTCGCGCCCATCAGGTTGCGCGGGGTGTGGCAATCGCCGCAATGGCCAAGCGCGTTGACGAGATAGGCGCCGCGATTCCACGCATCGCTCTTGCCCGCGGTCGGGTGGAAGCGACCCTGATCGAAGAACAATTCGCGCCACGCCAGCATGCCGAGGCGGATGTTGAAGGGGAATTCCAGCTGGTTGTCCGGCGGGGTGTTGGGGACCGGCGGAATGGCGCGGACATAGGCCCACAGGGCCTTCATGTCGTCGTCGGTGATCTGCGTGTACGCGTCGAACGGCATGGCCGGATAGAGATAGGCGCCGTCCCTGCGGATGCCGTTGCGCACGGCGTTCACGAACTCATCGTAGGTCCACTTGCCGATGCCGGTGGTGCGGTCGGACGTGATGTTGGGCGAGTAGATGGCGCCAAAAGGCGTATTGAGCGCGAGGCCCCCGGCGAAAGGCTTGGACTTGTCGCCCGTATGGCAGGGCATGCAGTCCGCCGCCTTGGCGATGTATTCGCCGCGCGCGACCAGCGCCGGATCGGCCGAGGGGTCGGGAGCAAACTGCGCCAGGGCCGGCGACGCGGCGCCGAGAAAGGTGGCGGCGGCAAGCGCCGCAAGCCGGCGCGTGTAACGGGACACCCTGACCATTTCATCCCCCATGTTCATCCCCCATGAGATTCGCTTCGGCGTACCTTAGACATTTTTCAGGAAGGCGACATTGATCGAAAATCGTCCAGCGCGATTGAACGAAACTCCGGCGGAGTGGATATAGCTCAAGCCCCCGCCGGCGACGGCGGACGCCTGCCGGGAACCGCCGACGATGACCAAGCCCGCCTTGCCCCTACGTTCCCTGAACGTGGAGGATCTCTCTCCCTCCGACGCCGCCGCCGAGCACGCGGCCCTCGCCGAGGAGATCAAGGGCCACGACGCGGCCTATTATCGTGAGGACGCGCCCCTCGTCTCCGATGCCGAATATGACGCCCTGCGGCGCCGATACGAGGCCATCGAAGCGCGCTTTCCCGGCCTCGTGGGCGAGGACAGCCTTTCGGCCAAGGTGGGCGCGGCGCCCTCGGAAAAATTCGGCAAGGTGGTGCATGGCGTGCCCATGCTCTCGCTGCAGAACGCCTTTTCCGATGATGAGGTCGAGGAGTTCGTGGCGCGGGTGAAGCGCTTCCTCGGTCTCGGTGCTGAGGAGGTGGTGGCGTTCACCTCGGAGCCGAAGATCGACGGGCTCTCCTGCTCGCTCCGCTATGTGGAGGGGCGTCTCGAGGTCGCCGCCACCCGCGGCGACGGATCGGAAGGCGAGGATGTCACCGCCAATGTGCGCACCATCGCCGACATCCCCAACCGGCTCCATGGCGCCGGCGTGCCTGATATCATCGACGTGCGTGGCGAGATCTACATGGCGAAGGCCGATTTCGAGGCGCTGAACGCCCGGCAGGCGGCGGCCGAGGAGAAAGTGTTCGCCAATCCGCGCAACGCCGCCGCCGGCTCCCTGCGTCAGCTCGACCCCGCCATCACCGCGTCCCGGCCGCTGAAATTCTTCGCCTATGCCTGGGGCGAGGCGACGCCGCTGCCGGCCGAGACCCAGCACGGCATGGTGGAGGCTTTCGCCCGCTGGGGCTTTGCCACCAACCCGCTCATGGTGCGCGTGACCAGTGCGGCGGAGCTGATCGCCCATTACCGCTCCATCGAGGCGCAGCGGGCGAGCCTGCCCTATGACATCGACGGTGTGGTCTACAAGGTGGACCGGCTCGATTTGCAGCGCCGCCTCGGCTTCGTCTCCCGCTCGCCGCGCTGGGCCATCGCCCACAAGTTTCCGGCCGAGCAGGCGACCACCGTGCTGGAGGCCATCGACATCCAGGTGGGTCGCACCGGCGCCCTCACCCCGGTGGCGAAGCTGATGCCGGTGACGGTGGGCGGCGTGGTGGTGGCCAATGCCACCCTGCACAACGAGGACGAGATCGCCCGCAAGGACATCCGCGTCGGCGACACGGTGGTGGTGCAGCGCGCCGGCGACGTGATCCCGCAGGTGGTGCGCGTCATCACCGAGAAGCGGCCGGCGGAATCGAAGCCATACGAATTCCCCACGCTCTGCCCCGCCTGCGGCTCCCATGCGGTGCGCGAGGTGGACACCAAGACCGGCAAGGTGGACGCGGTGCGCCGCTGCACCGGCGGCCTCATCTGCCCGGCGCAGATGGTGGAGCGGCTGCGCCACTTCGTGTCGCGCAACGCCTTCGACATCGAGGGATTGGGCGAGAAGCAGGTGCGCGCCTTCTACGACTGGGGGCTGATCGCCTCGCCGGCCGACATCTTCACGCTGGAAGCGCGCAACAAGGAGGGCCTCCGGCGGCTGGAAAACCGGGAGGGCTGGGGCAAGACCTCGGCGGCCAACCTGTTCGTCGCCATCCAGTCCCGCCGCAACGTGGCGGTGGACCGCTTCGTCTTCGCCCTTGGCATCCGCCATGTGGGCGAGACCAACGCCAAGCGCCTCATGCGCCATTACGGAACGGTGGAAGCACTGGAGGCCGGCGCGCTGGCCGCCGTCATCCCCGGCGAGGAGCACCCCAAGGGCAATGACGCCTGGCAGGAGATGCTGGCCATCGACGGTGTGGGCGACGTGGTGGCGGAAGCCGTCATCGAGTTCTTCCACGAGCCGCGCAACCGCGAGGTGGTCGCGGCCCTGCTGGCGGAAGTGACGCCTGCACCCATGGAGCGCGTGGCCGCCGAAAGCCCGGTGGCGGGCCAGACCGTGGTGTTCACCGGGTCGCTGGAGAAGATGACCCGCGACGAAGCCAAGGCCATGGCCGAGCGGCTGGGGGCGAAGGTGGCGGGCTCCGTTTCCGCCAAGACCGATCTCGTGGTCGCCGGGCCCGGCGCTGGCTCCAAGCTGGAGAAGGCGCAGGCGCTGGGGGTGAAGGTCATCACCGAGGACGAGTGGTTCGAGCTGGTGGGGTGAGGGAGGAAGTTCTTGACGCCCCGCCCCTGAACCCCCATTCCTCCCCGACCAGCCGGCCGGGCGGCCGCGGCATTTCGGTGTCGAGGAAAGTCCGGGCTCCACGCAGACACGGTGCCGGATAACGTCCGGCGGGGGCGACCCCAGGGAAAGTGCCACAGAAATCAAACCACCCATGCGTGCATGGGCCAGGGTGAAACGGTGGGGTAAGAGCCCACCGCGCGACCGGCAACGGGAGCGGCACGGCAAACCCCACCGGGAGCAAAGTCGAATAGGGACGGCACGGGCAACCACCCCTGTCTACGGGGCGCCGTCCGGGTTGACTGCTAGAGGCGCCGGGCAACCGGCGTCCCAGAGGAATGGTCGCCACGCGGGCGGAAACGCCCGCCGTACAGAACCCGGCTTACAGGCCGGCTGGTGTTTTCCCGACCGGCCCCCGTCACTGCTACATGCCGCGCGGCGGCTCCAGGCGCACGAAGCGGCGGCGGAACCAATCCTCCAGCATGGCCGTCTCGAACGGGAAGCGCCCCGCATTCCGGGCGGAGGGATTCATCATGTAATTGATGTCGGTCACCGTCTCGGTAGCGGCGAAGACGACCTTGCCCTTTTCGCGCAGCGTGTAGCGCATCTTGAACCGCGGTGGAGTGATGTCGCGCAGGATGCGGACCTCACCCCAGCCGCCCCGGCGCCAGGGCTCGTATTCCCCGGCGAGTTCGATGTCGAGAACCTCCAGGGCAAGGGTCTGGTCCGGCTTGAGATCGCGCGCGCCGAGCCGCGCGAAGAGGCTCGCAAAGCTCGCGATGATGCTCTCGCGCTCGGCGGGGAGGCGGAAATCGCCGTCCGAATAGCGCTCGGGGTGGACAAAACGCACCGAGATGCCCGCCGCCGCCGGGGCCGCGGGCAGAAGGATGGCGAGCGCCGCGAGGAGCACAATCATCGGCGTCTTCATGGCCTCACCTCCTGCGGCGGGCCGGGACGTGCCTCACACGTCCACGCTGGCCCTGAGCGCATTCTCCTGGATGAACTCGCGGCGAGGCTCCACCGTGTCGCCCATCAGGCGGCTGAAGAGGTCGTCGGCGGCGTCGACTTCCTTCACGCGCACCTGGAGGAGGGAGCGGGCGTTGATGTCCAGCGTCGTCTCCCACAGCTGCTCGGGGTTCATCTCGCCGAGGCCTTTGTAGCGCTGCAGCGAGAGGCCCTTGCGGCCGGAATCGGTGACGGCGTCGAACAGGTCCACGGCGCCGAACAGAACCTGCTCGTCGCTGCGGCGCTTCAGGGTCGCGGCGGCGGCGAACACGCCGTCGAGGTCGCGGGCGAGGGTGTCGAGCCGGCGCGCCTCGGGGGAGGCGATGAAGGCATGGTCGAGCCGCGCCACCTCGGCGACGCCGCGCACCGTGCGGGAGAAGACATAGCCGGTCTCGTCGCAGAGGCCGGTCCAGCCGCGCTCGGTCTCGTCCGCCAGCGCATCGAGGCGGCGGGCCACCTCGGCCGCGGCGGCGGAGCCGGTGGCTGCGTCTTCCAGCGCAGCGGGGGCGAAGGCGCCCGCCAGCGCCGCCTGCTCGGCCACCGCACGGTTGTAGCGGGGATGGAGCGCGGAAAGGGCGCTGCGCAGCTGGCGCGACACGTCCACCACATGAGCGAGGTCGGCACCGGTGCGCACCTCGCCGGAGGCGAGATGGAGCGAGGCTTCCTCGAGGCCGGTGGTGATGAGGTAGTCCTCCAGCGCCTTCTCGTCCTTGAGGTAGGTCTCGGACTTGCCGCGCGCCACCTTGTAGAGCGGCGGCTGTGCGATGAAGAGGTGGCCCGCGTCCACGATCTCCGGCATCTGCCGGAAGAAGAAGGTGAGCAGCAGGGTGCGGATATGGGCGCCGTCCACGTCGGCGTCCGTCATGATGATGATCTTGTGGTAGCGCAGCTTCTCGAGATTGAAGTCGTCCCGGCCGATGCCGGTGCCGAGCGCGGTGATGAGCGTGCCAATCTGCTCGGACGACAGCATCTTGTCGAAGCGGGCGCGCTCCACGTTGAGGATCTTGCCGCGCAGCGGCAGCACGGCCTGGAAGGCGCGGTCGCGGCCCTGCTTGGCGGAGCCGCCGGCCGAGTCACCCTCGACGATGAAGATCTCGGACTTGGCCGGGTCCTTCTCCTGGCAGTCGGCGAGCTTGCCGGGGAGCGAGGCCACGTCCAGCGGGCTCTTGCGGCGGGTGAGGTCGCGCGCCTTGCGGGCGGCTTCGCGGGCGGCGGCGGCTTCCACCACCTTGCCGATCACGCTCTTCGCCTCGACCGGATTCTCCTCGAACCAGTTGGCGAGTGCCTCGCCCACGAGGTTCTCCACCACCGGACGGACCTCGGAGGACACGAGCTTGTCCTTGGTCTGGGAAGAGAACTTCGGGTCAGGCACCTTCACCGAGAGCACGGCGGTCAGGCCCTCGCGGCAATCCTCGCCGGTGGGGTCGACCTTCTCCTTCTTGGAGATGCCGGAGGTGTTGGCGTAGCCCAGCACCTGCCGCGTCAGCGCGGCGGCAAAGCCCGTGAAGTGGGTGCCGCGGTCACGCTGGGGGATGTTGTTAGTGAAGCACAGCACGTTCTCGTGGTAGCCATCGTTCCACGAGAGCGCGGCCTCCACCGTGATGCCGTCCTTCTCGGCGCGGATCACCACGGGCTTGGCGATGAGGGCGGTCTTGTTGCGGTCGAGATACTTCACGAAGGCCTCGACGCCGCCCTCGTAATGCAGTTCCTCGCGCTTCGGCTCGGGGCCACGCGCGTCGGTGAGCACGATCAGCACGCCGGAATTGAGGAAGGCCAGCTCGCGCAGGCGGTGCTCCAGCGTCGCGTAGTCGAACTCGATGCGGGTGAAGGTCTGCGGGCTCGGCGTGAAGGTCACCTTGGTGCCGCGCTTGCCGGCCGGCGCCGGCCCCACCACCTTCAGCGGCGCCTCGGCGTCGCCGTGGCGGAAGCGCATGAAGTGCTCCTTGCCGTCGCGCCAGATGGTGAGGTCCAGCGTGGTGGACAAGGCGTTGACCACCGAGACGCCCACGCCGTGGAGGCCGCCGGAGACCTTGTAGGAATTCTGGTTGAACTTACCGCCCGCGTGCAGCTGGGTCATGATGACCTCGGCGGCGGAGACGCCCTCCTCCGGATGGAGGTCGGTGGGGATGCCGCGGCCGTCGTCGGTCACGGTCACGGAGCCGTCAGCCTCCAGCGTGACGGTGACTTCCTTCGCCCAGCCGGCCAGGGCCTCGTCGATGGCGTTGTCCACCACCTCGTAGACCATGTGGTGCAGGCCCGAGCCGTCGTCCGTGTCACCGATGTACATGCCGGGACGCTTGCGGACCGCATCGAGGCCCTTGAGCACCTGGATGGACTGGGCGCCGTAGTCGTCGGGGGACGCGGCGGGCACGGGTTCGACCATGGAAACTTCCGATTCGGTTCTGGTGCGTGTTGCAAATCTAGCGCAAAGCGGCGGCTATTTGGTGGCGGTCGCGCTTGTTTTCCTGCGTTTTCCAAGGCTCGACGGCCATTTAGGGGCCATTCAGCCGGCGCGGTAGCGTGCAAATCCATCCGCGCGCAACCTGCAGGCGGGGCATTCGCCGCAGCCGTAGCCCCAGGCGTGGCGGTGGCCGCGGTCGCCGAGATAGCAGGTGTGGGTCTCCTCGACGATGAGATCCACCAGCAGACGCCCGCCCAGATGCTCGGCGAGGCGCCAGGTCTCGGCCTTGTCGATCCACATGAGCGGCGTGTGGAGGACGAAGCGCTTCTCCATGCCGAGGTTGAGCGCCACCTGCATGGCCTTGATGGTGTCGTCCCGGCAGTCGGGATAGCCGGAGAAGTCCGTCTCGCACATGCCGCCGACGATGTGCCGCAGTCCCCGGCGATAGGCGAGGGCGGCGGCGAAGGTGAGGAACACGAGGTTGCGGCCGGGCACGAAGGTGTTCGGCAGGCCGCTCGTTTCCATGTGTAGGGCGACGTCCCGGGTGAGCGCCGTGTCCGAGATCTGGCCGAGTACCGGCAGGTCCAGCACATGGTCGTCGCCGAGCCGCGCGGCCCAGAGCGGGTTGAGGGCGCGGAAGGCGGCGCGCAGCACGGGGCGACGCTCCAGCTCCACCGCGTGGCGCTGGCCGTAGTCGAAGCCCAGCGTCTCCACCCGGCCGAAGCGCTCCAGCGCATAGGCGAGGCAGGTGGCGGAATCCTGCCCGCCGGAGAAGAGGACGAGCGCGCCCTCCTCCCGATGCAACGCGGCCTCAGCCATGGGCGGCCAATCCCTTGACCGGCTTCAAGGTCATTCGCCGGGGGCCTTGGCCTCGATGGCGAGGGCGTGCAGGCCGCGCGCGATCTCGCCCTGAAGCAGGCCGTTGACGATGCGGTGGCGCTCCACCCGGCTCTTGCCGGTGAAGCTCGGCGAGACGACCCGCACCCTGAGGTGGGTGATGCCGCCGTCGCCGCGGTTGGCGCCCTTGTGGTCGTGCATCACGCCGGCATGGCCCGCGTGCTTGTGGCTCTCGTCCTCCAGTTCGAGGGCGAGGGGGGTAAGGCCGGCCTCAAGGGTCTGGCGGATGGAGGCAAGAGACGTTTCGGTCATGATGAAAAAGCTTCTGTGCAATGGATATGGACCAAAGGGGCGGCCGGTTATGGCGCTCCCGCGTGAGCGGCATTATATGGGGCTTGTCGCGGCCTGCCACCCTCGGCCGTGACGAGGCCGGCTCAGCCGTCTCACCGCCCCGACCCATTGCCCCGAACGCATCCCCTGCTACCCCCGTGGACCTGCGCTTTCTAAACGCGCTGCACCGCAATTCCTTGCCGCGTCGCGGAACGGCGCCCATAATCGACCAGCCATGAAACTCGACTCCCCCCTTTTCGACCGCATCCGGGTCAAGCCCGCCGACGAACGGCCCCGTAGCCGGATGTCGCTGACGGGCTGCCAATGGCCGGGCTGCACGGCGGAGGGCTCGCACAAGGCGCCCAAGGGGCGGCATCAGGAAGGCCAGTACTGGTCGTACTGTCTCGACCATGTGAAGGCCTACAACCAGTCCTACAACTATTTCTCGGGCATGACCGACGATGCGGTGTATGCTTACCAGAAGGATGCGCTGACCGGCCATCGCCCCACCTGGAAGATGGGCATGAAGGGCGCCGGCGGCCGCCGGGCGGGCGCGGAAGCCACCGACGGCATGCGCGACCCCTTCGGATTCACGGCCGAGATGGGCGCCACCTTTCAGGCCGACCGGCCGGAGCCCAACGGCAAGATCGTGCGCACCGCGGAGCGGCGGGCGCTGGAGGTGATGGGCCTCGAAATGTCGGCCAGCCCGGTCGAGATCAAGGCCCGCTACAAGGAACTGGTGAAGCTGCACCACCCCGACGCGAACGGCGGCGACCGTTCCTCGGAGGATCGCCTGCGCAGCGTCATCCAGGCCTACAACAGCCTCAAGCAGGCAGGATTCTGCTGAGCGGTCCTCAGGATCGCCGGCGACGCGGAGGCGGCCCAAAAGACCGCGCCGTGATGGACATGGGACACGAAAAGGGGCGCGCGGGGCGCGCCGACGGAGGAGTTATGAGCGGTTTGGAGACCACTGCCCCGATGCCGGACATGAAGGTGTCGGTTCGCCAGACGTTCGGCATCGATATCGACATGGAGGTCCCGGCCTACTCCGAAGCCGACCCGCATGTGCCGGAGCTGGACCCGGACTATCTGTTCGATCGGCCGACCACCCTCGCTATCCTCGCCGGCTTCGCCCGCAACCGCCGGGTGATGGTCACCGGCTTCCACGGCACCGGCAAGTCCACGCACATCGAGCAGGTGGCGGCGCGGCTGAACTGGCCGTGCGTGCGCATCAACCTCGACAGCCACATCTCGCGCATCGACCTGATCGGCAAGGACGCGATCGTGGTGAAGGATGGCCTGCAGGTCACCGAATTCCGCGACGGCATCCTGCCCTGGGCCTACCAGAACAACGTCGCCCTCGTGTTCGACGAATATGACGCCGGCCGCCCGGACGTCATGTTCGTGATCCAGCGCGTGCTGGAGTCTTCCGGCCGCCTGACCCTGCTGGACCAGAGCCGGGTGATCCGCCCCCACGGCGCCTTCCGGCTGTTCGCCACCGCCAACACCATCGGCCTCGGCGACACCACCGGCCTCTATCACGGCACCCAGCAGATCAACCAGGCGCAGATGGACCGCTGGTCCATCGTGACCACGCTGAACTATCTCGCCCACGACAAGGAAGTGGACATCGTCCTTGCCAAGGCGAAGCACTTCCAGAACGCGGAAGGCCGCGACACGGTGAACCGCATGGTCCGCCTCGCCGACCTCACCCGGCAGGCGTTCATGAATGGCGATCTCTCCACCGTCATGAGCCCGCGCACGGTCATCACCTGGGCCGAGAACGCGGACATCTTCCGCGACATCGCATTCTCGCTGCGCGTGACGTTCCTCAACAAGTGCGACGAGCTGGAGCGTCCGCTGGTGGCGGAGTTCTACCAGCGCTGCTTCGGCCAGGAGCTGGCCGAGAGCACCGTCAACGTCGCCTTGTCCTGAACGGGTGCGGCTCAGCCGCGCCTCGCATTGAACAGGCTGCGCCATGGCGCAGCCTGTCGCCCCGCAAGAAGCGCCGCTTGACGGCGCAAGAGCCGAAGAAGCACGCGCCATGGCCACCAACCGCACCACCGGCAAGGCCCCCAAGGAAGCGCCGTCCGAGCCGTTCAAGCGCGCCGTCACCGGCTGCTTCAAGGCCATCGCCGGCGTCTCCGAGTTCGAGGTGTCCTTCGCCTCCGAGCGCCCCGCGCTGGGGCCGGACCGGGTGCGCCTGCCCGAGCCGCCGCGCCGCTTCTCGCTCCAGGATGCGGCCATCGTGCGCGGCCATGCGGACTCGCTCGCCTTGCGTCGCGCCTGTCATGATCCCGGCGTCCATCGCAAGATGCTGCCCCAGGGCGAGGTCGCGCGCGGCGTGTTCGAGGCGGTGGAGCAGGCGCGGGTGGAGGCCATCGGCGGCAACCGCATGCCGGGCGTGAAGCGCAACCTCGCGGCCATGCTGCAGGATCGCTACCACCGCGCCAATTATGCCGACATCACCGAGCGCTCCGAGGCCCCCATCGCCGATGCGGTGGCCCTGATGGTGCGCGAGCGCCTGACCGGCGAGCCGCCGCCGCCCGATGCCCGCCGCGTGGTGGACCTCTGGCGTCCCTTCATCGAGGAGCGGGCGGCCGGCGACCTCGCGCGGCTCATCGACAGCATCGAGAACCAGAAGAAGTTCGGCGAGGTGGCCCGCGATCTCCTCGCCTCCCTCGACATGGGCGAGGAAAGCGGCCTCGACACCGAGCAGGAGCCCGAGGAGGCCGAGAACGAGGGCGGCGCCGACGAGCAGGGCGGGGAGAACGGCGAAAGCCGCGAGGACGACAGCCAGCAGGGCGCGACCGAGATGGAGGCCGAGCTTTCCGAGGAGGAGATGCCCGACTCTGCCGCCCAGAGCGAGGCCGCGCCCCCCGCCGACGTGCCGGACGGCACCGAGATGGGCGACAGCGAGGAGCCGGCCGAGCCGTGGTCGCCCCGCCCGCCGGTGACGCACGACAATCGCGGGCCGGAATACCACGCCTTCACCACCAAGTTCGACGAGGAGACCTCCGCCGAAGACCTGTGCGATCCGGAGGAACTGACGCGGCTGCGGTCCTATCTCGACAAGCAGCTCGCCAATCTCCAGGGCGTCGTGGCGCGCCTCGCCAATCGCCTTCAGCGCAAGCTGCTGGCGCAGCAGAACCGCGCCTGGGAATTCGACCTGGAAGAGGGGGTGCTCGATCCCGCGCGCCTGCCGCGCGTCATCATGGACCCCATGGCGGCGCTCTCCTTCAAGCGCGAGCGCGACACCGACTTCCGCGACACGGTGGTGACGCTGCTCATCGACAATTCGGGCTCCATGCGCGGCCGGCCCATCACCGTGGCCGCCACCTGCGCCGACATCCTCGCCCGCACGCTGGAGCGCTGCGGCGTGAAGGTGGAGGTGCTGGGCTTCACCACCCGCGCCTGGAAGGGCGGCCAGTCCCGCGAGGCCTGGCTCGCCGCCGGCAAGCCCGCCGCCCCCGGCCGCCTCAACGACCTCAGGCACATCATCTACAAATCGGCCGACGCCCCGTGGCGCCGGGCGCGCCGCAACCTCGGCCTGATGATGCGCGAGGGCCTGCTCAAGGAGAATATCGACGGGGAGGCGCTGGACTGGGCGCACAAGCGCCTGCTCGCCCGCACCGAGGCCCGGCGCATCCTGATGATGATCTCCGACGGCGCACCGGTGGATGATTCCACTCTCTCGGTGAACGCCGGCAATTATCTGGAGCGGCACCTGCGCCACATTATCACCGAGATCGAGACGCGCTCGCCGGTGGAGCTGATCGCCATCGGCATCGGTCACGACGTGACGCGCTATTACCGCCGCGCCGTCACCATCGTGGATGCCGAGGAGCTGGGCGGGGTGATGACCGAAAAGCTCGCCGAGCTGTTCGAGGAGACGCCCGGAGGTGCCGGCCGGGGAAGCGCTGGCCGGGCGCCGGGGCGCGGCGGCCGACTGCATTGAGGCGTCGCCTGCGTTTCGCAGCCTTTGTCGCCGCCGGGCTGCTCGGCGGCGCATTCCTGTTCAATCTCGCCTTCTCCAAGCCGGGCGCGCTGCCGCCCGAGCCGGTCGCGATCACGGTCACGGCGCAGCCTGTCGCCGCCTTCAAGCGGGGGGACGAACTTGCGCAGTTCGGTCCGCTGCGCTTCCTCGGCGGTCTGGTGCTGACCTCCCCCTTCCCCGGCTTCGGCGGCATCTCCGGCTTCGCGCTGGAGCAGGACGGGCATTTCCTCGCCATCACCGATGCCGGCCTGTTCCTTTCCGGCCGCCTGGCGACGGAGAATGACCGCCCCACCGGGCTCGCCGACGTCAAGGCCGCAGCGCTGCTCGATACCGAGGGGCGGGTGCAGGCGGACAACGCGCGCGAGGATGTGGAATCCGTCACACTGGCGCCCGATGCCGCCTATGTGGCGATGGAGACCATCAACGAGATCTGGCGCTATCCGCGCGATCCTCTCGGCAAGCCGGGCAAGCTGGTGCCGGCTCCGGCCATCAAGGGGCTGCGTCGCAACACCGGCCTCGAAAGCCTTGCCTACATGCCCTCCGGCCCGCTCAAGGGCGCGCTCGTCGCCATCGGCGAGGAGGGAGCGAGGAAGGCCGATGATCTGCCCGGCTTCATCATCGGCGGGGCGGCGCCCGGCACCTTCACCGTCGCCAAGAGCGGCCCGTTCGACGCCACCGACCTCGCCTTGGGGCCGGACGGTAATTTCTACCTCCTGGAGCGCCATTACACGCCGCTGGACGGCGTGAGCATGCAGATCCGCCGCTTCCCCGCCGGCGAGGTGAAGCCCGGCGTGCGCATCACCGGAGAGGTGCTGGGCCGCTTCGACATGGGCTATGAGATCGATAATATGGAAGGCCTCGGCGTCACCCGTGCCGCCTCGGGCGAGATCCTGCTGACGCTCATCTCCGACGACAATTTCAGCCCCCTCCAGCGCACCATCCTGCTGCGCTTCGCGGTATCGGGGGACTGAGGCTCCCCTGTTCCGCGGACCAGCGACGGCGCAGCCGGAGCGCCGAGCCGGGGTCCAGCGCAAGACGCCCGCGCAGCGGACAATCGCCCCGGGGTGCCGGCCCGCCTTTCACCCCGCCTTCCGCCTCGCCTTGTGCCGGGCTAGGCTCCCGCCGTCGCAACGGAATCCGCCTGCCGCATGTGGTCCCGCCTCTACTGGCTCGCCGTCGGCGGCCCCCTTGCCGCCGGCCTTCTGGTGATGGGGGCCGATCCTGCGCCGCTCGTTGACCTGCGCAACGGCCTGTTCGACCTCTACCAGCGCGCCGCGCCCCGCGCGTATGACCCTGACCTGCCGGTGCGGGTGGTGGACGTGGATGACGCCTCCCTCGCCCGCGTGGGTCAGTGGCCCTGGCCGCGCACAACGGTGGCGGAGCTGACGCAGAAGCTCACGAGCCTCGGTGCGGCGGCGGTGGCGTTCGACATGGTGTTCTCCGAACCCGACCGGCTCGATCCCGCCGCCGTCGTGAAGCTCCTGCCGGCGGAGGCCCGCGCCCCGGCCGAGGCGGCGCTGGCCGGGCGCGACAGTTCCGACCGGCAGCTCGCCACGACGCTGGCCGCCACACCCTCCGTGCTCGGCGCCATCCTCACCCACGGAAAGGGCGCCGCCTATCCGGAGAAATGGGGCATGGCCAGCGCGGGCGATGACCCCCGCGCCTTCGTGCCGCGCTTTTCCGGAGCCGTCGCGCCCTTGCCGGAGCTGGCGGCAGCCGCGCAGGGCATCGGCGCGTTGAACTGGTTGCCCGACCGCGATCAGGTGGTGCGCCGCGTGCCCATCCTCCTCGGCCTCGACGGCAAGCTGGTGCCGAGCCTGTCGGCGGAGGCGCTCCGGGTGGCGCAGGGCGCGTCCACCTATGTGGTGCGTGCCTCCAACGCCAGCGGCGACCAGGCGTTCGGCACGAAGACAGGCATCACGGCGGTGAAGATCGGCGCCCTCGACGTGCCCACCGATGCCTCGGGCGAGGTGCGGGTGCGCTTCACCCCCACCGATCCCCGCCGCTTCCTCTCGGCCGCCGATGTGCTGGACGGCAAGGTCGCGCCCGCCGAAGTGGAGGGGCGCATCCTCCTCGTCGGCTCCAGCGCGCCGGGGCTGATGGACACGCGGGCGACGCCCCTCGATGCCGCCGTGCCCGGCGTGGAAGTCCAGGCGCAGCTCATCGAGCACATCGTCGCCGGCGCGCGCCTCGTGCGGCCGGACTGGGCGCGCGGGGCGGAGATCGTGCTGACCGGCCTCCTCGGCCTCCTGCTGGCGCTGGCCCTGCCCCGGGTTTCGGCGCCCGTGGCCGGGGCGCTCGGACTCGTGGTGGTGGCGGCGCTGGGCGCGGGGGCGTGGCTGGCCTTCACCCGCTTCGATCTGCTGCTCGATCCCATGGGGCCGGGGGCGGCGGTGCTCGCAATCTACGGCATGGGCGTGCTCGCCCTCTATCGCGACGAGCAGCGGCAGAAGAAGTGGGTGCGCTCTGTGTTCGGCCGCTTCGTCTCGCCCAAGGTGGTGGAGCGCCTCGCCGAAAACCCGGAACGCCTCGTGCTGGGCGGCGAGACCCGCGAGATCACCATCCTGTTCTGCGACCTGCGCGACTTCACCTCCTTGTCGGAGACCATGGACGCCCAGGCCCTCACCCGCTTCATGAACGCCTATCTCACGCCCATGACGGAGGTGGTGCTCGCCCACGGCGGCACCATCGACAAATATATCGGCGACGCCATCATGGCCTTCTGGAACGCGCCGGTGGACGATGCCGCCCACGCCCGCAACGCCGCGCTGTGCGCGCTCGCCATGTCGGCGCGGCTGGAGGCGCTGAACGCGGAGTGGCTCCGGGCGGCGGAGGCGGAGGGGCGGCCGTGGCACCCCGTGCGCTGCGGCATCGGGCTCGCCACCGGCCCCTGCTGCGTGGGCAATCTCGGCTCGGCGCAGCGGCTCGAATATTCCTGCCTCGGCGACGACGTGAACCTCGCCTCCCGCATCGAGGGCGCCACCAAGTCCATGCGGGTGGACATCCTCGTCTCCGAGGCGACGCGCGAGGCGGCGGGCGACCTCGCCTTCCTCGAAGCCGATCTCCTCATGCTCAAGGGCAAGTCGAAGGCGAGCCAGCTTTACCTCCTCGCGGGCGCCCCCGACTTTTCCCGGTCGGACGACTTCTCCCGGCTGGAGGAGCGGCACGGCGCGCTGATGGCCGCCTACGGCGCCGGCCGCTTCGGGGAGGCGGCGGCGCTCGCGGAGGCGCTCGCGGCGAGCGCGCCGCCCCGGCTCTCCCGCTTCTATGGCCTGTATGCCGAGAGGTGCCGGGGTGCGGCGGACCCGGCGGCCGCGCCTGCTGCTTCCGGCTGAGCCCGCCGGCCGGCAATCGTTACCCCTTGCCAACACGCTAGACCGCCTGCAGAAAAGCCGTGATGAACGGCACGGATCGAGCCTCCCCCCACGGTGGAACGGCCCCGGCGACGCGGGAGGCGCTCCCGCGCGATGTGCTCACCTATCTGTGGCGGGCCGAGCCCGCCGCCCACGTCAAGCTCTTCGCCCTCGTCCTGCTGCTGCTGCCGTTCAACTACGCCTCGCTGGAACTGCCTCGCCTCATCGTCAACGGCGTCACCGATTCCATCGGCGGGACGGTGCCCAAGCTGTTCGACTTCGATCTCGCCTGGCCGGACTTCCTGGGCGGCGGGGTCATCATCGACCTGACCGGTTACGAGGTCTCGGCCTTCGGGCTCCTCGCCGGCCTCGCGGCGCTGCTGTTCGCGCTGCAACTCATCCAGCAGCACATCTCGCGCCTCATCGAAATGGCGAAGGCACGCCTCGGCGAGCGCATCCTGGTGGAGCTGCGCCGCCAGCTGTTCGACGTGATCCAGCGCCTGCGCCCCGAGGCGCCGATGAAGAGCAAGGCGATGGAAGTGGGCAACATGCTGCGGTTCGAGGTGGGGCCGATCTCCCCCTTCGCCGGCATGGCTTTCGCCCAGCCGCTCAAGTCCGCCGGCCTCATCGGGTCGGCGACGCTGCTCATCTTCACCCAGAACGCGGCGCTGGGCGGCTGCGCCCTCGGCATCCTCGCGCTCAATTACGTGCTGCTCGGCATCCAGCGGCGCGACAATGCCACCAAGCTGCAGATCTACCAGCGCGAGGCGGTGGCGCTCGGCAAGAGGGTGATGTCGGGCATCGAGCGCCTGCCCCTCGTCCACGGCTTCGCCACCAGCCCGTGGGAGCGGGCGGCGGTGGACGGCCGGCTCGCCGTGGTGTCCGAGGCGAGCCTCGACCTCAAGCGGCAGAATTTCGTCGACCGGGTGCTGAACCTGCTGATGTCGGACGTGCCGACGCTGGTCTTCTATTCGGTCGGCGGCTGGCTGGCGCTGACGGGGGCCATCAACATCGGCCAGCTGGTGGCGGTGGTCGCGGCCTATGGCCAGATCCCCGAGCCGCTGAAAGAGCTGATCGAGTGGGACGAGAAGCGGGTAGTGGCGCAGGTGCGCTACGATTTCGCCCGCTATTATCTCGAGACGCAGGAAGTCTGGCCCAAGGGCTCGCAGGATGACACGGGCTGGGAGGGCGTGGCCTTCGACGGCGGTCTGAAGATCGCCGACCTCGGCGTTGTCGACCCGGCCGGCAGCATCCTTCTCGATGGCGTGAGCCTCGACGTGCCGGCGGGCACGGCGGTGGCGCTCAAGGGGCCGGATGCCGGCGGCAAGCATGCGGTGGCGCGCGTCTGCGGCCGGGCCATCTCGCTCTTCAGCGGCTCGGTGCGCATCGGCGGGCACGACCTCTCCAGCGTGCCCGAATCCGTCATCGGCCGGCATGTCGCCTATGCGGGCGGCGACCCCATCGTCCTCAACACCTCTTTGCGCGAGAACATGCTGTGCGCGCTGGAGCGCCACCCCGGCCGGCCGGCCGCGGGCGCCACCGAGCCCGAGCCCGAGCCCTCCGACCTCGCCGACGCCGCCCAGCTCGACCGGTCGATCCTGTCCGCCCTTGCCCTCGCCGGGCTCGGCGACCTCGTGGTAAGGCTCGGCCTCGAACGCCGGCTCGACCCGGAGGCGAGCCCGGCGCTGGCCGAACGCATCGTGACCGCCCGCGCCGCCGTCACCGATGCCATCTCCCGCCGCCAGCAGGAGACGGGCCGCGTACTGATCGAGCCGTTCCGGTTCGCCGCCTTCAACCGCTTCATGACGCTGGCGGAGAACATCCTGTTCGCCGCCCCGCTGAACGACACCCGCGGCGCCGCCTCGCTCCTGTCCGATCCCGGGCTGATGCCTGAGCTGGAGCGGCTCGGGATCGCCTACGATTTGGCGGGGCTCGGCCTTCGCGCCCTGCGCACCCTCGCCGAGCTCGCCGGCGGGGCGGAGGCCATCGCCGATATCGACACCAAGGGCCTGCTGCGCGCCGAGGAGATGACCGCAGCGCGCGCCCTGCTCGCCCATGCAGGCACCGGCGCTGGCGACGCGCTGGCGCCGGACGAGCGCGCGCTGCTGCTGCGCGTCGCCGGTCGCTATTGCGAGCCGCGCCACCGCTTCGGCCTCATCGACGAGGAGTGGCAGCAGCGGGCACTCGCCACGCGCGCGCAGCTCGCCCACCTGAAGGCGGTGTCCGGCACCCCGCTCGCGCGCTATCAGCCGGACAGCTACTGCCGGGCGCTGACCGTGCGCGACAATCTGCTGTTCGGCCGCATCGCCGCCGACCGCGCGGGCGCCGCCGCCGTCGTGGACGAGGTGGTGCGCGCGTGCCTGACGCAGGACGGCTTCATCGCCCAGGTGCAGCGGCTGAGCCTGGATGTGGCGCTGGGCGAAGGCGGCCTGCCGCTCTCGGCCGCCGAACGCGGCAAGCTGACCCTCGCCCGCTGCCTCCTGGCGGCGCCCGACCTGCTCATCATCGACGACGCTCTGGTTCCGCTGGCGCCGTCCGAGCAGAGCCGGCTGATCGAGAGCGTGCTCGCCAGCCGGGCGGGAGCCACGACGCTGGTCGTGCTCGATGCCGCCGAGCCGCTCGACCTGTTCACACAGGTGATCGTGCTGGCCCACGGGCAGGTCGAGCGCATCGAGGGGGCGGAACTCGCCGCCACGGGGACGTAGGGGAGCGACAAGGATCAGGTCATGAGCATTGAAGACGAGGCGCGCGTCCTCTCCCGCATCCCCATGTTCCGCGATCTGGAGCCGAGCCAGCTCCGGCTGCTCGCCTTCTCCGCGACGCGGCTCGACGTGGCGCCGGGCGACGTACTGTTCCATCAGGGCGAGGCGCCCGATGCCACCTATGTCATTCTCGACGGCACCGCCGTCATCGAGGTGACGGCGGGCGGCGCCACCCACGAGATCACCCGCCTCTCCAAGGATACCGTGGTGGGCGAGATGGGCGTGCTCACCGGCGAGGCGCGCAGCGCCACGGTGCGCGCGGGCGAGGCCATGAGCGTGCTGCGCATGGATTCGGACCTCTTCCTTTCGCTGCTGGACAAGACGCCCTCCCTCGCTCGGTCCGTGCTGCGTGACCTGGCGCTGCGGCTTCAGGAGACGACGCGCGCCCTGGTGAAGGCGCGCGGCTGATCCCGACGGCCGACCAGCAAACCCCTGAGCCGGATCATGTTTTCACCGCCGCGCCGACGCTCTGGCCGCTTGCATCCCGCAAGGTAAGGCGCCACCATGGCGCACCAATCAGAAGGTCCATGGGGGTCGCGCATATGAGAATGATGAAAGCCGCAATCGGTCTCGCCCTGGCGCTGAGCCTTGCCGCCTGTTTCGAGGGCAAGCCCGGCCCGGCCGGCCCCGCGGGTGCGGCAGGCGCGCAAGGTCCGGCCGGTGTCGCCGGTCCCGCTGGTCCTGCGGGTGCGGCAGGCCCCGCCGGTCCCGCTGGCCCGGCCGGTCCGCAGGGCGCCCAGGGTCCGGCCGGCCCGGCCGGAGCCGCCGGTGCGGCGGGCGCGGCCAACATCACGCTGCGCGCCGCGGCCTGCCCGGAGGCCGGCTGCCTTGCCTCGTGCGAGACCGGCGAAAGCGTGATCGGCGGCTATTGCGTGAACACCGATCGCGGCCTGCAGCACATCGCGGTGTTCTCGGCGCGCGGCGACAAGACCGAGGTGGAATGTCTGCATCCGGTGAAGCAGGTGGTGGCGGTCTGCCTCAAGCCCTAGGCGGCAGTCTCGCCCGCCGAGAGTGAGAGGGCGCTTTGCCGGGCGGATTGATTCAATCCGCCCGAATTGCGCTCTAGCCGCGGCGGCGCAGGATCTTGAGCCGCCCCAGCAGCTCGGCCACCGCCTCCTGCGGCAGGTGGCCGATCTCGCGGGCGAGCAGGTTGGCAAGCTCGGTCGCCTGCGGCGACAGATCGGCGGTGTCCACCACCACTCGCGGCTGCGACAGTTCGGCGAGGCGCTGGAGATCCTCCGCCTCGTCCCAGATCACATTGAAATAGGCGATGATGCGCTGGGTCAGCGCCCAGGTCGGCTTGCCGCGCTTGCCGGTCTCCAGCGCCGAGAGATAGGTGGGCGTGACGCCGATGGCCCGCGCCATTTCCGTGAGGGTCACGCCGCGCTCGGCGCGCAGGTCGCGCACCCGGCGTCCGAAGGGCGTCATGCCGAGGTCCTTGTGGCTTCCGGTCTTTTCGTGGGCCGCGGGAAGGCTTGGAGGCCGGCCCGCGCGCCCGATCCGGATAGCCCCATCGGCGCCTGCGAGTCCATGACGAACCCTGCCCGGCAAACGAAAACGGCGACGCAGAGCGCCGCCGTCGTCATTGATCGGTCTGTCGGGGGATGTCAGGCCCAGTTGCTGTCGTCGCCGCCGTCGTCCCAGCCGGCCTCATCGCCGATGTCGTCATAGCCGGTGTCTTCCGGGCCGGCCTCGGTCTCGCCGGCGTCCTGCTGGCTGGCGCCGTTCCAGAAATTGTCGGTGCCGGCATTCTGGCCGCCCAGCGCCGCCTGCGCATCCTGTCCGAGGTTGCCGGTGCCGGGGGTCTCCGGCTTGCCGAGTTCCGCCGCAGCAGCCTGGGCCACCGCGCCACCACCGCCGGTCATCATGTTCTTGATGCCGTCATAGAGGAGCGCGCCACCGGCGACGCCCGCTGCCGTGGCGAGCGCACCCTGGAGGAACCCGCCGCCGCTGCGCTGGGGCGCGGCCTGCTGGGCCCAAGGCCCGCCTTGCGGGGAGTACCCGCCTTGCTGGGAGTAGCCGCCCTGCTGGCCATAACCCTGCTGCGGATACCCGCCCTGCTGGGCGTATCCCTGCTGGCCGTAGCCCGTCGGAAGCCCCATGGGCTGACCGGGCTGCTGGCCGGCGGGCTGGCCCCAAGCCTGACCAGCGACCTGACCGGAGGGCTGGCTGGCATACTGGCCGCCATCGCGCGCGCCAGCGGACGGAACGGACGAGCGCCCGCCGCCGAACAGGCCGCCGAGGAAACCGCCGGAGCCCGACTGGCGCTGCTGCGCCTCGGCCGCGCGGGCCTCGGCATCGGCGAGCTGGGCTTCCAGATCCTGGATGTGACCATAGGCCTGCTGCAAGGCGTGCTCCTGCACCAGCACGCTCTGGGCAAGGGCATAGGTCGCGTGGGGTGCCTCGGCGACGCGGCGCGCGATGAGCGCCTCGGCCTCCGCATCGCGCGGCTGGCTGGCAACACTGCGCATGCGATCGAACAGGCCGTCGATCAGGGCACGTTCCTCGGGGGTCATTTCCGCCTCCGGTAAGAGATGGCGGGGATATGAGCAGGCCACCGTGGCCGGGAAAGGGCCTCCCGGATGAAATTTTTGTAACGCGCGGGGCGCGGCCCGATCACTCCGCCGCGTCGGCCGGGGTGCCACTCTCTACCGCGCTCGTCCCGCCGCCGATGCCGAAGCGCTTCTCCACATAGGCTTCCACCAACTGGCGGAATTCCTCCTGGATGTTGGCGCCGCGCAGGGTCACGGCCTTCTTTCCGTCGATGAAGACGGGGGCGGAGGGGGTCTCGCCGGTCCCGGGAAGCGAGATGCCGATATCGGCATGCTTGCTCTCGCCCGGCCCGTTCACGATGCAGCCCATGACCGCCACATTGAGCGTCTCGACGCCGGGATATTGCGCCTTCCACACCGGCATCCGGGTGCGGATCATGTCCTGCACGCTCTGCGCCAGCTCCTGGAACACCGTGGAGGTGGTGCGCCCGCAGCCGGGGCAGGCGGCCACCAGCGGCACGAAGGTGCGCAGCCCCATGGTCTGCAGGATTTCCTGCGCCACCTGCACCTCGCGGGTGCGGTCGCCGTTGGGCTCGGGGGTCAGCGACACGCGGATGGTATCGCCGATGCCCTGCTGGAGCACCACGCCCATGGCGGCGGTGGAGGCGACGATGCCCTTCGATCCCATGCCCGCCTCGGTAAGGCCGAGGTGCAGGGCATAGTCCGAGCGGCGCGCCAGCTCGGAATAGACCGCGATCAGATCCTGCACCGCCGAGACCTTGGCGGAGAGGATGATGCGGTTGCGGCCGAGGCCGATCTCCTCCGCCAGCGCCGCAGACAGCAGCGCCGAGCGCACCAGCGCCTCGCGGGTGACCGCCCGCGCCTCGGCGGGCTGCGGCAGGGCCGCGTTCTCGTCCATGAGGCGGGTCAGCAATTCGCCGTCCAGCGAGCCCCAGTTGGCGCCGATGCGCACCGGCTTGTCGTGCCGGATGGCGGTCTCGACGATGGCGGCGAACTGCCGGTCCTTCTTGTCGCCGAAGCCGACATTGCCGGGATTGATGCGGTATTTCGCCAGCGCTTCCGCACAGGCCGGGTGATCGGCCAGCAGCTTGTGGCCGATGTAATGGAAATCGCCCACCAGCGGCACGTCGATGCCCATCGCCAGCAGCTTCTCGTGGATATGCGGGACGGCGGCGGCCGCCTCGTCGCGGTCCACGGTGATGCGCACGATCTCGGATCCGGCGCGGGCCAGCGCCGCCACCTGCCGCACTGTACCGGCGATGTCGGCCGTGTCGGTGTTGGTCATGGACTGGACCACCACCGGCGCCCCGCCGCCGACCATCACCCGGCCGACCGGGACGCCCACAGTCACATGCCGCCGGGCCGGGCCGGCCTCAAGCAGATCGACGGGAACCACGGGCGCGGCGCTGGAGAGGGTGTCGGCGCTGGTCATGGGTCAGGTCCTCGAACGACGGGCGATCCGTGGGTGTACGGCGCCGGGGCAGGCGTGGACCGCGAGGCAAGCGGAGGATGCGGTCGGGCTTCGAGTAGGCCGGGGGCTGGAAAGAATCAACCGCCGGCCGTTTCGGGGGTGACCGGCGGGAGCGCGGCTGCCGCCTCGCGGCAATGGGCGCATGAGCCCGCCACCTCCAGCACACGCTGTCGCGGCTCAAATCCCGCAGCCCGCGCCGCCCAGGCGAGATCGCGGCCGATGGCATGGGAGCCCACCTCCCGCGTCAGGCCGCAGTGCTCGCAGATGAGGAAGACCACAACGTCGGTATCATCGTGGGTATGGGCGCAAGCGAGATAGGCGTTGCGGCTCTCGATTCGGTGGGCCAGCCCCTCCGCCACAAGGAAATCCAGCACCCGATAGACCGACATGGGCGGCGCCGGGTCGCCGGCGTCGGACAGCTTCTGCACGATCTCGTAGGCGCCCAGTGGCACATGGCTCTCCGCCAGCGCCTTCATGACGTTGCGCCGCAGGGGCGTCATGCGCAGGCCCTTGCGCGCGCAGCACTCCTCCACGCGCGACATGGCGCCTGCCACGCATTGGCCGTGGTCGTGGTCCTTGGTATGGGCGTCGGTGCGGGTCACCCTGCAAATCTAGTGGATGTCCCCCGTTTCCGCCACGGGTCGGGCGAACGAAGGGAAGGGGAAGACCGGCCCGCCGCATTGCACCGCACCGGACGGCGTTGCAATCTGCCGTCGGCAGGCGTCCTCGGGGATGCCTGCGCGTGACAGCAGCGTCACACCGTTCCGCTACACCGTGCCGCCGGTCCCACAGGGGCCGTGCCGCTTTTTCGGGGATAAGCCATGCTCAAGGGGAAGGTCGCCGTCGTCACCGGGTCCACCAGCGGAATCGGCCTCGCCTATGCGCGGGCCTTCGCCAAGGAAGGCGCGAACGTCGTCATCAACGGCCTCGGCGACGCCGCCGCCATCGAGAAGGAGCGCGCCGCCATCGAGAGCGATTTCGGCGTGAAGGCGCTCTATTCGGCGGCCAACATGCTGAAGGCGGACGAGATCGAAGGCATGGTGAAGCTCGCCGAGACCGAGCTCGGCGCCTGCGACATCCTGGTCAACAACGCCGGCATCCAGCACGTGGCGCCGATCGAGGAATTCCCGATCGACACCTGGAACATGATCATCGCCATCAACCTGTCGGCGGCCTTCTTCGCCATGCGCGCGGCCATTCCCGGCATGAAGGCGAAGAAGTGGGGCCGCATCATCAACACTGCCTCGGCCCATGCGCTGGTGGCCTCGCCCTTCAAGTCCGCCTACGTCTCGGCCAAGCACGGCATCGCCGGCCTCACCAAGACCGCCGCGCTCGAGACCGCGACCTTCGGCATCACCTGCAACGCCATCTGCCCCGGCTACGTCTGGACGCCCCTGGTGGAGAAGCAGATCCCGGATACCGCCAAGGCGCGCGGCATGACCGAGGAAGAGGTGAAGAAGAACGTGCTTCTCGCCGCCCAGCCCACGAAGGAATTCGTGACGGTGGAGGAAGTGGCGGCGCTTGCGGTGTTCCTGTGCTCCGACAACGCCCGGTCCATCACCGGCTCCATGCAGCAGATCGACGGCGGCTGGGTGGCGGAGTGACGCCGGGGCTGGTGCCGTGACCCGGCGCGACGGCGTCAAGCCGCTTAGCCTCGCGCTCCAGGGGGGAGGCGCCCACGGCGCCTTCACCTGGGGTGTGCTGGATCGCCTGCTGCAGGACGAGCGCATCGCCATCGCCGGCATCACCGGCACCAGCGCGGGCGCGATGAACGCGGTGGTGCTTGCGGCCGGCCTCGCCAAGGGCGACCCCGGGGAGGCGCGCCACGCCCTCTCCCAGTTCTGGAAGGACGTGTCGCGGGACGGGCGCATGTCGCCCATCCAGCGGTCGGCGTTCGACCGGCTCATGGGCAACTGGTCGCTGGCCAACAACCCCGTCTATCTCGCCTTTGAGGTGGCCTCGCGCTTCCTGTCGCCCTACGACTTCAATCCGCTGAACATCAATCCGCTGCGCGAGATTCTTGAGGCCCATGTGGACTTCGAGGCCATCCGCACGTCGCAGGTGAAGGTGTTCATCTCCGCCACCAACGTCCATACCGGCCGTGCCCGCATCTTCGGGCATGAGGAGATGACGGCGGACGCGGTGATGGCCTCCGCCTGCCTGCCCTTCCTGTTCCAGGCGGTGGAGATCGACGGCGTGCCCTATTGGGACGGCGGCTACATGGGCAACCCGCCGCTCTTCCCGCTCTACGAGATGGCGGACGCTGACGACATCCTGCTGGTCCAGATCAACCCGGTGGTGCGCGACACGACGCCCCGCACCGCCAGCGAAATCCAGAACCGGATCAACGAGATCACCTTCAACGCCTCGCTGCTTGCGCAGCTGAGGGCGATCGACAATGCGGCGAAGCTGATCGAGCAGGGGCTCATCAGCCGCTGGACCCTGGGCGGCTCTCCCTTCCGCAGGGTGCGGCTGCACCGCATCGGCGGCGAGCATCAATTGGCGGCGCTCGACGCCACCTCCAAGCTCAACGCGGAATGGTCCTTCCTCCAGCATCTGCGCGACCTCGGCCGGGCAGCGGCAGAAAGCTTCCTCACCGAGCATTTCGACGATTTGGGCCGCCGCTCGACGCTCGATCTCAGGCTGGAACTGGCAGATTGAGGCAGGCCCGCCGGAGCGGACCTGCCAGGTTCATCAGCCGCGAGAATCCTTTTTGGCCTGCGCCACCGCCACGAACTTGGTGACGCGCCCGGCCTCGCCGGAGGCGGAGCCGATGCGCTGAAGGCGCGTGCGCTCCTTCGGATTCATCCCCGTGTTGGGGCGCGGCAGGTTGGCGGGGCGCTTGGCGCGCTTGGAATCCCGCTTCAGCTCCAGCGCCTTGTGGGCATTTTCCACCAGCTCTACCCGGGCCGCCTGGGTGCGGCGGCGGGTCTGCTCGCGGCGGGCGCGGGTAAGAGCATCGGTGAGCACGGAGGCCTTCTGGCGGTTGCCCGAATCGGCCTTGTCGAACGTCACCTCGCCACGCCCGCCCTTGCCGCGCAACGCGCGCCGCTGGTTGTTGGCGATGGTGAGGGCGCGATCCCGGCGCTCGCGCAATTGGGCAACGAGGTCGTTGACCTCGCCGTCGCCGAGGGCGGTCACCACGGGCTGGCGGGACTTTTCCACCAGCTCCACTTCCGATTCCGTGAGAAGGCGGCGTTCCGTCTTGCGGGGATGGGCCATGGGGCGGATCTCCTTCTTGTTTTCCGACCCCTTATGGCTACGCCACCGATTGTGAGGATTGTGAGACGCCAGGGAGCTTCGACCATGAGCCGATCAATGGCCCCCGATGGCGCGACACCCCGCGGCCCCGCGGCCTGCGAGGTGATCGTCGCCGATATCACCCGCCTTGCGACTGACGCCATCGTGAACGCTGCCAACGCCTCCCTGCTCGGCGGCGGCGGCGTGGACGGCGCCATCCATCGGGCAGCCGGGCCGGAGCTCGTCGCCCATTGCCGGACGCTGGGCGGTTGCCTCACCGGTGAGGCACGGCTCACCCCCGGCTTCCGGCTGCTGGCGCGCCATGTGATCCACACCGTCGGTCCGGTCTGGCGGGGCGGCGGCGCGGATGAGGATGCGCTGCTCGCTTCCTGCTACCGGGAAAGCCTCCGGCTGGCGGACGAAGCGGGCCTTGCCTCCCTCGCCTTCCCCGCCATCTCCACGGGCATCTATGGATTCCCGCCGGAGCGCGCCGCCCCACTGGCGGTCGGCGCCGTCCTCGACCATCTTGGTCGCCCCGGCAGCGTGACCCGCGTGGTCTTCTGCTGCTTCTCGCAAGGCTCCGCCGACCTCCATCATGACGCCCTCCGCGCCCACGGCATCCCAGCCCGCTCCTGATACCGGGCGGGATCTCCCCCTCCTCCACCGCGACGGGCTGATGCTCATCATCGACAAGCCCTACGGCCTGCCCGTCCACGCCGGGCCGAAGGGTGGGGAGACGCTGGCCGATCATCTCGACGCTTTGCGCTTCGGCCTGCCCCGCGCACCCGAGCTGGCCCACCGTCTGGACAAGGACACCTCCGGCTGTCTCGTGCTCGGCCGCCACACCAAGGCGCTGGCGCAGCTCGGAAAGCTGTTTGCCAGCGGGGCCGTGGGGAAGACTTATGTCGCCGTCACCCTCGGTGCCCCGGCGGCGGACTCCGGCCGCATCGACCAGCCCCTGGCCAAGCGCTCGCCGCATCGCGGCTGGTGGATGCAGGCGGTGCCCAAGGGCTCGCCCGGTGCACAGGAGGCCATCACGGATTTCCAGGTGCTGCACCGGGCCGGCGATCTTGCCGTGATCGCCCTGTCGCCGGTCACGGGGCGCACCCACCAGCTGCGCGCCCACCTCTCCCATCTCGGAACGCCCATCCTTGGCGATGCGATCTATGGCGGCGCCTCGCGCCTGCCGGGCGGGCCGAAGCTGCACCTGCATTCGCGCCGCGTGGTGGTGCCGCTCAAGGCGGGCGCGCCGCCGGTGGACGTGAGCGCCCCTTTGCCGCCGCATATGTGCGAGACGCTTTCCCTCCTCGGCCTCGATCCGGTTGCCGTGGGCGCCGCCGCCGATCAGGTCGCCTTCGCCAAGGTCGCCGGGCACATCCGGCCCGCGCGGGCCGATCACGAGACAGGTCACGGTGCGTGACCAATTTGTGAAGACGGTTCCGCAAGGGCAATCTGGCTCGGGACTTGCTGCGTGTTAAGCTGCCGGCGACGGGACAGGAAAGGGAGAGGGTGTGAGCGCATCTCGCGACGGAAAGCTCCCGCGCAGGCCCGAGGACCGCACCCCGGAAGACCACGCGCGCGAGCTTCTTGACCGCGCCATCGGCCGCGCTCGCTACGCTCTGTTCTGGGAACGGGCCTGGCCCGCCTTGGCCCGCGCCGGTGTGCCGCTGGCGCTGTTTCTCGCGGTTTCCTTCGCCGGCGTCTGGCTTTCGGCGCCGATCTGGGCGCGCATCGCCGGCGTCCTCCTGTTCGCGCTCGCCATCCTGTTCGCCGCCCGCCCGCTGCTGGCCCTGCGCTGGCCCAGCCGGGAGGAGGCGGTGGCCCGCCTGGACGCCAGGAGCGCCCTCGCCCACCGCCCCGCCACCGCCATTTCCGACAGCCTCGCCACCCGCCCGGACGATCCGGTCGGCGCGGCGCTGTGGCGCGCGCACCTCTCCCGCGCGCTCGCCGCCGCGCGGACGCTGAAGGCCGGCACGCCCGCCCCCGGGCTCGCCCGTCTCGATCCTCGCGCCTTCCGCGCGCTGGCGGTTCTGGCGCTGGCGGCCACGGTCTTCATGGCACCGGGGCAGCATCTGTCGCGCATCGGCGCGGCCTTCGACTGGAAGACCATCGTCCCGCCCCCGCCCTACCGGCTGGATGCCTGGATCGATCCGCCCGCTTATACCGGCCGCCCGCCCGTGGTGCTGCCGGGCCTGCGCTCGGACGACCCCACCTCTCTGAACGCCGCCGCCCTCCAGGTGCCGGCAGGCAGCACGCTGGTGGTGCGCGGCTCCGGCATCGACACGGCCGCCCTCAAGCTCGATGGCGGCATAACCGAGATGAAGCCCGAGGGCGATGCACCTGCGCCGGCCGGCGAGAAGCGCTACGTGATCCGCGAGGATTCCGATGTCAGCTTCCTCGGTCCCGACCAGCGCCGCCTCTCCTGGCACTTCAAGGTGCTGGCCGACCAGAAGCCAACCATCAGCTTCGCCAAGGATCCGCAGCCCGGCCAGCGCAACACTCTGGTGCTCGCCTACCGGATGGAGGATGATTACGGGGTGAAGGAAGCCGAGGCGCTGTTCGCGCCTTTGCCGCCCGAGCCCCCCCTCTTCCCGCGACCCGGTTCGTCACCGCGCAAGATGGCGCAGCCGCTGGTGCCTCCGCCCGAGTTCAAGCTGACCCTGCCGGCCGGCGGGCGCACCGGCGCGGCGCAGACCTCCAAGGATCTCGTGGCGCATCCCTGGGCCGGTGCCCGCGTGGAGGTTCATCTCAAGGCACGCGACGACGCCGGCAACGAGGGCGTGAGCGAGACGAAGACCGTCCGCCTGCCCGCCCGCGCCTTCTCGAAGCCCGTCGCCAAGGCGCTGATCGACGAACGCCGCCGCCTTGCCTTCGACGCCAGCAACCGGCGCCGGCTGGTCACGGTGCTGGAAGGCCTCACCATCGCGCCAGCGCAGTTCACCCCCGGTGCCGGCGAATATCTCGGCCTGCGCACGGCGCTCGCCCGGGCGAAGAACGCCCGCAACGACGACGATCTGCGATCGCTGGTGGACTATCTCTGGGAAGTCGCGGTCCTGATCGAGGACGGCACCCTCTCGGATGCCGAGCGCGAGCTGCGCGCCGCCCAGGAGGCGCTGCGCGAGGCGCTGGAGCGCGGCGCCAGCGACGAGGAGATCAAGCGCCTCACGCAGGATCTGCGCGCGGCCATGGAAAAGATGATGCGCCAGCTGGCCGAGGAGGCGCGCCGCGACAGCGGCACGGACGCCCGCCCGCTCGACCCCAACGCCCGCATCGTTCGCCCGCAGGACCTGCAGAAGATGCTGGACCGCATCGAGAATCTCGCCCGCTCCGGCAACAAGGACGCGGCCCGCGAACTGCTCGACCAGCTCCAGGCCATGATGGAGAACATGCGCCCCGGCAGCCGGCAGGCCGGCCGCCAGCAGCAGGGCCAGCAGCAGCAGAGCGAAATCGGCAAGATGATCCAGGAGCAGCAGCGCCTGCGCGACCGCACCTGGCGTCAGAACCGGGAAGGCCAGCAGGGGCAGCAAGGTCAACAGGGACAGGGCCAGCAGCCGGGCGAGAACGGCTTCTCGGAGTTGCAGCAGGGCCAGCAGGAGCTGCGCAAGCGCCTCGGCCGCATGCTCGACCAGATGCGCCGGATGCAAGAGGGCCAGGGGCAAGGCCAACAGGGACAAGGCCAGCAGGGTCAGGGGCAGCAAGGCCAGAACGGCGAAGGCGGTGAAGGCGACGCCATGGGCCGGGCCGGCGAGGCCATGGGCCGGGCGGAGCAGGCCATGCGCGAGGCGGAGGAAGCCCTCGGGCGCGGCGAGGGCCAGGGCGCGCTTGATGCCGAGGGCCGCGCCCTCCAGTCGCTCCGGCAGGGCGCGCAGGCCATGGCCGAGGCGCAGCGCGGCCAGCAGGAGGGTCAGGGTCCCGGAGGTCCCGGCGAGGAGAGCGCCCAGCGCACCGACCCCCTCGGCCGCCCGCTGCGCAGCCAGGACTATGGCGACGATTTCACCGTGAAGGTGCCGGACGAGGTGGACGCCCAGCGCGCCCGTCGCGTGCTGGAAGAGCTGCGCCGCCGGCTGGAACAGCCGGAGCGCCCGCAGATCGAGCTCGACTATCTCGAACGTCTGCTGCGCGGGCTGAACTGAGGCGAACGGTGGGGAGGCGTCAGCCCTCCACCGGCTCCACCTTCAGCGTCGCGCCGTCGGCGCCGGTCACGCGCACGTCTCGCCCTGCGGCGACATCGGGGCCTTCCACGCGCCACACCGTGTCGCCGATGCGCACCCGCCCGGTGCCACCCATGATGGGAGCATCGAGCGTGAACACCCGGCCGACGAATTCCTCTGCCCGCCGGTTGAGAAAGGGTCGGTCGGAGGCCTTGCCCGGCGCCGGGCTGATGCGCCGGCCGATGAGGACGGCGACCACCGCCAGCGCGGCGAACACCAGCACTTCCAATTGCCACGCGAGCGCAATCCCAAAGGCAATCGCGCCGGTGACCAGCGCAGCGAGCCCGAGCCACAGCAGGAACGCCCCCGGCGCCGCGATCTCCGCAACCAGCAGCACGCCGCCGAGGACGAACCAGGCCCAGGGGCCGAGTTGGGTGAGGAGCATCACGGCTCAGTCCTCCCGGGGCGGCAGGGTCGCGGGGCCGGTGGGCCGGCGGCCAGACGGACGCGGAGCGGATACGCCCTCCGCCCCGAAAGCGCCCTTGGCGATCTCGCCGATGCCGGCGAGGGAGGAGAGCAGCGCCGTGCCCTCATAGGGCATGAGCACCACCTTCTGGTTGGGCGCCGCGCCCATGGTCTCGAACGCCTTCACGTATTTCTCGGCGATGTAATAGTTGAGCGCGGCCGGATCGCCGCTCGCCACCGCGACGGACAGCATCTCCGTGGCCTTGGCATCGGCCTGCGCGAGCCGCTCGCGGGCTTCGGCGTCCCGGAACGCGGCCTCGCGGCGGCCCTCGGCCTGCAGGATCTGGCCCTGCTTCTGGCCCTCCGCCTTGAGAATCTCCGACTGGCGCTGGCCCTCGGCCTCGAGGATCACGGCGCGCTTCTCGCGTTCCGCCTTCATCTGGCGGCCCATGGCGTTCACGAGGTCGGCGGGCGGCACGATGTCCTTGATCTCGATGCGGGTCATCTTGATGCCCCACGGCGAGGCCGCTGCATCCACCACCGTCAGCAGGCGCACGTTGATCTCGTCGCGGTGGGACAAAAGCTGGTCGAGGTCCATGGAGCCCATGACCGTGCGGATGTTGGTCATGGTCAGCGCGAGGATGGCGGTGTCGAGCCGCGCGACCTCATAGGAGGCGCGGGCGGCGTCGAAGACCTGGAAGAACACCACGCCGTCCACCGTCACGGTGGCATTGTCCTTGGTGATGACCTCCTGGCTCGGAACGTCGATCACCTGCTCCATCACATTCACGCGGTTGCCGATGCGATCGATGAACGGAACGATGAGGTTGAGGCCGGGCATCAGCGTCTTGGTGTACCGGCGGAAGCGCTCCACCGTGTACTGGTAGCCCTGCGGCACCGTCTTCACGCCGGAGAAGACCACCGCCACGGCCAGCACCAGCAGCACCAGCACGAACAGGTTGGGACCGATCTCGATCATGGGGCGCCCCTTCGGCCGGCCCCCTGCGGCCGGTGGCGCATATGGCCATGGGCAAGGGGGCAGGGGCAAGGCGCGCGCAGGAGGGGCGGAACGCGACGGAACGGAAGGGGAAGACGGGACTCACTCCGATTCGCGCACGATTCGTTCGCGCGATGTTCCCCTTGAGCCGGGCGACCGTCCCGTTTCGGGACGGCTCTGCCCATGCCGTTTCGTTGACGGCCCATGCCAGCCCATGATAACCCATAAGCACCCATGAACAGGATGGACGGCCGTCGCCGTCATGCGGGCGGCCTTGAGCGGCGCCCGCCGCAACACGAGGGCACCCGGGCGCCATGGACCGCTTCGTGTCCACCTACACGATGCGCCTTGACGCCAAGGGCCGGGTCTCCATCCCCGCGCCCTACCGGACGGTACTGATGAAGGACGGCGCGGACGGCCTCTATTGCCATCCGAGCCTCGCGGAACCGGCGCTGGATGCCGGCGGCAACCGTCTGGTCGGCGAGATCGACGCGCTGATCGGCAGCTACCCGCCCTATTCCGAGGCGCGCGAGGAGCTGGCTGCCGCCCTCTATGGCACCAGCGAGACGCTGCGCATCGACCCGGAGGGCCGGGTGGTGCTGACGGAGACATTGAAGGCCCATGCGGCGATCACCGACCAGGTGGCGTTCGTCGGGCTAGGACACAAGTTCCGGATCTGGGAACCGGAGCGGCTGAAGGCACATCTCGCGGAGGCCACCCGACGGGTGCGCGAGCTGCGCCAGGCCATCGGCTCCCGAGCGGAGAACCCGAGGGGCGAACGGACATGACGACGGGCCACGGGGTCGGCCCCGCCGACGCCGCTGGCGGACCGGCCCGTCATCTGCCGGTAATGCTCCGCGAGGTTCTCGCGCACCTCGCGCCGAAGGACGCCGGCCATTATGTGGACGGCACCTTCGGCGCGGGAGGTTATACCTCCGCCATCCTCGCCGCGGCCGACTGCCAGGTGCTCGCCATCGACCGCGACCCCACGGCCATCGCCGCCGGGCAGACGCTGGTGGAAGCCTCCGGCAAGCGCCTCCTCCTCGTGCAGGACCGCTTCTCCCGGCTCGACGAGATCGCCGCCGAGCAGGATTTCGCCCCGCTCGACGGCGTGGTGCTGGACATCGGCGTCTCCTCCATGCAGCTCGACGAGGCGGAGCGCGGCTTCTCCTTCCGCCGCGACGGGCCTCTGGACATGCGCATGGGCGCGGACGGGCTCTCGGCCGCCGACCTCTGCGCCACGCTCGATGAAGTGCGCCTCGCCCATATCATCTGGACCTTCGGCGAAGAGCGGCATTCACGCGCCATCGCCAAGGCCATCGTGAAGGCGCGGGAGGAAGCGCCCATCACCCGCACGTCTCAGTTGGCGGAAATCGTGTCCCGCGTGGTGTGGGCGAAGCCCGGCGAGATGCATCCGGCCACCCGCACCTTCCAGGCCCTGCGGATCGCCGTGAACGAGGAATTGTCGGAGCTTGTGGAGGCGCTGGCCGCCGCCGAGCGGGCGCTCAGGCCGGGCGGGCGGCTGGTGGTCGTCACCTTCCATTCGCTGGAGGACAGGATCGTTAAGACTTTTCTGTCACACCGGTCAAAGGCACCGTCCGCCTCGCGCCACCAGCCGCAAGCGGAAGGGCCGGAGCCCTCCTTCCGCCTCGTGGCGAAGGGAGCGGTAGAGCCCGGTCCCGACGAAGTGGCAGGCAACCCGCGCTCCAGGTCCGCGAAACTTCGCGCGGCCGAGCGCACGGACGCCCCGGCGCATCCGGGCGGTGACCTGATGGGGCTGCTTCCGCCTCCATCACCGCAACGCCCAGGGCGGAGACGCTAGTCGAGATGTTTCGGGTCGCCAATGTCGTGATGGTCGTCGCGCTTCTGGTGACCGCCGCGGTGGTCTACCAGCTCAAGGTCTCGTCCACCGCCGAGGCCGAGCGGCTCGCCACCCTGCGCACCCAGATCCGCAAGGAGCGCGATTCGATCGCGCTGCTGCGCGCGGAATGGGCCCGCCGCACGTCGCCCATCTATATCCAGGGCCTCGCCGAGCGGCATCTCGACATGAAGCGGCTCGATGTCGATTCGATTTCCAGCCTCGACGATCTGCCCGCCAAGCCCGCCTCCGGCGGCGACGGCATCGGCGGCATGATCGAGGCACTGGTGGACGCACCTCTCGTCACGTCCTCGGCCAGCTCCAAGCCGCCAGCCTCCACCACCGCGCCCACCAGCTCCGGCGGCGCCACCGTTCCTGCGACATCGGCGCTGCGCCCGGCGAACGCGCCGGTGGCGAAGCCGGTACCGAGCGCGTCGGCGACGCCCCGGCCCCCAGCCGCGCCGCGGCCCCTGCCCCCCATGCAGCCGGCGCCGGTCGCCGCCGCACCGGCCCCGCCCCCGGAGCCGACCAATCCCCTCGAAAAGCTCTCCGGATTCCTGGCCGGTTTCCGCTGACGAGGTCCGAAATGGCTGATCTGTCTTCCATCTCCGCCCGCCTCGCCCGCATGTGGGCCGGCATCGTCGCCGCCGTCGGCCCCGCGCTGCGGGACGCCGATGCCTCCTGCGCGGTCCTGCTCGATCGCCTTGGTGCCGGCAGCAAGGCCGCCGGTCGCGCCACCGCGCGCGGCTCCGCGCGGGCCGCCGTCGCAAGCTGGAACGTGGTATGGCCGTTCGCGGTGCATCTCGGACACCTCGCCTGGCGCGGTGTCCGCCATGTGGTGCGGGGGCTGTTCGGGCTCGACCGGGGCGATCCAGATACCGTGGCGCGCGGACGCATCAAGCTGGTGATGTTCGCGTTCTGCTGCCTGTTCGTGGCCATCGCGGTTCAGCTCTCCCACCTCGCCATGACCGCGGACGGCGGCGGCGGGCGCGGGCGCGGCTCGGATGCGGTGGCCTCCGCCCGCCCGGACATCATCGACCGCAACGGCGATATCGTCGCCATCGACGTGAAGTCCCCGTCCCTGTTCGCCGAGCCGCGCCGCCTCATCGACCCCGACGAGGCGCTGGAAGGCCTGCTCAAGGTGCTGCCCGACCTCGATGTCGAGGAGGCGCGCAAGCGCCTGAATTCCGGCAAGGGCTTCGCCTGGCTGAAGCGCGAGATCACGCCGGCGCAGATGCGCGCCATCCACCGGCTCGGGATTCCCGGCATCGGCTTCCTCAAGGAAAACCGCCGCATCTATCCCGACGGTCCCATCATTTCCCACGTGATGGGCGGCGTGAACGTGGACAACCAGGGCATTTCCGGCATCGAGAAGTGGATCGACAGCCGGGGCCTCGCCGAGCTGCATCTCGCCGGCTTCGCCACCGACCGGCAGCAGGAGCCGGTCCAGCTCTCCATGGACGTGCGCGTGCAGCACGCCGTGCGCGACGAACTGGTGAAGGCCAAGACCAAGTTCCAGGCGCTGCACGCCATGGGGATGGTCACCGATGTGAATACCGGCGAGATCATCTCGATGGTGTCGATCCCGGACTTCGACCCCAACATGTCCGGCAACCCCAAGGACGACGCCTATCTCAACCGCCTCACCACCGGCGTCTATGAGATGGGCTCGACCTTCAAGGCGCTGTCGTTCGCCATGGCGCTGGATTCGGGCAAGATCGGCCTGAATTCGAGCTTCGATGCCCGCGGCGCGCTGCATTTCGGCAAGTTCGCCATCCACGACTACCACGCCGAGAACCGCGTGCTCACCGTGCCGGAAATCTTCCTCGTCTCGTCCAACGTGGGTACGGCGAAGATGGTGCTCTCCCTGGGCGTGGAGGCGCACAAGGCGTTCCTGAAGAAGATGGGCCAGCTCGACCGGCTCAAGACCGAGCTGCCGGAAAGCTCCGAGCCCATCGTGCCGAAGCGCTGGGGCGAGCTGAACTCGGCCACCATCGCCTTCGGCCACGGCCTCTCCGTCGCCCCGCTGCAGGCGGTGATGGCGGTGAATTCCATGGTCAACGGCGGCTTCCTCATTCCGCCCACCTTCATCAAGCGCACGCCGGAAGAAGCGCAGAAGGTGGCGGTGCGCGTGCTCAAGCCCGAGACCTCGGACAAGATGCGCTACGTCATGCGCCTCAATGCCGAGAAGGGCTCAGCCAAGAAGGCCGAGGTGCCCGGCTTCCTCGTCGGCGGCAAGACCGGCACCGCCGAGAAGGTGGTGAACGGGCGCTACGCCAAGAACAAGCTGCTCACGTCCTTCACCGCGGTCTTCCCCATGGACAAGCCGCGCTACCTCGTTCTGGTGATGCTGGACGAGCCCAAGGCGACGCCCGAGACCTACGGCTACGCCACCTCGGGATGGAACGCCGCGCCCACGGCGGGCAAGATCGTCGAGCGCATCGCGCCCATGCTCAACATCGCGCCGCGCCAGAACCTGCCTGACGCGGAGCAGCTGCTGCGCATGCCGCTCAAGGTCGCCGACCGCAATTAACGTCACCGGTGCGGGATCACGTTACCGCCACCGCAGCGGCAGCCCGCGCGGGGTGACAACCGGGGCGGGCGAATGCCAGAAAGGGGTCCGATGACCATGCATTCCCTCGGACAGCTCCTTCCCCTCGGACAGATTCTGGACGGCCACGCCCGCATCCTGACGCCGGACGGCGCGCAGGAGCCCATCACCGGCCTGTCCTCCGACAGCCGGCGCATCACGCCCGGCGATCTGTTCGTCGCCATCCCCGGCACCCATGCGGACGGCACGCGCTTCATCGCGGACGCCATCGCGCGCGGCGCCGCCGCCGTCCTGATGGAGCCGACCGCCCCCGCCCCGAGATTGCCGCCGCAGGTCGCCCTCGCCTTCACGCTGGATGCCCGGCGCTCGCTGTCGCTGGCCGCCGCACGCGTCTATCCGCGCCAGCCGCAGACCATCGCCGCCGTCACCGGCACCGCCGGCAAGACCTCCGTCGCCTTCTTCCTGCGGCAGATCTGGGAGCGGCTCGGCCATCGCGCGGCGTATCTCGGCACCATCGGCCTGGTGAAGCCGGACGGCGCCACCTATGGCAGCCTCACCACGCCCGACCCGGTGGAGCTGCACGCCACCCTCGACGCGCTCGCGGGCGAGGGCGTCACCCACATGGCGCTCGAAGCCTCCTCCCACGGCCTGGACCAGAAACGGCTCGACGGGGTTCGGCTCGCCGCTGGCGGCTTCACCAATCTCGGCCGCGACCATCTCGACTATCACCCGACGATGGACGCCTATTTCCGCGCCAAGCTCCGCCTCTTCACCGAGGTGATGCCGCAGGACGCCGCCGCTGTCGCCGTCACCTCCGCCCCCTTCGCCGCCACCGCGCTCGCGTGGGCTGAGACCCGCGGGCTCAGGCTCCTGCCCATCGGCGAGGGCCGGTCGGACGGCATCGACATCGCCGCCGCGACGGGTTCGCCCGCCGGACAGAAAGTGATGTTCGCGGACGGCTCCAGCGCAGTGGTGCCGCTGGTGGGGCGCTTCCAGCTGGACAATGCGCTGCTCGCGGCCGGCCTCGCCATCGCCTGCGGGGCGGACCGGGCGGAGGCCTTCGCCGCCCTCGCCCACCTCACGGGCGTTCCCGGCCGGCTGGAGCGTATCGGCGATGACTCGCGCCGGCCGGTGTTCGTGGACTATGCCCACAAGCCGGAAGCGCTCGCGACCGTTCTCGACACGCTGCGCGCCGCCATCCCCGGCCGGCTGGTGGTGGTGGTCGGCTGCGGGGGCGACCGCGACCGGGGCAAGCGTCCGATCATGGGCGCCATCGCCGCGATGAAGGCGGACGTGGTGATCGTCACCGACGACAACCCGCGCAGCGAAGAGCCGGCGGCGATTCGCGCGGAGGTATTGGAAGGCGCGCGCGGCGCCGGCCGGGGCGACGTGCGGGAGATCGGCGACCGGGCGGAGGCCATCCGGGCCGGCGTCGCGCTGCTGGAAGCCGGGGATGCACTGCTCGTTGCCGGCAAGGGTCACGAAACCGGCCAAATCATCGGCGACCGGACATATCCATTCTCGGACGCGGCGGAAGTCCTCGCCGCCCTCAAGGAGGTCGCGGCATGAGTGCGGACGCGGGTACGGCAGAACAGAAGGGCCGCATCCTCCACAGCGTCGCCGAGATGGTGGCGGCCATGGGGGCGGAGGTGCGCGGCGCGCCGCGCGATGCCACCGGCATCTCCATCGACAGCCGGTCGCTCGCCCGCGGCGACGTCTTCTTCGCCATCGCCGGTGAGAACAGCGACGGCCATGCCTATGTGATCAAGGCGCTGGAGGCCGGCGCCTCCGCCTGCGTGGTGGCGCGCGACAAGGCGGATCAGTTCCCGTCCGACGCCCCCCTCCTCGTGGTGGACGACGTGCTCGCCGCCTTGACCGACCTTGCCCGCGCCAGCCGCGCGCGTTCCAACGCCGGTATCGTTGCCGTGACGGGATCGGTGGGCAAGACCACCACCAAGGAGGCGCTGCGCATCGCCCTCGGCGCCGACGGCGAGACCCACGCCTCCGCCGCCTCCTACAACAATCACTGGGGCGTGCCCCTCTCCCTCGCCCGGCTGCCGCGCGAGGCGCGCTACGGCGTGTTCGAGATCGGCATGAACCATCCCGGCGAGATCACGCCACTGGTGCAGCTGGTGCGCCCGCAGGTGGCCATCATCACCACGGTGGAGGCGGTGCATATCGCGCACTTCTCCGGCATCGAGGAGATCGCCGACGCCAAGGCGGAGATCTTCCAGGGCGTGGAGCCGGGCGGTGCGGTGGTGCTGAATCTCGACAACCCGCTGTTTCCCCGCCTCAAGGCGGCCGCCGAGGCGCAGGGCATCGCCCGCATCGTCACCTTCGGCGAGACGGCCGGCGCCGACGTGCGGCTGAAGGAGGCGGCGCTGCAATCCTATTGCTCGGTGGGCGTCGCCGACGTGATGGGCACGCCGGTGACCTTCAAGGTCGGTATGCCCGGGCGCCATATCGTGCAGAACATGCTGGCGGTGCTCGCTGCGGCGAAGCTGGTGGGCGCCGACCTCGCTCTGGCCGGCCTCGCCCTCTCCCGCATGAAGGCGCCGGCCGGACGCGGCGTCGCGCTGCGCCTTCAGGTAAAGGGCGGGCAGGCGACGCTGCTGGATGAAAGCTACAACGCCAATCCCGCCTCCATGCGCGCCGCCCTCGACGTGCTCAGCCGCACCCCCGTCGGCCCGCGCGGCCGCCGCATCGCGGTGCTGGGCGACATGCTGGAGCTCGGCGACGACGGCGACGCCCACCATGCCGAATTGGCCGAGGCCGTGCGCGCGGCGAAGATCGATCAGGTCTTCTGCTGCGGGCCGCACATGCACGCGCTCTGGCAGGCCCTCCCCTCGGAGCGGCGGGGCGGCTACGCGATCCACGCCTCCCACCTCGAGCCCATGGTGGCCTCCGCCATCCGGGCCGGTGACACGTTGATGGTCAAGGGTTCCAACGGCAGCCGCATGGGACCGCTGGTCAAGAGCCTCGCCGAGCGCTTCCGCGCCGGGGAGGATGCGCTGCTCGAAGGATAGAATTCAGATGCTCCAGTGGCTTGCCGATCTCCACCAGTCCTTCACGGCCTTCAACGTCTTCCGCTACATCACCTTCCGCACCGGCGGCGCGGTGATGACGGCGCTGCTGTTCGTGTTCCTGTTCGGCCCGGCGATGATCTCCATGCTGCGGCTGAAGCAGGGCAAGGGCCAGCCCATCCGCACCGACGGGCCGCAGTCGCATCTGCTCACCAAGAAGGGCACGCCCACCATGGGCGGGCTGATGATCCTCGCCGGCATCGCGGTGGCGACGCTGCTGTGGGCGAACCTCTTCAATATCTACATCTGGGCCGTGCTGCTGGTGATGCTCGGCTTCGGCATGATCGGCTTCTATGACGACTACCTGAAGGTGACGAAGCAGACCCACAACGGCCTCTCCGGCAAGACGCGCCTCGCAATCGAGGCGGTGATCTCCGGCGTCGCCGTGGTCATCATCATGACCATGGGCAAGTCGGGCCTCTCCACCTCGGTAGCCTTCCCCTTCTTCAAGGACCTGCTGCTCAACCTCGGCGTCTTCTTCGCCATCTTCGGCATGTTCGTCATCGTCGCGGCCGGCAATGCGGTGAACCTCACCGATGGTCTCGACGGCCTCGCCATCGTTCCGGTGATGATCGCGGCCGGCACCTTCGGCCTCATCGCCTATCTCTCCGGCAACGTGCGCTTCGCCGACTATCTGCAGATCCATTACGTCGCCGGCGTCGGCGAGCTGGCGGTGGTCTGCGGCGCGGTGATGGGGGCCGGCCTCGGCTTCCTGTGGTTCAACGCCCCACCCGCCCAGGTCTTCATGGGCGACACCGGCTCGCTGGCGTTGGGTGGGCTCCTCGGCACGGTCGCGGTGGCCACCAAGCATGAGATCGTCCTCGCCGTGGTGGGCGGCCTGTTCGTGCTGGAGGCCGTCTCGGTGATCGTGCAGGTGGCCTCGTTCAAGCTCACCGGAAAGCGCGTGTTCAAGATGGCGCCCATCCACCACCATTTCGAGCAGCTCGGCTGGACCGAGCCGCAGGTGGTGATCCGCTTCTGGATCGTCGCCGTGGTGCTCGCGCTGGCGGGATTGGCGACGCTGAAGCTGCGGTGAGGGGCGGTATCGACGAACAAAAAGCCGCCGGTCAGTGTACCCCCGGCAGCGGACGGCCACCCGGGAAACGCGAGATCTCCAAGAAGCAGACCGTTTCGCCCTCTTCCCGACATGACGGGCGGTGGCTCATTTTTATCGAGGCCTGCAACACGTCGAGATTGACTTCTTGTGTCGCTCCGTCGGGCAAGACGTTCCCAGTTGCAAGCATGCGCGCAATGAGGATTGCCGCGGTTCCAACATCCATCCGGATTGTATCGCCGTCGGTGTGAAATTCGACGTCCATTAATCCAATAGTCGCCAGCCCGTAGGTCCGAACCATAAGCTGTCCACCTGGGCTGGAATAGGCAAATCTAGTCCACGCATAGATCGGAAAGGTCCCATTCTTGTAAAGTAGATCATAAACCTCCTCAAACATCGCCATGTTGACCACCGTATAGGGTAGCCAAGCAATTGCGTGCGTTGGAATTTTGCGCGTGAGAGCGTGTAGGACTTCCGTAAAAGCGAGGAGATTTGAGAGCTTGTCTTTTCCCAAATCGCGGCGGACAAGGACGCACGCCGTGTGATGGGGATAGGGAGCACCCTTGACGTGCCAGAGTACGTTGGTGTTGACAGACCAACGCAGCATTTCTTCGTCCATTGGCTCAGCGTCGAATCGGGCGCGATGCTCGACATCGTTGACGGTAAAGACAGCCTTTTTATCGTCACCGGACCCATACACCATTGCAAGGCTCGGATCGCCCGAGCGGATCACCTCCCGCGCCACATCTAAATGCTCAGCATCAATGAGTAGAAGGGCACGCAGCCCCCAACCTTCCGGCATCTTCGTTGCTGAGGAGGTCATGGGCGATCCATTACTCCGTCGACGCCATTGAAATCGAACAGATAGACAGTCCCACACCCCTCTCGGAAGGAAGGCGCGTGATGGACACGTATGGCCCTGTCATAGGTATTCATGTCTTCGGCAAAATCGATTGTGTCACCGTCAGACAGTACGGGGCCATTATCTAATACATATCCGATAAAATACTGAACTACATCAAGCGTAGGATCGGGCGCGAGCGGTGATGGATTGCACTCCACTTCCATGAAACCGAAATCTCGCATCCCGATGGTCGACGCAACAGTCCCGCGCTGGTCCCAGCTCAACTGGATCTTGATCCATGCGGGGATCGGAAGCCGGCCATTATGATGGAAGCGATCAACGAGGAACTTGTACCATTCGGGGCTGGTGAGAGCGGGCCCTCGCAGAATTCCACTGACCGGCAGATGCTCCATGAGACAGCGGATCAGGACCGACTGCGTGAGGAGGTCTTCCACGAGGCGATCCGGACGAAGAAAAGCCGCCACGGTCAGGAAGGTCTTATGCGAAGCGAGAGCCGTGACGGCCTCGGGCCAGAACACGGTGGTCGACGCAATTCCGTGATAAACGTGTCGCGCAATCGGACCGGCGGCCACGCTTAAGATGAAAGTGCAGCCGCGCCAGCTGATGACGGCAGAGCCATCCTGGCTGGAATCCACTTTGATCGGCTCGACCTTCGCGATGTCGGCGACGAGCGCTTCAAAGTCCGGATTGCAGGCCTCGTTCAGAAAAACGTTCACCGGATTGAAGTGACTACGGGGAATGAATGTGTCCTGTGCCATCGGTCGCCGCGCCTTCGGATTGAGACGCGGCGATCCATACACCACCCGCGGAAGTTGTTCACTTCGCCCCATACTTCGAATAGGCAGGACCAGACGAAGTGCCGCAGATTCCCTAGCGTAACAAACTCACCCCCGCCCACACGTATTGATGCCCAGCAGCGGATAGGCCGGGCAGAAGCGGAAGGCGGCGGTGAGCAGCATCACCACGCCCACGGCGCCGATCAGCCAGGTCCAGTTGCCGAGCCCGCCCAGCGCCGGCACGGAGGGGGCCACGAACGGCACCAGGATCAGCACGATCCCGGCGACGAAACGCAGCACGCGATCAAATCCACCCACGTTTGCGACCATCTCGTTCTCCCAAGGTTGGCGCGGCAGTCCCGCGTATCCGTCTCCTACATTCAATAGTATGAATGTCATCCACGGCAAGCAGGGGATTTCCCTTAGGGCGCGCCCCGCCGGCCGTCTGCCTACGAAAGGGGTTCGCACTTTTCCGCATCATGCTCTAGACGAAAGCCCGGAGTGCATTGCCACAACGGACGATTTTACCGCCATGATCCCCGTCACCGTCTTCAAGGATGCCACCATCGCCCTTTTCGGGCTGGGTGGCTCGGGCCTTGCCACAGCAGAGGCGCTCAAGGCCGGCGGCGCCACCGTCGTCGCCTATGACGATTCAGAAGCCTCGCGCCGCAAGGCCGGCGAGGCCGGCATCCTCGTTCAGGACCTCCACGACATCGACTGGACCATCGTCCAGGCCCTCGTGCTGGCGCCCGGCGTGCCGCTGACCCACCCCGAGCCGCACTGGTCGGTGAAGCTCGCGCAGGCGGCGGGCGTCGAGATCATCGGCGACATCGAGCTGTTCTGCCGCGAGCGACAGGCCATCGCGCGCCGTTCGCCGTTCGTCGCCATCACCGGCACCAACGGGAAGTCGACGACCACGGCGCTCATCACCCACATCCTGCGCGTCGCCGGTCGCGACGTGCAGATGGGCGGCAATATCGGCACCGCCATCCTCTCCCTCGCCCCGCCGAAGCCCGGCCGCGTGCATGTGGTGGAGTGCTCCTCCTACCAGATCGACCTTGCCCCCGGCCTCGACCCCTCCGTGGGCGTGATGCTCAACATCACCCCGGACCATCTCGACCGCCACGGCACCATCGAGAACTACGCGGCGGTGAAGGAACGCCTCGTCACCGGCGTCGAGCAGACCGGCACCGCCGTGGTCGGCGTGGACGACGATTTCTCCGCCGCCATGGCCGACCGCACGGAGCGCGCCGGCAAGCACGTGGTGCGCATCTCGGTCAGGCGTCCCCTGCCTGACGGCATCTGGCGCGAGGGCGAGACGCTGGTGGTGTCCGAAGGCGGGGCCGAGGTCTTCCGCCTGCCCCTCGGCGGCATCGGCTCCCTGCGGGGAACCCACAATGCCCAGAACGCCGCCGCCGCCTATGCCACCTGCCGGGCGCTCGGCGTCGCGCCGGAGGTGATCGCTGTGGCGATGAAGCGCTTTCCCGGCCTCGCCCACCGCATGGAAGAGGTGGGCAACAAGGGCAAGGTGCTGTTCGTCAATGATTCCAAGGCGACCAATGCGGACGCCGCCGAGCGGGCGCTGACCAGCTTCACCGACATCTTCTGGATTGCCGGCGGCAAGCCCAAGGCCGGCGGCATCGAACCGCTCGCGCCGTTCTTCGATCGTGTCGCCAAGGCCTATCTCATCGGTGAGGCGGCGCAGGACTTCGCCGCGACGCTGGGGGACGCGGTGCCCCACGAGATCGTCGGCACCCTCGACAAGGCGGTGGAAGCCGCCGCGCGGGATGCCGAGGCCTCCGGCCGCGCGGAAGCGGTGGTGCTGCTCTCCCCCGCCTGCGCCAGCTTCGACCAGTATCCCAATTTCGAGGTGCGGGGCGACGCCTTCCGCACGCTGGTGCAGGCGCTGCCCGGCATCGAGGCCCGGACCCGCTCCACCACGCCGGTGGCGCAGAAGGAGCCGCCAAAGGGCGGCGGCCATCCGCACGGAAATCCCCATGGGGGAGGCGGCGGGCATCCCCATGGCATGGGGGGTCATGGTGGGCAGCACGGCGGGCATCCGGGCGGCCATCCTGGTGGTCACCCCGGCAAAGGGCATCCCTGATCCGGCCCGCGCTTCACCGCCGACCTGCGCAGAGCGCGGACCCGCCGGGCGCCCCGGCCTTGTGATTCAAGGCCTTCCATGGCACCTGTGCGCCGCACAATGGAGAGACCGATGGCCGAGACCGGCACCCGCCACCCCCTGCACGCCCCGCCGCTGGTGGAGGGCCTCTCCGCATTCTCCGGCGACTACGACCTGATCCTCTGCGATGTCTGGGGCGTGCTGCACAATGGCGTCGCGGCCTTTCCCGCCGCCTGCGAGGCGCTGACGAAGGCGCGGGCCGGCGGCGCGACCGTGGTGCTGGTCTCCAACGCGCCGCGGCCCAACCGCTTCATCATGGGCATGCTCGACGGCCTCGGCGTGCCGCGCACCGCCTATGACGCCATCGTCACCTCCGGCGACGTGACGCGCGACATGCTTGAGGCGCGCCCCGGCGCCCGCGTCTATCACCTCGGCCCGGCACGGGACGTGGGCACGTTCGACGGGCTGGACCTCACCCTCGCCTCGCTTGAGGACGCGGACCTCGTGGTCTGCACCGGCCTCCTCGACGACGACGTGGAGACGCCGGAGGATTATGCCGATGCCCTCGCCGCCATGAAGGCGCGGGAGCTGCCGTTCATCTGCGCCAATCCCGATCTCGTGGTGGAGCGCGGCGACAAGCTCATCTTCTGTGCCGGCGCCATTGCCCAGGCCTATGAGCAGATCGGCGGCAAGGCCTATTGGTGCGGCAAGCCCTACCGGCCCATCTACGACACCGCCTTCGCGCGCGCCGAGGTGATCCGCGGCGAGGCGGTGGAGCGCAACCGCGTGCTCGGCATCGGCGACGCGCTGCGCACAGACATCGCCGGCGCGAACGACGCCGGCTTCGACAGCCTCTTCATCTCCGGCGGCATCCATGCGCAGGAGCTGAAATCCATCGACGGCGCCATTCCAGACACCGAATCCCTCGCCGATCTCTTCACCGGCCACGCCCATCCGCGCGGCGTCATGCCCCGCCTCGCGTGGTAGCAGTGCGTTTCTTGAACCGGCATGCGGTTTGACCGATCCCGAAGGCCGAATATCCTGTCCCGGTGCCGCCGAGGTTCCGGGCATTCCGCAGAACACCAAGGCAAGGCTTGCGCCCGCCGATGACCGTGTCTCTTCCCCCTGATTTCGTGCTGGTGCGTGGCGGCGAACCCCTGCCGCCGGCGCTGGCGCGCCCCGTCATCGCCATCGGCAATTTCGATGGCGTGCATCGTGGACATCAGGCGGTATTCGCGGCAGCGCGAACCATGGCGGCCGAGGCGGGCGGGCCGGCGCTGGCGCTGACCTTCGAGCCACACCCGCGCACCTTCTTCAATCCTGCCGCCGCCCCCTTCCGCCTGACTCCGGCGGCGGAAAAACTGCGCTACATCGCCGACAGCGGCCTCGACGGGGCGATCGTGCTCGATTTCGACGCTGCCCTCGCCGCCATGGAGGCGGAGGACTTCGTCCGCGCGGTGCTGGTGGGCCGCTACGGCGTCGCCGGGATCGCCGTGGGTTTCGATTTCCATTTCGGCCGTCATCGCGCCGGCTCGCCCGCCTTCCTAAAGGAGGCCGGCGAACGACACGGCTTTGCGGTGACCGTGGTCGAGCCCATGCGCGACGAGAACGACGCGATTTCTTCCACCGCCGTGCGCAAGGCGCTGGCGGCGGGGCAGGTGGGCCACGCTGCCCACATGCTGGGGCGGCCCTTCGCGGTGACGGCCGAGGTGATCCACGGCGACAAGCGCGGCCGCACCATCGGCTTTCCCACCGCCAACCTCGCCTTGCCGCAGGATCTGGAACTGGCGTTCGGCATCTACGCCGTGCGCGCCGTCACGCCGGCCGGCCGGTTCGACGGCGTGGCGAACTACGGGCGGCGCCCCACCTTCGACAACGGCCGGGCGCTTCTGGAAGTCCACCTGTTCGATTATTCCGGCGACCTCTACGGCCAGTCGCTGGAGGTGGAATTCCACGCCTATATCCGGCCGGAGCTGAAGTTCGACGGCATCGACGCGCTTGTCGCGCAGATCAAGGCCGATGCACGGCAGGCGCGCGAGGTGTTGGGGCATAAAGTCTGACGGATCGCCGGGTTAAGTTAGCCACACCTTAACCGGCTGGTCCCATTCTGGAGCGGATGACGAAGTCCGCCAGAAAAGACCGCAAAGCCGTGCCACCCGCCCCCGCCGCTCCCCCGGAAGACCGCCGCTCGCCCTTCATCCGGCTTGCCGACCTCCTCGCGGGGATCGAGCCGGGGCGCCAGCCGCTGAGCGCCGCCGTGGGCGAGCCGCAGCACGCCATGCCGGATTTCGTCGGTCCGGTCCTCAACAGCAATCTCGCCGGCTTCGGCCGCTATCCGCGTGCCGAGGGCACGCCGACCTTCCGCGCCGCGGCCGCCAGCTGGCTGGCGCAGCGCTACAGGCTGGCGAAGCCGCTCGATGCCGACCGCGAAGTGCTGGCGCTGAATGGCTCGCGCGAGGGCCTGTTCTCCGCCGCCATCGTCGCCCAGCGCCTGGCCGATCCCGCGAAGGGCGCCAATGGCAAGCCGGCCATGCTGCTGCCCAATCCCTTCTATGCCGCCTATGCCGCGGGCGCGGAAGCCGCCGGCTGCGAGGCCGTGGTGATGCCGACCACCAAGGACAGCGGCTGGCTTCCGGACCTCGACGCCCTCGATCCGGACCTGCTGAAGCGGACGGTCGCCCTCTACATCGCCTCCCCCGCCAATCCGCAGGGCGCCATCGCCTCGGCCGAGTATCTCGGCAAGGCGCTGGAGCTGGCGCGGCGCAACGGGGCGTTTCTGTTCTCTGACGAGTGCTATTCGGAAATCTACCTCGGCGCGGAAAAGCCGGCCGGCATCCTTGAAGTGGCCGGCACAGATCTCTCCCGCGTCGTGGCCTTCAACTCCCTGTCTAAGCGCTCCTCCCTGCCCGGCCTGCGCTGCGGCTTCTGCGCCGGGGACCCCGCCTTCCTGAAGGACTTTCTCGCCTTCCGCTGGGTCGCAGCGCCGCAGGTGCCGGAGCCGTTGCAGGCGGTGGCCGTGGCCGCGCTGGAGGACGAGGCCCACGTCGCCCGCTCCCGCGAACTCTATGCCGCGAAGTTCGACCTCGCCGACCGCATGCTCGCCGGCCGCTTCGGCTATGAGCGGCCCGGCGGCGGCTTCTTCCTGTGGCTCGACGTGTCCCACCTCGCCGATGACCGCCTCACGGGCGGCGAGGCGGCGGCGGTGAAGCTGTGGCGCGAGCAGGGCCTGCGCACGGTGCCCGGCGGCTATCTCGCCCGTCGCGACCTCACCGGCGCCAACCCCTCCGCCGGGTTCCTGCGCGTCGCGCTGGTCCAGGATCTGCCCACCTGCGAGGAGGTGCTGAAGCGCCTCGTCGCAGCCCTCTGAAGGGAGCCGCGCCGATGCCCATGGCCCGCCGACGCCCGAAGGCAGCCACCGCCGATGCCGTCATCAACAGCCGGATGGATGCGCCTCACCACCATGCGCACCGGCTCGAACTGATCCCGGAGAGCATCCGGCTGGTGGTGCGCCGGCGCGGGCGGGAGATCGTCGGCACCGGCCTCATCCTCGCGACGCTGACCTCCTTCGTGGCGCTCGGCACCTGGTCCGCGACCGACCCGAGCCTCTCCAACGCCACCCATGCCCCGGTGACGAACCTGCTGGGCCGGCCCGGCGCGATCATCGCCGATCTGCTGGTCCAGCTGTTCGGGCTCGCGGCGCTGGCCGTGCTGCTGCCGCCGCTCTATGCCGGCTGGCGGCTCGTGACCCACCGACCCTTCGCTCGCGAGCGGCTGCGCATCACCTGCTGGCTCATCGGCGTGCTGGGCACCACCGCTTTCCTCGGCGCCATCCCCCAGCCCGAGCATTGGCCGGGCCTCACCGGCCTCGGCGGCGCTTTGGGCGATCTCTTTCCACGCGCCTTCGGCGTGATGCGGGGCGGCGCGCTCGCCGGCCTCGATTCCATGCTCATCGGGGCCGCCGGCCTCGCGATCGGGGCCGCCGGCCTGTTCTTCGCCCTGAGCGGCGGCCGGCGCACGCCGCTGAAGCTCGCTCCCGCCTCCGAGCTGCCGGGCGAGGTGGGCGACGAGGACGAGGAGGACGACGGCACCGCCGTTTCCCTCGGCGCCCTCACCCATACCTTCCTGTCGTGGAAGGCGCGCCTCTCCGGCGCCGGCCTCGCCCGCCGGCCCCTGCCCGCCGCCACCTCGGCCGCGCCCGCCGAAAGGCCGGGCCAGCGGCAGGAGCCGCGCCTGGAGGGTGCCATCGCGCCCGCGCCCCACGATCTCCCCGATGCCCCGCTGGAGGCCCCGCCCGAAGGCGCCGCCGCCCGCCGCCGGGCCGCCCGTCGTGGCGGCCGCCGCGCCGGCTACCAGCATCCCTCCCTCGATCTGCTGACGCCCGCGCCCCCCGCCAAGGCCCCCGCCATGAGCCCGGAGGCCCTCTCCGGGACCGCGCGCGAGCTGGAGGCGACGTTGCAGGACTTCGGCGTGCGCGGCGAGATCGGCCAGGTGCGCCCCGGCCCGGTGGTGACGCTCTATGAGCTGGAGCCCGCGCCCGGCATCAAGTCGTCCCGCGTCATCGGCCTCGCCGACGATATCGCACGCTCCATGAGCGCCGTGTCCGCCCGCGTCGCGGTGGTGCCGGGCCGCAATGCCATCGGCATCGAGCTGCCCAACCAGAAGCGCGACAAGGTGCTGCTGCGCGAGCTGATCGCCACCAAGGATTTCGGCGATACCGGGCACAAGCTCGCCATCGCGCTGGGCAAGACCATCGGCGGCGATCCGGTGATCGTCGACCTCGCCCGCATGCCGCACCTGCTGGTGGCCGGCACCACCGGCTCGGGCAAGTCGGTGGCCATCAATACCATGATCCTGAGCCTGCTTTACCGGCTGAAGCCGGAACAGTGCCGGCTCATCATGGTCGATCCCAAGATGCTGGAGCTGTCCGTCTATGACGGCATCCCCCATCTTCTTGCCCCCGTCGTCACCGATCCGAAGAAGGCGGTGGTGGCGCTGAAGTGGGCGGTGAAGGAGATGGAGGACCGCTACAAGAAGATGTCGAAGCTGGGCGTGCGCAACATCGACGGCTTCAACGCCCGGGTGAAGGACGCCAGCGAGAAGGGCGAATCCATCGCCCGCACGGTGCAGACCGGCTTCGACCACGAGACCGGAGAAGCCATCTACGAGAGCGAGGAGATGAACCTCGAGCCCCTGCCCTACATCGTCGTCATCGTCGACGAGATGGCCGACCTGATGCTGGTCGCCGGCAAGGACATCGAGGGCGCCATCCAGCGCCTTGCCCAGATGGCCCGCGCGGCGGGCATCCATCTGGTGATGGCCACGCAGCGCCCGTCCGTGGACGTCATCACCGGCACCATCAAGGCGAACTTCCCCACCCGCATCTCCTTCCAGGTGACCTCGAAGATCGACAGCCGCACCATCCTCGGCGAGATGGGCGCCGAGCAGCTGCTGGGCCAGGGCGACATGCTCTACATGGCCGGCGGCGGCCGCATCAGCCGCGTGCACGGCCCCTTCGTCTCCGACGAGGAGGTGGAGAGCGTGGTGAAGCACCTCAAGGCCCAGGGCGCGCCCTCCTACGTGGAGGCGGTGACCGCCGAGGATGCGGAGGATGAGGACGGCGACGGCGCCGTGTTCGACAAGGGCGGTATGGGCGACGAGGGCATGGACCTCTATTCCCAGGCGGTGGCGGTGGTGATGCGCGACCGCAAATGCTCCACCTCCTATATCCAGCGCCGGCTTCAGATCGGCTACAATCGCGCGGCTTCGCTGGTCGAGCGCATGGAGAAGGAGGGCCTTGTCGGCTCGCCCAATCACGCCGGCAAGCGGGAGATCCTGCTGCCCGAGCAGGCAGCCGAGTAGGCGCGTTGCGTCACATTCCCGCGTGAGCGGTTCCCGGTTCCGGTTGCAGCTTCGGCCGAACCGGAACACAAGCGGCGCTGGGCGGTTTTCCCGGGCGTCGGCAAGGCCACAGGTTCGCCATAGCCCGGCCGCAAGTTGCGTATTAGACCCCTGTCCATCCGATCAGCCCGCGCGGGGCGGGATCGGAGCGTCGGAAATGACCTTCCTGCCCGCGACACGCCCTGCGCCAGAGATGCCCATGATGCTCATCCGCTCCGCCGCCACCCGCTTCACCCCCCGCGAGGCCCGCGTCCCGTCGGCGAAGACGCGCCGCGCGGGCGCCGCCGGCCTGCTGCTGGCGCTGGGGCTGGTCGCGGCTGTTCCTGCCGTCGCCCAGACGGTGCAGCCCCCCGGCGACCTCATGCGGCCCCAGGGCCAGGCGAAGGGTGCGGCTCCCGTTGCCGTGGCGCAGCCGGCCGATGGCCGCGCGCCGAAGGCGACCGTGGAGCGCATCACCAGCTACTTCAATTCGGTGCAGTCCATGACCGGCACCTTCACCCAGATCGACCCGGACGGCTCCAAGCGCACCGGCGACTTCTACATGCAGAAGCCCGGACGCGTGCGTTTCGAATACGATGCGCCGAGCCCGGTGGAGCTGATCTCCAACGGCCAGTCGGTGGCCGTGCGCGACCGCAATCTCAACACCCAGGACATCACGCCCCTGTCGCAGACGCCGCTGCGCTTCCTGCTGGCGGAGCGCATCGACCTCGGCACCGAGCCGCATGTGACCGGCATCTTTCAGGACGACCGCTTCGTGACTGTGGTGATGCAGGAAACCGTGCCCATGTTCGGCACCTATCGTCTGCTGATCCTGTTCGACGCCAAGACCTCGGCGCTGAAGCAGTGGGTCGTGACCGATCCGCAGGGCTACGACACGCAGGTCTCGCTGTCGAACGTGCAGGTGAACAAGCGCCCCGACCCCAAGCTCTTCGTCATCAATTTCGAGCGGATGCTGCAGTGAAAGCTGGGGAAGACTGACACTCCGCCGATCACATCTGCGTGCGTGCGCGGATGGCGGCGGAGAGGGTGCCTTCGTCCAGATAATCGAGCTCGCCCCCCACGGGAACGCCCTGCGCGAGGCGGGTGATACGGGCGCCGGTGTCGCGCAGGACATCGGTGAGGTAATGGGCCGTCGTCTGCCCGTCCACCGTGGCGCCGAGCGCCAGGATGACTTCCGAGACCTCCTGTGCGTGCACGCGGGTGACGAGGCTGGCGATATTCAGGTCGTCCGGCCCCACGCCGTCCAGCGGCGAGAGAACGCCCCCCAGCACATGATAACGGGCATTGAGAACGCCAGCGCGTTCCAGGGCCCAGAGATCGCCCACGTCCGCCACCACCACCAGCGTGCGCCCGTCGCGCGTGGGGTCGGTGCAGACCGTGCAGGGATCCGTCACGTCCACGTTGCCGCACGTCCGGCAGGTGACGATCTTGCCGATGGCATCGCCCAGCGCCGTCGCCAGCGGCGCCATGAGCGCCTCGCGCTTCTTGATGAGGTGCAGGGCCACGCGGCGCGCCGAACGCGGCCCAAGGCCGGGCAGGCGGGCCAGAAGCTGGATCAGACGCTCGATCTCGGGTCCGGCGACGGTGCGTGGCATGGCATCCTCGTCCCCGCCGGGCGGGCGACATTGCACGGCCGATGCCGCTTCGGGAACCGCATCGACCCTTGAACGGTGGCCGCCCCGGCCAGGGGCGGAACGACCCCACCTAACCCGGTTCGGCGCGCCACACCAGTGGCCGGGCCCGGAAGTCTCGGCTACGCCAGCGGCAAGCTCAGGCGCGTGATGCGTTCCGTCAAATCAGGACGGCGGCGGGGCGCCGACGTGACGGAAGCCTCGACCGTCTGCCGCATCTGGAAGTTGTACAAATCGGGGCATGTACTTGTTGTCGCCGGCACAGAAAAACAGCGCGCGAAGGCGTCGGGCTAGTATCTCCCCGGCTATGGACGCACTGGCTTCGCGGACCATGCACCGGGAACACTTCCCATGGCCGATGTTTTCATCTGTCGAGGCTGCGATTCGCTGATCTGGCATGGATCATTTCGTTCGACGGAGCCGGGCAGGACCCCTCATCGACCGCCGCAAACTGGCTCTATTGCTCACTTTCCAAGAGTTTTTGGCTGCCGATTGTATTTATAGGACGAGGTGCTATAGATAAACCGCGTAACTTAATCAGCCGATGCGGCGTCTGCCTCGGCGGAGCATGTGGCCGAAGCCATACCGAGCCCGGTCGCATTCCAACCGCTCCCCGCATTGCCAGCTCGCTTTAGCGAAGAACAGAAAGGGACTCCCGTGAGCGACTCCGCGTCCAATACTCCGTCGCCGACCTTCATCGACTTCACCGCGGACATCGTCGCCGCGTATGTGAGCAACAACAGCGTCGCGGCCGCCGAGCTTCCCGGTCTCATCGAGTCCGTCTACCGCGCCCTCGGCCAGCTCGGCACCCCCGCCGCGCCGCAGGTGGAGGAGCAGAAGCCGGCCGTCCCGCTCAAGAAGTCGGTGACGCCCGAATACATCATCTGCCTGGAAGACGGGAAGAAGTTCAAGTCTCTGAAGCGGCACCTGCGCACCAGCTACGGCATGACCCCCGAGGCTTACCGCGAGAAGTGGGGCCTGCCCAAGGATTATCCCATGGTTGCCCCGGCCTATGCTGCGGCCCGCTCGGAACTCGCCAAGAACATGGGCCTCGGCCAGACCCGCAAGAAGGCACCCGTCGCCCCCGCGAAGAAGACGACCCGCCGCAAGGCCGCCGCCTGATTTCAAGATAAGGCCGCGCCTGCGCAAGAAGACGCGGGCCTCATCTGGAACGCAAAAAGGCCGGGCGCACGCCCGGCCTTTTCTTTGTCAGCTGCGTTGAACTTCAATCCAGGCCGAGACGGCGGCAGATCTCGTCGAGCTGGTCGAGGCTGGCATAGCGGATGCGCAGCTCGCCGGCCTCGCCCTTGCCGTCAAGGCTGACGGACAGACCGAGCGCATCGGTAAGCCGTTTCTCCAGCGCCCGCGTATCCGCGCTCTTCCGTTCGGAGGCTGGCGCAGGGGCGCCACGGCCCTTCTCCGGCGCCATCGGCGGCTTGGACCTGGAGAGCGCCTCCACATCCCGCACCGTGAGCCCCTTGGAGATCACTTCGCGGGCCACCTTCTCCGGGTCGGCCACGGAGAGGAGGGCGCGTGCGTGGCCGGCGCTGAGCCGCCCCTCCGCCAGGTGCCCCTTCACCGAATCGGGCAGTTTCAGCAGGCGCAGCGTGTTGGCGATGTGGCTGCGGCTTTTGCCGATGACCTTGGAAAGCTCGTTCTGGTTGTATTCGAACTCATCCATCAGGGCTTCATAGCCCTGCGCCTCTTCGACGGCGTTGAGGTCGGCGCGCTGGACGTTCTCGATGATGGCGATTTCCAGCGCCTCGCGATCGGTGAGCTCCAGCACCACCACGGGAACCTCGTGCAGGCTCGCCCGCTGGGCCGCGCGCCAGCGGCGTTCGCCGGCCACGATCTCGAAGCTGTCCGATCCCTTCAGGGGCCGCACCACGATGGGCTGGATGATGCCCTTCTCGCGGATGGAGGCGGTGAGGTCTTCCAGCCCCTCCTCCAGGAAGGCGCGGCGCGGATTGCGCGGGTTGGCCTTCACCTGCTCGATGGGCACGCGGCGCGGCCCCCCGCGCGGGCCGGAGCTGCGGGCCGGAGCGGCCTGCGGCTCCCCCATCTCGCCGATCAACGCGGCAAGCCCCCGCCCGAGCCGGGAGCGCTGTTCGTCCGCCATCTTGGTCTTGTCCCTCTGGTCTTCCGTCAGGCTGCAGCCGCCGCGCGCGCCGCCCGCTCGCGCTGGATCACTTCCGAGGCGAGCCGCAAATAGGCCTGAGATCCCAGGCACTTGAGATCATAGAGCAAAACCGGCTTGCCATAGGACGGTGCCTCGGACACGCGGACATTGCGGGGAATGATGGTCTCATAGACCTTGTCGCCCATGAATTGCCGCACGTCCTGCACCACCTGTTCCGACAGATTGTTGCGGCCGTCATACATGGTCAGCACGATGCCGTGGATGGTGAGGCTGGGGTTGAGCCCCACCCGCACCTGCTCCACCGTCTTCATCAGCTGGGAGAGGCCCTCCAGCGCGAAGAATTCGCATTGCAGCGGCACGACGATCGCGTCCGCCGCCGCCATGGCGTTCACGGTGAGCAGCGAGAGCGACGGGGGGCAATCCACCAGGACATAGGTGAAGCGCGGCGCCTGTGGATCGGACGCGAGCGCCTTGAGCGCGTCCCGCAGGCGAAAGGCACGGTCGCGCTCCGCGGCGATCTCCAGCTCAAGGCCGGAAAGGTCGAGGGTGGAGGGAGCCACATACAGTTGCGGCACGCCCGTGGGCATCACCGTCTCCTGCATGGAGGCTTCGCCCACCAGCACGTCATAGGTGGAGAGGTTGCGCGAGCGGCGGTCGATGCCAAGACCGGTGGAGGCATTGCCCTGCGGGTCGAGGTCCACCACGAGCACGGTCTCGCCGATGGCCGCGAGGGCGGTGCCGAGGTTGATCGCCGTCGTGGTCTTGCCGACGCCGCCCTTCTGGTTGGCCAGCGCCAGCACGCGCGGGGCGCCCGCCGGCTTGGAAAGATCGGCTTTCGCGGAATGGTCAGCCTGGCTCATGGCCCATGGTCCCCTAGGATCTGATCCCGCGAGCGCGGGCCAGCGGTGTCGAACGTCCACTGAGCGGCGCCGGCCCTATGGGCGCGCCTTCCCGGTGGGGCGGCTACTTGCTGTTGCGCCGGGCGCTTCGGACGAGAAGAACCCGCGCCTCTCGGTCGCTGACGCTGGCGCGAAGATCGCAATCGAGTGTCCAGCCTTTACGGGCCTCGGTCAATTCGCGTTCAGCGTCGCGCCCCTTGGGAAATACCCCGAGGGCGCCGGCGGTGAGGAAAGGCTCAGCCAGCTCCAGAAGCTTGGGCAGGGGCGCCAGCGCACGGGCGGACACCACCTCGGTGCCCGGCGCAAGCATTTGAGCCACCTGCTCGATTCGGTGGGCATGAACCGTCACCGGCAGTTCCGCCACCCGCGCCACCTCGCGCAGGAAGGCCGACTTGCGCGTGTCGCTCTCCACCAGATGAACATCGGCCCCCGGCCGCTCCGAGAGCGCGGCCGCCACCACGAGCCCGGGAAATCCGCCGCCCGAACCGAGGTCCACCCACCGTATCGAATCGGCTGCAACATGGTTAATCAATTGCAGCGAATCGGCGATGTGGCGGCTCCACACCTCGGACAACGTCGCCGGGGCAACGAGATTGATGGTCTTCTGCCATTTGCGCAGCAGCTCCACGATGAGGCCGAGACGGCGGAATGTTTCACGTGAAACCGCCGCCTCGACAGCCGCGCGCGCGGCATCGTCTGCGACTGCCCCGGTCGGCTTCATGCACGTGCCTCCATCCCCATGATCCACAGCACGCGCGAGACGTTCATGCGCAGCGTCCGCCCGCCCGACGCGCGTGGGTGGCAATGAGGGCGAGGGCTGCCGGGGTCATCCCCTCCATCCGCCCGGCCTGACCGACAGTCCTTGGCCGCACGCGCTCCAGCTTCTGCTTCAGCTCGTTGGAGAGGCCAGGCAGGTCGACATAGGACAGCTCCTCCGGAAGAGCGAGCGCCTCGTCCTTGCGCAAGGTCTGGATGTCGGCCGCCTGCCGCTCCAGATAGACCGCGTACTTCGCATCGATCTCCACCTGTTCGGCGATGGCCTGGGGCAGAGCCTTCAGCTCGGGCCAGATTATCGCCAGACGGGCCATGTCGATGTCGGGATAGGCGAGAAGGTCGAAGGCCGACCGGCGCTGGCCGTCTCGGTTCAGGGCCAACCCATGCCGCGCACCCTCCGACGGAGTCAGGGCGAGGCTGCGGGTGAGCGCACGCGCCGCCTCCAGCGCCTGGGTGCGCCCGTCGAAATGCGTCAGCCGTTCGCCCCCGACCAGCCCCAGTGCGGCGCCACGGGCGGTCAGGCGCTGGTCGGCATTGTCAGCCCGCAGCGTGAGCCGATACTCGGCGCGCGAGGTGAACATCCGATACGGCTCGCTGACGCCGCGCGTGACGAGATCATCCACCATCACGCCCAGATAGGCCTCGGCGCGGTCGAAGACGGTGCCATCCGCCCCGCCAGCCCGACGCGCCGCGTTCAAGCCGGCGAGAAGCCCTTGCGCGGCCGCCTCCTCGTAGCCCGTTGTCCCGTTGATCTGCCCGGCGAGGAACAGCCCGGCGACGCGCTTCGTCTCGAGCGTCGGGCCAAGCTCGCGCGGGTCGACATGATCGTATTCGATGGCATAGCCCGGCCGCATCACCTCGACCCGCTCCAGGCCGGGGATGGTGCGCAGGAAGGCGATCTGCACATCGGCGGGCAGGGAGGTGGACAGGCCGTTCGGATAAACCGTGGGATCGTCCAGCCCCTCCGGCTCCAGGAAGATCTGGTGGCCGTCGCGATCGCCGAAGCGGACGATCTTGTCTTCGATGGAGGGGCAGTAGCGCGGCCCGGTGCTGCCGATGCGGCCGGAATACATGGCCGAGCGGGAGAGGTTCTCCCGGATCAGCGCATGCGTTGCGTCCGTCGTGCGGGTGATGCCGCACTCGACCTGAGGATTGGGCAGGCGGGTGGTCAGCGCCGAAAAAGGCTCGGGCGGATCATCGCCCGCCTGCATCTCCAGGCTGGCCCAATCGATGGTGCGGCCATCAAGCCGGGCCGGCGTGCCGGTCTTAAGCCGGCCGAGGGCGAGGCCGAGGCGCGCGAGGGCAGGGGAGAGGCCAAGCGCCGGCTTCTCGCCCATGCGGCCGGCGGGAGTGCTCTCCTCGCCGAGATGGATCAGCCCATTGAGGAAAGTGCCCGTGGTGAGCACCACCGCGCCGCATGTGAGCGCCCGGCCATCGGCGAGGCGAAGTCCGGCCACGCGGCCTTCCTTGACCAGAAGGTCGTCCGCCTCACCTTCGATCACCACGAGCCCCGGCTGCTCGGTGAGCGCCTGCTGCATGGCCCGCGCATAGAGCTTGCGATCGGCCTGGGCGCGCGGCCCGCGCACGGCCGGACCCTTGCGGCGGTTGAGAACGCGAAACTGGATACCGCCCTGATCCGCCACGCGGCCCATCAACCCATCCAGCGCATCGATCTCGCGGACCAGATGGCCCTTGCCGAGCCCTCCGATGGCGGGATTACACGACATGGCGCCGATGGTGGCGAAGGCATGGGTGACCAGCGCCGTGCGCGCGCCGACCCGCGCCGCGGCAGCGGCGGCTTCGCATCCGGCGTGTCCGCCACCAACGACAATGACATCGAAGGCGAGCGGCGGGGGCGTTTCGGTCATGGCGGTCCGCGAGAGAAGAGACGTGCCCTCTGGAAACGCCGGTTCTGGGGCGGCGTCAAGGCGGGGGTGAATGTTTCACGTGAAACACCCTCGGGCGGCGCTATTTCCCGATGCAGAAGGTGCTGAAGAGGGCGTCCAGCACGTGCTCCACATCCACCCGGCCGATGGTCTCGTCCAGCGCCCGGACCGCGAGCCGCACATCTTCTGCCCGCAATTCCTCGTGGCCCCCGAAGTCACCCGTCGCACGCGCCAGATGGTGCGCGGCCCGCTCCAGAGCGAGCCGCTGGCGCTCCCGCGTCACCAGCGCCGGTTCGCGTCCGCACAAGGCCTCGGCGCGTGCCGCGAGAGCTTCCACGATGTCTTCGAGGCCGCGATCGGTGGCGACCGACAGGCCGATGAAGCCTTCCGGCACCGGCCCGCCCCGGTCGATCTTCGTCCGCACCCGGATGGCGAAGGCAAAGGCGGCGGGCGGGTTTTCTCCCGTTTCGCTCAGCCACAGCACGGCGTCGGCGGCCTCGGCCCGGGCGAGCGCGCGGCGCACGCCTTCGGCCTCCACGGCGTCCGCCGTCTCGCGCAGGCCGGCGGTGTCGAGGAGGGTCACAGCCTGTCCGGCGAGTTCCAGATGCACCTCCAGCACATCACGCGTCGTTCCAGGAATGGGGGAAACGATGGCCGCCTCCCGCCCTGCGAGGCGATTCAGCAGGGTCGATTTCCCCGCATTGGGCGGCCCCGCGATGGCGACGACGAGGCCATCCCGCACCCGCTCCCCGCGCTCGGCATCGGCCAGTGCGGCGCCAAGTTCGTTTCCCATGGCGCGGAGGATATCCAGCGCGGGCCGGGCCACGTCCTCCGCGACGTCCGCCTCGTCGGAAAAATCGATGCCCGCTTCCAGCAGGGCGAGGGCGGAGACGAGCTTACCCCGCCAGGCCGCCACGCGGCCGGAAAGCACGCCGGAGGCCAGCGCCAGGGCCTGCCGGCGCTGGGCCTCCGTCTCGGCGGCGATGAGGTCGGCGAGCCCCTCCACCTCGGCGAGGTCGAGCTTTCCATTCTGGTGAGAGCGCCGTGTGAACTCGCCCGCACCGGCCGGACGCAGGCCGGGAAGCATGCCGAGGGCGCGCAGCACCGCCGCCACCACGGCCCGCCCGCCGTGAAGATGAAGCTCCACCACATCTTCCCCCGTCGCGCTGGCGGGGCCGGGGAAGAAGAGCACCAGACCGCGATCGAGCGGCTCACCGCTCGCGGGATGATGGAGGGCGCAATAGCGAGCCACGCGGGGCGGGGGCAGGGTACTGGACAGGGCCAGCGCGGCCGCCGCAGCCTCAGGCCCGGAGACGCGCACGACGGCGACGCCGGCGGGCAGGCGCCCGGAGGACAAAGCGAAGATGGTGTCACTCGTGGCGTCACCGGGCATGGCCTGATCCTCCGGGCGGATGGCTGCGGATTTGCACGGTGCAGCCAAAGCCGCCATGCGTCGTGTGTTTCATTGCCCGAACCATTATCCCGCCATCCCGTTGCCTTCAAAGCCGGTCCGAAGCCGAAGGATTCCCGACATGAGCCTCAATCGCCTCTCCCGCGAGACGAGCCCCTACCTGCTCCAGCATCGTGACAATCCGGTGCATTGGTGGGCGTGGGGGGACGAGGCGTTTGCAGAGGCGCGCGCCACGGGCAAGCCCATCCTCCTGTCGGTCGGCTATGCCGCCTGCCACTGGTGCCATGTGATGGCCCACGAGAGCTTCGAGAATGCCGAAACAGCGGCGGTGATGAATGCGCTGTTCGTGAATATCAAGGTGGATCGGGAGGAGCGGCCGGACGTGGACCAGATCTACATGTCCGCGCTCCAGCAACTGGGGCAGAGCGGCGGCTGGCCGCTCACCATGTTTCTCGATCCGTCCGGCCGGCCGTTCTGGGGCGGCACCTATTTTCCGCCCAAGGCGAGCTATGGACGGCCCGGCTTTGTCGACGTCCTCCGGCAGGTCTCGGCCGTCTTCACCGAGAGCCCGGAGAAGGTGGAGAAGAACGCCCAGGCCATCCTCACGCGCCTGAAGACGGCGGCCGCTCCGACGGAGGGTGCCGCCATCGGCATCGACGATCTGAACGATGCCGCCCGGCGCCTCGTGCCGCTGATCGATCCCGTGCACGGCGGCCTGAAGGGCGCGCCGAAGTTTCCGCAATCGGGGCTGCTCGAACTTCTCTGGAGGGCCGGCACCCGCAATCGCGACGACGCCATGAAGGCGCTCGTCGCCCTTACCCTCAACCGCATGTGCGAGGGCGGCATCTATGATCATCTGGGCGGCGGTTTCGCGCGCTATTCCGTCGACGAGATCTGGTTCGTCCCGCACTTCGAAAAGATGCTCTACGATAACGCGCTGCTGCTGGAGCTGCTGGCGCTCGCCCATGCCGACACCGGCGACGCGCTCTTTCTCCAGCGCGCCCGCGAGACGGTCGGCTGGCTCAAGCGGGAGATGCTCGCCCGCTCCGGCGCCTTCACCGCCAGCCTCGATGCCGATTCCGAAGGGCATGAGGGGCGCTTCTACGTCTGGTCGCTGGCGGAGATCGAGGAGGTGCTGGGGGCAGAGGACGCTGCCTTCTTCGCGCGCATCTACGACGTGACCAAGGCCGGCAACTGGGAGGCGGGCAACATCCTCAACCGGACCGATGCCGGGGTCGTCTCCGCCGCGGACGAGGCGCGGCTGCTCCCCCTGCGTGAAAAGCTGCTTGCGCGCCGCGCGCAGCGGGTGCGGCCGGGGCGGGACGACAAGGTTCTGGCGGACTGGAATGGCCTCATGATCGCCGCGCTCGCCCGCGCCGGCGCCTTCCTGGGCGAGGACGAGTGGGTCGATACCGCACGCACAGCCTTCGGCGCTGTGACGGCGCATATGGTGGAGGGTGGGCGGCTCGCCCATTCGTGGTGCGGCGACAAGATGGTGGTGCCTGGCCTTGCCTCCGACCTCGCGGCCATGGCGCGGGCGGGCATCGCGCTGGCCGAGGCCACCGGCGACAAGGCACCTTTCCGGCTGGCTGGCGTGTTCCTCGACACGCTGGAAAAGCACCATCTCGATCCGGCGACCGGCACCTATTTCCTCACCGCCGATGACGGAGACAGCCTCATCGTCCGGCCCTCGGCGACCCATGACGAGGCCGTGCCGAACTACAATGCCGTGGCCGCCGACGCTCTCATCCGCCTCGCGGCGCTCACCGGCGACGACAGCCTGCGCACGCGCGCCGACCGTATCCTCGCCGGCCTCTCGGGCGCTGCGGCGCGCAATGTGCTCGCCCATGGCGCGACCCTGAACGCCATCGCAACGCGGCTGGGCCTCGCCGAGATCGTCACCACCGGCGCGAAAGGGGAGGCCTTGGCGAAGGCTGCGCTCAAGGTGCCGTTCCCGCTTCGGGTGGTGGTCCGCGCCGAAGGCGTCACGGCGGTCGCCGGCAGCGTCATGGCGGCCCGGATCGCGTCGGCGCCGGACGGTGGAGCGGCCTTCGTGTGCGTCGGAGAGCGCTGTTCGCTTCCCGTGACCGAGCCGGACGGGCTGGCGGCGGCAGTGTCGGTGATTTTGGCCTGAAACGGCTCTCGTGAGCACGCGGAGTGAGATGGTACCCTTTCAAATCACTTCAGAGGGCGACTGGCGGCCAATCAAAATCGGATGACCAATGAGCCGGACCCGACATCATTTCGCCGTCAGCGGCCTTCCTAATCGATCAACTTTTAATTGAATTTCAGTTGTACTCATAATCGTGGGATGCAGCGCCGACCGGTCGACAAATCAGCTTGCCGTTTTCTCAGCCGCGGGCACCTCGGCGTACTTCAGCCAGATCGCCTTCTCGCCGAGCGCCGCGACGAAGGCGGCATGGGCTTCTGATTCGGCGGCACTGATGCGCGGGGGCAGGGGAACGGGACGCGGATGCGCCGCGCGGGCCTCCACCACAAGGCGGGGCGCTTCCGTCGTCTCCTCCACCAGGCCGATCAGGCTCGCCTGCCGCCCGCCGAGCAGCTCGCTGTAGACCTCGGCCAGCAGCTCCGCATCGAGGAGCGCCCCATGCTTCACACGGCGGGACGAATCGATGCCGTAGCGGTTCATCAGGTCATCAAGGCGATTGCCGCCGCCGGGGTGCTTGCGGCGGGCGAGCGCCAGCGTATCGATGACCCGGTCGCGGGCGATGGTTGGGCGGCCGAGGCGCTCCAGCTCGGCGTTCAGGAAGCCGATGTCGAACGCCGCGTTATGGATGACCAAAGTATCGTTCTGGATGAACTCCAGGAATTCATCGGCAACCTGCGAGAAGATCGGCTTGTCGGATAGAAATTCCGACGACAGGCCGTGCACGTTGAAAGCCTCCTGCGGCATGTCCCGCTGGGGGTTGATATAGACGTGGAAGACGTTGCCGGTGAGGATGCGGTTGACCATCTCGACGCAGCCGATCTCCACCAGCCGGTCGCCGCCATAGGCCTCAAGGCCCGTGGTCTCGGTGTCGAGAACGATCTCGCGCATGACTTCCTCTCAGCCCTTCCCCTCAACCCTTCCGCCGACCCGGCCCGGACAGCGCGCGCACGATGCCCTCCACCTGATGCGAGGCGGCGGCGAAGCCGCGACCGGTATCGATGACGAAATGGGCGCGGCGGCGCTTCTCCTCGTCCGGCATCTGCTTTGCGAGAATGGTCGCGAATTTCTCGTCCGTCATGCCCTCGCGGGCGAGCACCCGCTCGCGTTGCACAGCTTTCGGCGCGCTGACCACAGCCACGGCATCGACGCGCCCGTCGCCGCCCGTCTCGAAGAGGAGAGGGATATCCAGCACCACGAGGCGCGCCCCGCTCGCCCGGGCCTGTGACAGAAACTCCGTCTCGGCCGCGCGGACCAGGGGGTGGACGATCGCCTCCAGCCGCTTCATGGCCGCGGCATCGCCGAGCACGCGGACGCCCAGCGCCGCACGGTCGATGGCGCCGTCTCGGGTCACGCCCGGAAATTCGGCTTCCACCGGCCCCACCGCCGCGCCCCGGTAGAGCGCGTGGACGGCGGCGTCGGCATCATGCACCGGCACACCCAGCGCGCGAAACATGCGTGCGGTGGCCGACTTGCCCATGCCGATGGAGCCGGTAAGGCCGAGAACCCACATTCCTCAGGCCTCCAGCTGCCCCTTGGCGCGCAGGTCTTCCACCAGAACGGCGCGCAACTCCGGCGTCACCTCCGGCGTCACGCCGAACCAGCGCCGGAAGCCGGGCACGCCCTGGTGCAGCAGCATGCCGAGCCCGTCCACGGTGCGGAAGCCGGCCGCAGAGGCCGCCTTCAGGAGCGGCGTCATCAGCGGCACGTAGACGATGTCGCTCACCACCGCCTCGCCTCGGAGCTTCTTGAGATCGAGCGTGAGCGGCTCCGAGCCCTTCATCCCCAGCGAGGTGCAGTTCACGAGGATATCCGCCTCGCCCATCACCTCGGCGATCCGGTCGAAGGCAAGGGGACGCACGGTCGGGCCGAACAGCGCCGCCACCGTTTCCGCCCGCTCCAGCGTGCGGTTGGCGAGCACAACCCGGTCGAAGCCCCGCCCGACCAGCGCATGGACTACGGCGCGAGACGCACCGCCGGCGCCGATCACGAGGGCACAATTGCGCGCGCCGTCCCAGCCCGGAGCGGACGCGTCGAGATTGGCGATGAAACCATAGCCGTCGGTGCTGGCGCCATGCAGCTTGCCGCCCTCCAGCCAGAGGGTGTTGGCCGCACCCAGCGCCGCCGCGCTCTCGTCCGCCTCGTCGAGCACGGAAAAGGCGATCTCCTTGTTGGGCAGTGTGACGTTGCAGCCGGCATAGCCGCGCGCGGCGAGGTTCCGGTAGAAGTCCGCCGCTGTCTCGGGAGGCACCTCCTCGCGCTCATAGGCGCCGTCGATGCCATAGGCCTTGAGCCAGTAGCCATGCAGCAGCGGCGAGCGGGAATAGGTGACGGGCTGGCCGGTGACACAGGCCCGGATCGTCATGGCAGCAGCCCCTGCTCACGGAAGAAGGGCAGAAGCTGCAGCAGGGGCAAGCCCAGGATGGTGAAGTGATCCCCGTCGACACGGGTGAACAGATGCACGCCCACCGACTCCAGCTGATACGCGCCAACCGAGGTCAGCACGCGCGGACCTGCAGCGGCGAGATAGGCGGAGAGGGTCTCATCGGTCATGGGGCGCATGGTCAGGAAGGCGCTCACCACGGTATCGAACAACACCTCGCCGTCGAACGCCACCGCGACCGCCGAATGCAGCGCGTGGGTCTGGCCGGCGAGTTCCAGGAGCTGCTTGCGCGCGGCCTCCACCGACACCGGCTTGTGGTAGATCTTCGGCCCCAGCGCCAGGGTCTGGTCGGCGCCCAGCACCAGGCGTCCCGGCGCCGCCTTTGAGCCGGACAGCGCCTTGGCCCGCGCGAGGAGAAGGGCGATCCCGGCCGGATCGGTGTCACCGGCAGCGTCCTGAAGGGCGCGCTCGTCCACGTCGGCAGCCACGGTTTCCACGGGCACGCCCGCATGCACGAGAAGGGTCAACCGGGTCGCGCTCTTGGACGCGAGCACGAGCGGCTGTTCGCCACGCCACACGATCGTCTCTCCTCTGTTGCGCTGCCGTCAGAAAATGACGCACTGCGCTGATCTCACGCCTGCGCCCGCGATGCAAACCTTGAGGCCGCCCGATAAGGTGCCGCCTCAGGTTTCGGCGATGGAACGGCGCCTGTGGTCGCTGTAGAGGCTGAGAATGTTGGCCGCCGTCTCCTCGATGGACCGCCGGGTCACGTCGATCAGCGGCCAGCCGTTGCGCGCGCACAGGCGGCGGGAGAAGGCGAGTTCCTCGGAGACGGCCTCGCGGTCCGTGTAGGTGGATGAACCCGTCTCGACGGCATTGAGCCCGAGGAGCCGGTTCTGACGGATCTCGACGATGCGCTCGGGGCTGGCGACGAGGCCCACCACCAGCGGTTTTTTCAGCTTCTCGATGTTCGGCGGCAGCGGCACGTTGGGCACGAGCGGGATGTTCGCCGCCTTGATCCCGCGATTGGCGAGATAGATGGAGGTGGGTGTCTTGGACGTGCGCGAGACGCCGAGCAGCACCACGTCCGCATGCTCGAGGTCGTCGGTGAGATGCCCGTCATCGTGCATGACGGTGAAGTTGAGGGCGTCGATGCGCTTGAAATAGCTCGCATCCAGCGCGTGCTGCCCGCCCACCCGCGGCGTCGGCTCGCCGCCGAGATAGGACTGGAACAGGCGCACCACGGGCGCCATCACCGAGAGATGCGGCAGGCCCAGTTCCTCGCAGCGCTGCCGCAGCCGGGCGCGGATGTCCTTGTCCACGAGGGTGAAGAGGACGATGCCCGGATTGGACTCCACCTCGCTCAGCACCCGTTCCAGCTGCTTCATGGAACGAACCAGCGGATAGACGTGTTCGATGGGCAGCACGTTCGCATATTGCGCGCTGGCCGCCCGGCCCACGTTGATGAGGGTTTCGCCCGTGGCGTCCGACACGAGGTGGAGGTGGAAATAGGCCTCGCCCGGCTTCGACTGAGTCACTTTGTCCACCGCTCCTGTGGAAGGCTGTTGAGGAAGGCACGCGCTTTGGCCCCGTGCAAGGGCGGCCTCTGGATAAGTGCGAAATCCATCCACACGATCACCCTGCGGGAGAGATTCCCGTCCCGCCCTGTGCGTCGATGTGGACGGGCTTTCGCAGGGGGTGCGTTAATCCTTTGTTAACCTGCCTTTCGCCGGCTTCGCATCCGCGGCAAGTCGCGTGTCGGCTATGGGTTCCGCTGTGGATCGGTTGTCGGCGAGCCGGCAACTGGTTAATCAACCGTTAAGACAACAAAGACTCTCTCTTTTAAAAATATCTCTCTTTGATTGAAGGGACGGGATGGACCGCTCTCCTGCCACGCGATCGCGCTTTCTCTCGGTTCTCGACGGCACGATCCAGGACCCGCCTCCGCTCTGGATGATGCGCCAGGCCGGCCGCTATCTGCCGGAGTACCGCGCCGTGCGGGCTGAGGCCGGCGACTTCCTGACCCTGTGCTACACCCCTCGCCTTGCCGCCGAGGTGACGCTCCAGCCCATCCGCCGCTATGGCTTCGATGCGGCCATCATCTTCTCGGACATCCTCGTCATCCCCCACGCGCTCGGGACCGGCTTGCGGTTCGAGGTCGGCGAGGGTCCGCGCCTGACGCCGGTGGCGGACCGGGCTGCGCTCTCGGCGCTTTCGCAAACGCTCGATCCCGCCAAGGTGGGCCCGGTCTATGAGGCCATCGCCGACGTGCGGGCGCAGCTCTCCCCGGAGACGGCGCTCATCGGCTTCTGCGGCGCGCCGTGGACGGTGGCGACCTACATGGTGGCGGGCCAGGGCACGGACGATCAGGCCCCCGCGCGGCTCCTCGCCTTGCGCGAGCCGGAGCTGTTCCAGGAACTGATCGACCGTCTGGTGGATGCCTCCATCACCCATCTGTCCGGACAGGTCGAAGCCGGCGCCGACGCGGTGCAGATCTTCGACACCTGGGCCGGCGTGCTTGATCCTGCCTCGTTCGAGCGCTGGTGCGCCGAGCCCCTGCGCCGCATCGTCGCGGGGCTGAGGGAGCGTCATCCCTATGTGCGGATCATCGCCTTCCCCAAGGGGGCGACGCTGGAGGCGCTGGAACAGATCGCCGATGTCGGGATCGACGGCATCGGTCTCGACTGGTCCGCCGATCGCCGCGCGGCGCGGCAAAGGCTGTCCGACGACGTGGCCCTGCAAGGCAATCTCGATCCGCTGCGGCTGATCGCCGGCGGTGCCGCGCTGGAGGAAGAGGTGGAGCGCATCCGCGCCGATTTCGACGGGGTGCGCCACATCTTCAACCTCGGCCATGGCATCCGTCCCGAGACGCCGCTGGAGCATGTGGAAAAGTTCGTCGAGCTGGTGCGCCGCGCCGGCTGAACGAAACAGATAAGGCTTTGGTTTCAATGCTGTATGAGTGGATCAAGGCGCTGCATATCATCGCCGTCATCGCCTGGATGGCGGGGATGCTCTATCTGCCGCGCCTGATGGTCTACCACTGCGCGGCCGAGGTCGGATCGGTGCAGTCGGAGACCTTCAAGGTCATGGAGCGCCGGCTGCTCAAGGCCATCATCAACCCGGCGATGATCGTCACCTGGCTCGCCGGTCTGTGGCTGGTCTATGAGGGCGGCTGGTACAGGGCCGGCTGGTTTCACGCCAAGTTCGCGCTGGTCCTGGCCATGTCCGCGATGCACGGTTTCCTGGTGCGCTGGGTGCGCGACTTCGCCGAAGACCGCAACGTCCGGCCGGCGCGCTTCTACCGGATCGCCAATGAGGTGCCGACGGTGCTGATGATCGGCATCGTCATCCTGGTTGTGGTCAAACCGTTTTGATACGACCCTCGCCTTAAGGGGGACTTGCGCGGCCTTCACGGCGCGCCTATCTTGCGCGTGCTTTCCCAAACGCAGGCGAACGCGCTTCCTTTCGGTCCGGCATCCGCTCTTGGCGTCGTCTTGAAGACGCTGTCCTGGTGGAGCCGTCTTGGTCCGTCCGGCGCGTCAGGCGGCGAGCTGCGTGCCCCGGCTTCCCCTGAAGACCTGCGATCCCGTCCTTCCCTCCACCAGCCGACCCCGATCCTGACCGATCGGCTCCCGGCCCCCCAATACCCATCGAGGCTTTCCCTTATGCGGGAAGTGAAACTTCAAGACCTCAAGTCCAAGACCCCCGTCGAGCTCCTCGCCTTCGCCGAGGAGAATGAGGTGGAAAACGCCAGCACGCTCCGCAAGCAGGAGCTGATGTTCGCCATCCTCAAGCAGCTGGCTGCCACCGAGACGGAGATCATTGGCGAGGGCGTCGTCGAGGTGCTGCAGGATGGCTTCGCCTTCCTGCGCTCCCCCGAGGCCAATTATCTGCCTGGCCCCGACGACATCTATGTCTCCCCCTCCCAGATCCGCCGCTTCGGCCTGCGCACCGGCGACACCGTGGAGGGGCAGATCCGCTCTCCCAAGGAGGGCGAACGCTATTTCGCGCTGCTCAAGGTCAACACGATCAATTTCGAGGACCCTGAGAAGTCGCGGCACAAGATCAATTTCGACAATCTCACGCCGCTCTATCCCGACGAGCGGCTCAAGCTCGAACACGATGAGCCCGCGGGCAGCAAGAAAGACTTCTCGCCGCGCATCATCGACATCGTGGCGCCCATCGGCAAAGGCCAGCGCGGCCTCATCGTCGCGCCGCCCCGCACCGGCAAGACGGTGCTGCTGCAGAACATCGCCAAGTCCATCACCGCCAACCATCCGGAATGCTTCCTGATCGTGCTGCTCATCGACGAGCGGCCCGAGGAAGTCACCGACATGCAGCGCTCGGTGAAGGGCGAGGTGGTCTCCTCCACCTTCGACGAGCCGGCCGTGCGCCATGTGCAGGTGGCCGAGATGGTGATCGAGAAGGCCAAGCGCCTTGTCGAGCATGGCCGCGACGTGGTGATTCTCCTCGATTCCATCACCCGCCTCGGCCGCGCCTACAACACCGTGGTGCCGTCCTCCGGCAAGGTGCTGACCGGCGGCGTGGACGCCAACGCCCTCCAGCGGCCGAAACGCTTCTTCGGCGCGGCGCGAAACATCGAGGAAGGCGGCTCCCTCACCATCATCGCGACCGCCCTCATCGAGACCGGCTCGCGCATGGATGAGGTGATCTTCGAGGAGTTCAAGGGTACCGGCAATTCGGAAGTCATTCTCGACCGCAAGGTCTCCGACAAGCGCGTGTTCCCGGCCATCGACATCACCCGGTCCGGCACCCGCAAGGAAGAGCTTCTGGTCCCCGCCGACACGCTCAAGAAGATGTACGTCCTGCGCCGCATCCTCAACCCGATGGGCACGGTCGACGCCATCGAGTTCCTGCTCGACAAGCTGCGGCAGACGAAGAAAAATCAGGACTTCTTCGATTCCATGAATACCTGAGGGCGCTTCCGCGCCCTCACTCTACGGGCCGGGCCTGTCCCGGCCCGGTTGGTCAGGAACGAACAGGCAACGATACCCTGCGCGTGATTCGCGCCCCCTTCGTTCCGCTCCCGTTCGGCGACGCTCAGGCAGGGCGTGTCAATTCGGGACGATCCCGGATCGCTCCCTTCCCGTTTGGCGGCGTCCTCCCTATCTTGGAAGAAACCGGCGGGTTTTCCCCGCGCCGTTTCTTTTGAGGATTGGCCATGTTCATCCAGACGGAAACCACGCCGAACCCGGCGACCCTGAAGTTCCTGCCCGGCCGTTCGGTGCTCGGCGAGGGTGTTCTCGACCTGCGCTCGGCCGAGGACGCCGATCTCTCCCCGCTCGCCCAGCGGCTCTTCGATGTGCGCGGCGTATCGGCGGTGATGCTGGGCTCGGACTTCGTGACCGTGACCAAGGCCGACAGCGAATGGCCGCAGCTCAAGCCCGCCATCCTCGGCGCCATCATGGAGCACTTCATGTCCGGCGCCCCGGTGCTGTCGGAGGGGGTGAAGCCGGAGGTGGGCGACGGCGAGGAGTTCTTCGACGCGAAGGATGGCGAGATCGTCGCCACCATCAAGGAACTGCTGGAGACGCGGGTGCGCCCGGCGGTCGCCAATGACGGCGGCGACATCACCTTCCGGGGCTTCGAGGATGGCGTGGTATTCCTCAACATGAAGGGCTCCTGCTCGGGCTGCCCCTCCTCCACCGCCACGCTCAAGAACGGCATCGAGAACCTGCTGAAGCATTTCGTGCCGGAAGTTGCGGAAGTCCGCGCGGTCTGAACCCCGCGAGGCGGATCAGTGGTATTTGGGAACGGTAGCGTTAACCTTTCCCGAAAGTGAGCGTGCCGGGCCGCTTCCCCCCGCCACGGTTTCGGTTGATCGTGGCGGCGATCGGGGTGCCCGCGTTCATGTATGTCCTCGCCATAGACACGGCGCTTGCCGCCTGCTCCGCCGCGGTGCTCGACACCGAGACGGACAGCATCGTCTCGGGCGATTCGCTGCTCATGGAGCGGGGACATGCGGAAACGCTCATCCCGCTCGTCGAGCAGGTGATGAGCGCCGCCGGCATCGATTTCGAGCATCTCGCCCGCATCGCGGTGACGGTAGGTCCCGGCAGCTTCACCGGGCTGCGGGTGGGCCTGTCGGCCGCCCGTGGCTTCGGCCTCACCGCCAATCGGCCGGTGCTGGGCGTGACGACGCTGGCCGCGCTCGCAGCGCCTTATCTTGCCCATGACGATGCGGTGCCCGTGGTCTCGGCCATCGATGCCCGCCATGGCCATGTCTTCCTCCAGATGTTCGGCGTCGGCGGGCGTACGCTGATCGCCCCGCGCATCACCAGCGTGCGGGAGGCAGCGCGGTCCGTGGCCATCGGCGCGGTGCGCATCGTCGGCTCGGGTGCGAATCTCGTGGCCGATGCCTGGCCGCCGGCCGAAAAGCTGCCGGAGCTGGTCGACGACACGCCGGCGCCCGACGTGGCGTGGGTCGCCCGGCTGGGCTCGGTGGCCGATCCCGAAGCGGCCGAGCCGCGCCCGCTCTACCTGCGGCCACCGGATGCCAAACCGCAGGACAAGGCCCGCATCGCCCGCCGATGAAGCGCCTGCTCGACCGTCTGTTTCCGCCCCGCCCGCCGCTGCTGCGGGTCGCCACGGCGACGGACATTCCCCAGCTCACCGCAATCCACGCCCGCGCCTTCGCCCGGGGCTGGGATGCCGACGAGTTCGAGCGGCTCCTCGCCGACCGCGCGGTGCGCGCCCATGTGGCGACGCTCGGCCCCCGCAAGCCGCCGGTGGGCTTTATCCTCTCCCATGCCGTGCCGCCCGAATCGGAAATCCTCACCGTTGCCGTGGTCACCGACCGCCGCCGCCGCGGGATCGGACGGGCGCTGGTGTCCTTCCATCTCGCGCGCCTCGCCGTGGAAGGCATCTCGACCTCCTTCCTGGAGGTGGAGGCGGGCAACGCCGCCGCCCGCACGCTCTACGCCCGCCTTGGCTATGCAGAGGTCGGCCGCCGGCGCGGTTATTATGCAGGCGGGGCCGACGCGCTGTTGCTGCGTCGCGACTTCTGAGTTGCGGCAACCGAGCATCGGCGAGCCTTTGTCCGCCCCCTTGCGGCGCTGAAGCGGCGGCGCGATAAGGCAGGGGAAAGTTCCCGGGTCGTCGCGGAGGTCCGCTTGAGCGGAAAGATCAGCCTCATTGAGGAAGCCTGCCTCGCCAAGGGCATGCGGATGACCGAGCAGCGCCGGGTCATCGCCCGCGTGCTGTCGGGCGCGCAGGATCATCCCGACGTGGAGGAATTGCACCGCCGCGCGGTGGCCATCGACGACAACATCTCCATCTCCACGGTCTATCGCACCGTGAAGATGCTGGAGGATGCCGGCATCATCGAACGGCACGACTTCGGCGACGGCCGCGCCCGCTACGAACAGATGCCCGACGAGCACCATGACCATCTGATCGATCTCAGGTCCGGCCAGGTCATCGAGTTCCGCTCCGAACAGATCGAGGCGTTGCAGGAGCAGATCGCCCGCGAGCTGGGCTTCAAGCTGCGGGGCCACCGCCTCGAGCTTTACGCGGTGCCCCTCGACGAGGACGAGAAGCCGTGATGTCCCCCGGCGGGCCGCCCGCGGCGCCCGCTCCCAGCGACGGTCAGTCCCATCCGCCGGCGGGACTCGCGCCCCTCGGTCCGGAACAGCCCGGCGTCTCGCGCCTGATGGACCGCCTCCGGCTCGCCGGTGTGCTGTCGGTCGTCGGCGCGGTGACGCTGGCGGGCATTCCCGCGCAATGGATCTCGCTCAAGCTCGGCCTCGATGCCCGCCGCCACATCCCGCGGCTCTATCACCGCATCCTGCTGCGGATGATCGGCGTGCGCGTGCATGTGCGCGGGACGCCGGCCGCCGACCGGCCGCTACTGATCCTCGCCAACCACGCCTCCTGGCTCGACATTCCGGTGGTCGGCTCCCTGACGCCCCTGTTCTTCGTGGCGAAGAGCGAAGTGGCGGGCTGGCCTCTCATCGGCCTTCTCGCGAAATTCCAGCGGACCGTCTTCGTTGATCGCCAGCGCCGCCACGCCACCGGAGCGGTGAACCGGGAGATCGCCGGCCGCCTCGCCGACGGTGACCCCGTGGTGCTGTTCGCGGAGGGGACGTCGAGCGACGGCAACCGCGTGCTGCCGTTCCGCACGGCTCTGGTGGGTGCCGCGCGCGAGGCCTTCGCCGCCGGGACGGAGGTGGTGGTGCAGCCCCTCGCCGTCTCCTATGTGCGCCTTCAGGGCCTGCCGATGGGCCGCAGCCACAGGCCAGTGGCGGCCTGGTTCGGCGACATGGAGCTTGCCCCTCATCTCATGGACGTTCTGCGCCACGGTGCCATCGACGTGGAGGTGAGCTTCGGCGCTCCGGTGCGGCTCGATGCCGCCCATGACCGCAAGAGCGTCACGCGCGAGAGCGAGGCGACGGTACGCCGGCTGTGCGCCAGCGCCCTCGCCGGGCGGGCGGACGATCAGGCAACGCCGCAGCCAGTGCAGCAGCTCTTGCCCGATACGCCCACCTCCGGCATCAACGGGTCATGATCTCGCTTGCCGCCATCGGCTTCGGCTATTGCGCCCGGCACCTCTTGGCCGAGGATCGGGCCGCCTTCGGCCGCGTCATCGGAACCGCGCGGGATGCGGCGCGCCTGTCCGCCTTTCCGCGGGATGTGGAGGCGTTCGCCTTCGACGGGAAGACGCTCGGCCCGGAGCTGGCCGCCGCGCTGAGCGATGCACGAATCCTGCTCGCGTCCGCTCCTCCGGACGAAACCGGCGACCCGATCCTGTGCTGCGGTGCGGAAATTCTTGCCGCCGGCCGGCTGAAGCAGGTGATCTATCTCACCACGCTCGGGGTGTACGGCAACCACGATGGCGCCTGGGTCGATGAGACCACGCCGCCACGCGCCGGCAGCGCGCGCCTCGAACGCCGGCTGAGGGCGGAAGCCGACTGGCAGGCTTTCGGCCTGCGGCACGGCATCCGCGTGGCGGTGCTGCGTCTGGCCGGCATCTATGGTCCGGGCCGCAATGCGCTGGTCCAGCTGCGGGCCGGTGAGGCGCGGCGCATCGACAAGCCCGGGCAGGTGTTCAACCGCATCCATGTGGACGACATCGTCTGCGCCATCCGCGCGGCCATCGCCCACCGCTATGACGGGGTCATCAACGTCACTGACGACCTGCCGGCCCCGCCCGGCGATCCCATCGTCTACGCCGCGAGCCTGTTGGGCATGGAGCCGCCGCCGGCCATTCCGTTTGATCAGGCAGCGCGGGAGATGAGCCCCATGGCGCTCTCCTTCTGGGCCGGCAACAAGCGCGTCGGCAACGCCCGGCTCAAGGAAGAACTCGGCGTCATCCTGCGCCATCCGACCTATCGCGAAGGCCTGTCCGCGCTCTATGCCGCAGGTGAGTGAGGGTTTCTAGCGCCGCACGAAGGTGAGGTAAGTCGGCACGCGGCCGTGCGCCACGGCCTTCGCCTCGTAACGCGTACCCGGCCAGAACGGATAAGGCGTGCGCCAGTCGTCGGCGCGCTCCGCCTGCCATGTGAATGCGCCGTGCGCGCGGGTATGGGCGAGCGTCCAGCCGACATAATGGGGAACGTCGGAAGCGAAGCGGAACACGCCGCCGGGGCGGATGACCCGGGCGAACCGGTCGAGATTGTCCGGGCGCACGAAGCGCCGCTTCCAATGCCGCTTCTTCGGCCAGGGATCGGGATAGAAGAGGTCCACCCCATCGAGGCTTCCCGTGGGCAGCCGGTCGAGCAGCAGTGCCGCGTCGAGGTCGAAGACCCGCACGTTTGCGAGGCTCCGGGCATCGAGATCCACCAGCATCCGCGCAAGGCCGTTGAGGAACGGCTCGACGCCGATGAAGCCCATGTCCGGCCGCCGCGCCGCGTGGTCGATCAGGTGCTCGCCGCAGCCGCAGCCGATCTCCAGCCAGTACCCTTGCCTTGGCGCGGTGAAGAGGTCGGCCGGTGCGACGGCCGCATCCAGGTCGAGCCTGTAGCGCGGCAGAAGATGCGCGAGCGCATCCTGTTGCAGGCCGCGCAGCGTCTTGCCGATGCGCCGGCCGTAGAAGGCGCCGCGCGCCTCCGCAGCCTCGGCTCCGGCGAGGAGGTCCGTGGGTCCGCCTCGATCGTCGGGGTCTGCGCGGTGCTGGGTCGGGTCTGGGCTCATGGGCGTCATGCTGAAAAAGGCACCGGCCGGACTGCGGGGCAATCCGGCCGGCGGGTCAACTCAGGTGCCATCAAGATCGACGTGGCAGCCCTTGAGGCTCAGGCCACGGCCGACTTGAGCGCGTCGACGAGATCTGTCTTCTCCCAGGAGAAGCCGCCGTCCGCTTCCGGCGCGCGGCCGAAATGGCCGTAGGCGGCGGTGCGGGCGTAGATCGGCTTGGTGAGGCCGAGATGCTCGCGAATGCCGCGGGGGCGCAGGTTCATCACCTCGCGCAGCACCTTCTCAAGCTTCGCCTCGTCCACCTTGCCGGTGCCGTGGAGGTCTACATAGACCGCCAGCGGGTCGGACACGCCGATGGCATAGGCGAGCTGGATGGTGGCGCGGTCGGCGAGGTCGGCAGCGACCACGTTCTTGGCGAGGTAGCGCGCGGCATAGGCGGCCGAACGGTCCACCTTGGTCGGGTCCTTGCCGGAGAAGGCGCCACCGCCGTGCGGTGCGGCACCGCCGTAGGTGTCCACGATGATCTTGCGGCCGGTGAGGCCGCAGTCGCCGTCGGGACCGCCGATGACGAACTTGCCGGTGGGGTTGACGTGCCAGACGGTGGCGTCCGTCACCCAGCCGTCCGGCAGGGTCTTCTTGATGTAGGGCTCGACGATGGACTTCACGTCGTGGGACGTGAGGTGCTCGTCCATGTGCTGGGTGGACAGCACGATCTGCGTCACGCCGACCGGCTTGCCGTTCTCGTACTGCACGGTGACCTGGCTCTTGGCGTCGGGGCCAAGCGCATGGGTTTCGCCGGAGTGACGGGCGTCCGCCAGCACCTTCAGGATCTTGTGGGCATAAAAGATGGGAGCCGGCATCAGCTCCGGGGTCTCGCGCACGGCATAGCCGAACATGATGCCCTGGTCGCCGGCGCCCTCATCCTTGTTGCCGGCGATGTCCACGCCCTGCGCGATGTCCGCAGACTGGGCATGCAGCAGAACGTCGATGTCGGCGTTTTCCCAATGGAAGCCGTCCTGCTCGTAGCCGATGTCCTTGATGGCAAGGCGCGCGGCGTGGGAGAGGAGATCCTTGGTGATGGACGACGGGCCGCGGGTCTCGCCGGCGATCACCACCTTGTTGGTGGTGGCCAGCGTCTCGCAGGCAACGCGAATCTGGCTCGGGTCCCAGCCTTCCGTTTCCGCAGTGCGGAAGAAGGTGTCGACCACCTCGTCGGAAATCCGGTCACAGACCTTGTCCGGATGTCCCTCGGAAACCGATTCGCTCGTGAAAAGATACGATTGACGCGCCATAAGACGGCCCCTGTTTCGCCCGCGCCACGGTGCGGCAACCCTTTTTCGCAACGCAGCGGCGGGCGGTCAAGGTCGTCAGCGCGAAATCGTTCGCCAAAACGAACGCTTCACGCCTCCGTTTCGCCGGCGATGGCGATCACCAGATCGACGATGCGGCGCCGCACGCGGGCGTCGGAGATCCGCATGAAGTTCCGGGTGAGCGTCAGTCCGTCGGACGTGGCGAGGAAGTCGGAGACATAGGCGGGGGACTGTTCTTCCGAGAAACCCTCACCTTCCGGGCCGACGGTGGGAGCGCCTTCGAAGAAGAAGGCGACGGGAACGCCGAGGACAATGGAAATCTGCTGGAGGCGGCTCGCGCCGATGCGATTCGTGCCCTTCTCGTACTTCTGGATCTGCTGGAAGGTGATGCCCAGATGCTCGCCCAGCTTTTCCTGGCTCATTCCCACCATCATCCGCCTCATGCGGACACGCGAGCCAACGTGCTTATCAATAGGGTTCGGCGCCTTCTTGACCATGGTCTCTCCGGCTATGTCGGAAAAGATTACTCGATACTTCGCATCGCGAAGGCTGCCCTGATTGCCGGCGAACATAGGCATACAATCGGTATGCGTCGATCAACCTTTGCGTGTAATGCAACCGCAAAGCGGTATGGCCGCTAAAATGAGGGCCGCGGCCAGAAGAGCAAAAAGAATTATACCGCCAAGCTTGGCAGCGAGAGAAACCGTTTCCAGCGCCTTTGGCAGGGGACCGTCCACCAAGCCCTCCCGGCCGAGACCAAGTGATGCGACAATACGCCCCACGGGATCAATGATGGCTGAGATGCCCGTGTTCGCCGCCCGCACCAGCGGCAGTCCCTCCTCGACCGCGCGCATGCGGGCCTGAGCGAAATGCTGGTACGGGCCAGGCGTCAGGCCGAACCACGCATCATTGGTCAGGTTGAGCATCCAGTCCGGCCGCGGACCCCGCGGAACTACCTTTCCGGGAAAGATAATTTCGTAACAGACAAGCGGCGCGGCGAGGGGTAGTCCCGGTATCCTGAGGGGGACCAGCTCCGGACCGGAGGAGAAACCGCCGCGCACACGCGTAAGTTGCTCCAACCCCAGCGCCTCAAGCTCAGCCTGAAACGGCAGATACTCCCCGAACGGCACGAGATGCACCTTGTCGGTGTTCTCCAGCACCCGCCCCCTGTGGTCCATCACCCTGATGGAATTGAAGAAAGGCGATCGCTGGCCGGGCGGCGGCAGGTCGTAGCGCACCGCCCCCGTCACCAGCGTCACGTTGGGCGGCAAAACGGCGGCAATGGCCTCGGCAGCCCAAGGTTCGCGCTCATAGATGAAAGGAAACGAAGATTCCGGCCAGATCAGCGCGGTCACGTCGGCGAGCCCGGCAGGATAGGTGTCGCTCTTCCTGGCGCTGAGCGCGAGATAGTCTTTCACAATCTGTTCGCGCCGGTCGTAGGCGAATTTCTTGTCCTGCGAGAGGTTCGGCTGCATCACCCGCAGCGCCACCCCGGGAACGGTCTCAACCGGCGTCGTCGCGAGCCGCCAGCTGCCCCACGTCGCCGTGCCCGCGAGGAGCAGCCCCGCCGCCGCGACCACAGCCAGCCCGCGCCGCCCCGGCACCAGCAGCAGCGCCGGCGTCGACAGCAGCAGCACGCAGAAAAAGGTGAGGCCCCACACCCCCACCACCGAAGCCGCCTGCATCAGCAGCAGGTCGTCGGAGAAGGCATAGCCGTAGGTGTTCCAGGGAAAGCCGGTGAGGACATGCCCGCGCAGCCATTCCGCCAGCGTCAGGCCGAACGTGAGCGCGAACAGCCGCAGGCCGCTTTTCGACCACAAGAGGCGCGCCACCGCCGTTCCGAACGCCGTGAACAGGGCCAGGCCCGCCGGCATCGCCACCACCGCGAACGGCAGCAGCCAGCCGAACACATCCGCCTCCACCAGGAAGGCGGCGCCGATCCACCAGAGCGAGGCGAGAAAATAGCCAAAGCCAAACCACCAACCGACGCCGGCGGCCGATAAGAGCCTGGTCCTCAGATCCCCCCGGCAGCCGTCCAGCAGCAGCACGAGGACCGGGAAGCTGAGCGCCAGCACCGGCCACAGATCGAACGGCGGCATGGCGAGAGCGCCGGCCGCGCCTGCCGTCCACGCGACACCGCGCCGCCGCCAGCCGGTGAGGAAGCGCAGCATCAGGATGCGCGAACGCCATGTCGGCACGGTCAGGGGCGCGCCGCGGCGGGGGGCGCCCTTTGGGAGGGAAGCCACCTTGGGGGGAAAAGCCACGCGGCGGATCAGGCGTCGGAGGACCCGGCATGCCCGGCGGCGGAGCCGTCGAGATCCCGGGGCGGGATGATGCGCAGCTTCTTCAGCCGGCGCGGATCGGCCTCCACCACGTCCACATCGAAGCCGCCCGGCAGCGAAATCACCTCGCCGGTCTTCGGCACCCGGGAAGCGATGCGCACCACCAGGCCGCCAACGCTGTCCACCTCCTCCATCGCCTCTTCCGAGGCGAAGGCGGTGCCGAGCACTTCCACCGCCGCCTCAAGCGGCGTCCGGGCGTCGGCGAGATAGCTGCCGTCGGGCTGGCGGGTCAGGAGCGTTTCGGCCGCTTCGTCGTGCTCGTCCTCGATCTCGCCGACGATCTCCTCCACCACGTCCTCGATGGAGACGAGGCCGTCCGTGCCACCATATTCGTCGATGACGAGGGCGAGATGGGTGCGGGCCGCCTGCATGGAAACCAGCAGGTCCACCGCCGGCATGGACGGCGGCACGTAGAGGATGCGGCGGATGAGACCGGCGGTCTCCAGAGTCGCGTCGAGATTGACCTTGCCGAGGTCGATCTTGCCGCTCTCGGAGGCGAGGTCGCCGGCGAGAAAGGCGATGAGGTCGCGGATGTGGACCATGCCCACCGGATCATCGAGCGTGTCGTCATAGACGACGAGCCGGGAATGTCCGACGGTGACGAACAGCTTCAGCAGTTCGCCCAGGGCCGCGTCCTTGCGCACGGCGACGATCTCGGCGCGGGGCACCATGATGTCGCCGATGCCCACCTCCCGCAGGTGCAGGATGTTGCGCAGCATCTTGCGCTCTGATGGGGTGAACTCTCCTTCCTCCTCGGGTGTTTCCGCCGCGGCGAGCACCTCCACGAGGTCGGTGCGCAGGGAGCCGTGCGGGCGGAACGCGCCGAGGAGGGCACGCAATCGATCGAGAAAACTTTGCGGCTCGGCGGAGCTGGTCTCGGTCGGCTGGTCGATGTTGGACATGTCTTTATCTAGCCGCTGTCGCTTCAGTCCTGCGGCAGGCCATAGGGATCAGCGATCCCCAGGCCCGCGAGGATGTTGCGCTCGAGCGCCTCCATTTCCTCTGCTTCGGTGTCTTCGAGATGGTCGTAGCCCATGAGGTGCAGCGTTCCGTGCACCACCAGATGGGCGAGATGATCGGCCGTCGCCTTGCCCTCCGCTTCGGCCTCGCGGCTGAGCGTCTCCAGCGCGACGATGATGTCGCCGAGAGGCTGGGGGGCGTCGATGTCGTCCGGCAGGTCCGGCTGGGGAAAGGACAGGACGTTGGTGGCCTTGTCCATGTCCCGCCAGTCGCGGTTCAGCACGCGGATGCGCGCGTCGTCGGTGAGGGTGATGGCCACCTCGCAGGGCTCCGGCACGTCCTCCGCACAGGCGGTCAGCGCGGCCCGGCAGGCGCGGATGGACACGGCCTCGGCGTCCGGTATGAGGGACCAGCCCTCGGCCTCCACGGCGACATCGATGTCCGCGTCGATCTCGGGGGTCGGCGCGACGGGGGCGGGTGCGGCCATCACTCAGTTCCCGGCCTTGCCGGCGAGGCGGGCGGAGGCGGCCTCGATCTTGGCGGCGTCGAGCCGCTCGTAGGCGGAGACGATGCGCTGCACCAGCTCGTGGCGCACCACGTCCTCCGCCTTGAAGTGGCAGATCCCAACCCCCTCGACGCCTTCCAGCAGCCGCACGGCTTCTGCAAGGCCGGAGACCTGTCCGCCGGGCAGGTCGGTCTGGCTCGGATCGCCGGTGACGATCATGTGCGAATTCTCGCCCAGGCGGGTCAGGAACATCTTCATCTGCATGGAGGTGGCGTTCTGCGCCTCGTCCAGGATCACCGCCGCGTTGGAAAGGGTGCGGCCACGCATGAAGGCGAGCGGCGCGATCTCGATCTCGCCGGACTGCAGCGCCCGCTCCACGAAGGGGCGGTCCATCAGGTCATACAGCGCGTCGTAGATGGGTCGCAGGTACGGATCCACCTTCTCCTTCATGTCGCCGGGCAGGAAGCCGAGGCGCTCGCCGGCCTCCACGGCGGGACGGGAGAGGATGATCTTGTCCACCATCCGCCGCTCCAGCAGATGGACGGCGTAGGCCACCGCGATCCAGGTCTTGCCGGTGCCGGCGGGGCCGTTGCCGAACACCAGGGTGTGCCGCTTCAGGGCGCGGATATAGGCATCCTGCGCGGCAGTGCGGGCGCGCACCGGGCGGCGGCGCAGATGAATCTCGTCGAACGACTGGCGCTGCTCGGCCGGGTCGAAATCGAAGAGGGAGCCCTGCGAGGTCACCTCGCGGATGGCTCCTTCCACGTCGCCCTGGCTGATGTCGCGGCCCTTCCGAAGCGCCTCATACAAGTGCTCCAGCACGGCGCGGGCCTGCTCGCAGGCATCGCGCTCGCCTTCCAGCGTCACGTGGTTGCCGCGCGAATCCGCCTTCACCCCCAGCTTGCGCTCGATGAGGGCGAGGTTGCGGCCATAATGGCCGAACAGCTGGGTGGCGAGCCGGTTGTCGTCGAAAGCCAGCACCACGTGGGCGGCCGGAGGCTCGTCCGGATTGGCCCAGGGGGCCGTCACCGCCGCGCGGGCGGGTCCGTTGGAGGCCTGCGGCGCGGACGCCGCCAGGGGACGATCACGGTTGTCGCTGCCGGATCTGCGCAAGCTCAGGCCTCCATGGCCGCAAGCGGCCGGGAAAGGACGGGGGAAGGGGGCGTCTCGGCCGTAACGCCGGCAAGGCTGTTCGGGCCGACATCGGTGATGGTGACGGTGAGAAGCTCGCCGATGCCGACGGGCGGATCATTCACCACCACGCTCTGGAGATAGGGTGAGCGGCCGACGAGCTGGCCCGGCTGCCGGCCGGGCTTCTCCAGCAGGATATCGAAGGTGCGGCCCCGGCAGGCGGCGTCGAAGGCCGCCTTGGAGGCTTCCAGCAGCTTCTGCAGCTCGGCGAGGCGTTCGGTCTTCACCTCTTCCGATACCTGCGCCTCATGATCGGCGGCGGGGGTGCCGGGACGGGCGCTGTATTTGAAGGAGTAGGCGCTGGCGAAGCCGACCTCGCGCACGAGATCGAGCGTGTCCTCGAAGTCGCGGTCGGTCTCGCCCGGGAAGCCGACGATGAAGTCGGACGACAAAGCGAGGTCCGGCCGCACGCTGCGCATCTTCTCGATCAGGGAGAGGAACAGGTCGCGGCCATGCTTGCGGTTCATGGCGGCGAGGATGCGGTCGGAGCCGGACTGCACCGGCAGGTGCAGATAGGGCATCAGCTGAGGCAGGTCGCGGTGGGCGGCGATGAGGTCGTCGCCCATGTCGCGCGGATGGGAGGTGGTGTAGCGCAGCCGCGCCAGCCCCTCCATCTGCGCCAGCCGCTCCATGAGCCGGGCAAGGGTCCAGACCTTGCCGTCCGGCCCCTCGCCGTGGAAGGCGTTGACGTTCTGGCCGATGAGGGTGATCTCGCGCACGCCCTGGTCGAGAAGGCGGGCGGCCTCGTCGAGGATCTTGGTCACCGGGCGGGAGACCTCGGCGCCGCGCGTATAGGGCACCACGCAGAAGGTGCAGAACTTGTCGCAGCCTTCCTGCACCGTCACGAACGCTGTCGGGCCGCGCTTGCGGGTGGCGGCGCGGGTGGGCGCGGGCAGGTGGTCGAACTTGTCTTCGGCGGGAAATTCGGTGTCCACCACCCGCTTGCCGGCCTTGGCCTCGGCCAGAAGCTCGGGCAGGCGGTGGTAGCTCTGGGGGCCGACCACCACGTCCACCACCGGCGCGCGGCGCATGATCTCGGCGCCCTCGGCCTGTGCGACGCAGCCGGCGACGGCGATCATGGTGTCGGAGCCAGCTTCCTGCTTCTGCTTCCTGAGGCGCCCGAGCTCGGAATAGACCTTCTCGGCGGCCTTCTCGCGGATATGGCAGGTGTTGAGGATCACAAGGTCGGCCTCAGCCGGATCCTGCGTCTCCACATATCCCTCGCGCGCCAGCGTATCCGCCATACGATGGGAATCGTAGACGTTCATCTGGCAGCCGAAGGACTTCACATAAAGCTTGCGGGGCTCGTGCATGTCGCCTGTTCTGTCGCCGTCGATCTTCGCGTGTGGGCGCGACGCGATCGTGACGCCAGCTCTTGTCGCCCCCTTGATGGTTCCGTGAGCTTTCGATCCTACCGGCAAACCCGCCGGATGGAAATGGGCGGCGGGTCTCAGGCGTGCGATGCGGCTGTTCTCCACTCTGCCGATACCGCTATATCCGCCTCCGCCGAAAGGTGCGCGGCCGCCAGCCGCGCTAAAGTCGCCGGGTCCGCCAGCCGCCCCAGCGCCCACACCGCAGCACCCCTGACCAGAGCGGACTCATCCGCCAGCCGCGCTTCCACCTGCGGCAAGAGCCGCGCATCTCCCGAATTGCCGATGGCGATCAGCACGTTGCGGATGAAGCGGTCGCGCCCGATCCGTTTGACCGGGCTTTTTGGGAAGCGGGCGCGGAAGGCGGCATCGTCCAGCGCCACCAACTCGGCCAGCGGCGGGGCGTCGTTCTCTGCGCGGGCGGCGAGCTTCGCCTCCTGGCCCATTTGCGCGAACTTGTTCCAGGGGCAGGCGGCGAGGCAGTCGTCACAGCCATAGATGCGGTTGCCCATGAGCGGGCGCAGCTCGGCCGGGATCGGTCCCTTGTGCTCGATGGTGAGGTAGGAAATGCAGCGCCGCGCATCGATGACGTAAGGCGAGGGGAACGCGGCGGTCGGGCAGGCGTCGAGACAGGCGCGGCAGGAGCCGCAATGGTCCTGTTCCGGCGCGTCCGGCCTAAGCTCCAATGTCGTCGCGATGGCACCGAGGAGCAGCCAGGAGCCGAAGTCCCGCGAGACGAGATTGGTGTGCCGCCCCTGCCAGCCGAGGCCTGCCGCGGCGGCGAGCGGCTTTTCCATCAGCGGAGCGGTATCCACGAACACCTTCACGTCGGCGGTGACGCCGCGCCGGCCGGCCTCCGCCAGCAGCGCGCGGGCAACGCGCTTGAGCTTCGGCTTGATGATGTCGTGATAATCCTCGGCGCGAGCATAGACCGAGATGGCGCCAGCGTCGGTTTGGCCCAGCACGGTACGGGGATCTTCGGCGGGTCCGTAATTGAGGCCGAGCATGATGACGCTGCGCATGTCCGGCCACAGCGTCAGCGGATCGGCGCGGCGGCCCAGCGTCTCGGCCATCCAGCCCATGTCGCCATGGGCGCCGTCCGCGACCCAGGCGCGGAGCCGTTCCCCGGCCGGCCCGCCCGCCTGCGGGCTCGCGATGCCGACGGCATCGAAGCCCTCGTCACCGGCGAGGTGGCGGACGATCTCCTCCAGCCCGCCGGTGCCCGGCGTCAGAAATCGAGGTCCGCGTAGGTCTTGGAGGGGGGCATGCCCGGGATGCTCTCGGTGAGCAGGGCGCGGAAGGTCGGGCGCGACTTGATCCGCGCATACCAGTCCCTCGCGTGCTCGTCCTCGTCCCACGGTACGTCGCCCAGATAGTCGGCCACCGAGAGATGCGCGGCGGCGGCAAGGTCGGCCTGGCTCAGTCTCTCGCCAGCGAGCCATTTGCGGCCCTTGGCCAGCCAGCCGATATATTTCAGATGATAGCGCAGATTGGCGCGCGCCACCCGGAGCGATGTCGCATCCGGAGAGCCGCCGCCCTGCTCGCGGGTCATGTAGCGCTTGTGGATGCGCTCCCGCACCAGCGGCTCGGTCGATTCGACATACATCTTCTCGTTGAACCACTGGGTCAGCCGGCGCACTTCGACGCGGCCGGCGGGGTCCTCCGGCAGGAGACGGTGGTTGCCGAGGGCCAGGCCCCGGGTCTCATCGAGATATTCGGCGATGATGAAGGCGCCCGGCACCGAGGCCGCCATCTCCTCCACGATCACCGGCGTCTCCCCCGACGGATTGAGCGCGAGGAAGCCCGGCCGTCGCTCCCACACGCGCTCCTCCACCAGCTCCGGCTCCAGGCCGTATTCGGCGAGCAGCAGGCGGACGAATCGGGAATGGGGGCAGAAAGGGTGATGATGCAGATACATGGGCCGATTTCGCCGGGGGTCGAAGGGAGGGGGCGAGGCACCCGGCGTTGCCTATGATTAGAAGCCGAACCTTTCCGATTGGTTCCTCCCTGCTGCGGCGCAGTGGCGGGGCCGGAGGCTCCCGCAGTCCCCAGTCCGATCATGGTGAAGCGATCGTTAAGGCGCCAATCTCAGCTGCCCCAAGGTTATTTTCGGGCGTGTGGCGATGCGGCCACAGCGTGGCCGGAAACGCGCCGGCCGCGCCGGCCCTCCCCTTCCGCAGCGGCGCGCCACATTGCACCCGCGAAGGCAAGCGGAGAGGATGACGCCCGTCTCTTCCCGCCTCCCGGATTTTCTGACCCATGACTCTCGGCGACATGCTCGAAGCGCTGATCCTCGGCCTCCTGGAAGGGCTGACGGAATTCATCCCCGTCTCCTCGACAGCCCATATCCTGCTCGCCGGACACTTCCTCGGCTTCGAAAGCAACGGCCACACGTTCGAGGTGCTGATCCAGCTCGGCGCGGTGCTCGCCATCCTCACCGTCTACTTCCAGCGCTTCCTGCGCGTCGCCCAGCAACTGCCGACGAATCCGGGGGCGCGGCGCTTCGTGATGGGCGTCGTCATCGCCTTCCTGCCGGCGGCGGTGATCGGCGCCATGGCGCACGGCTTCATCAAGAGCGTGCTGTTCGAGACCCCGACGCTGATCTGCGGCACGCTGATCTTCGGCGGCATCATCCTGCTGTTCATCGACAAGGTGGTGCCGGAGCCGCGCTACAACAACGCCATGGGCCTGCCGTGGCACATCGCGCTCGCCATCGGCTTCTTCCAGTGCCTCGCCATGATTCCGGGCATGTCGCGATCGGGCTCGACCATCGTCGGCGCCATGCTGCTGGGCGTGGACAAGAGGGCGGCGGCTGAGTTCTCGTTCTTCCTCGCTTTGCCCACCATGTTCGGCGCGTTCGCCTACGACCTCTACAAGAACCGCGGCAACCTCTCCATGGACGATGGGCTGCTCATCGTCATCGGCTTCGTGGCGGCGTTCTGCGCGGCGGTGGTTGTGGTGAAGTCGCTGCTCGATTTCGTGTCGAAGCACGGCTATGCACCGTTCGGCTGGTGGCGCATTGCGGTGGGCATCGCCGGCCTCATCGGCCTCGCTCTGGTCGGCTGAGGTGCCGTCAGAAGTCGGTGGCGATGCCGCCGACTTCCCAGTCGCCGTAACGCACGGGCTCCGGTCCGTTCCGGCCGTTGATCTCCTTGGGCCGGTCCTTCTGGGCGGCGTCGATGGCCGCACGGCGGGCCTCGGCCTCGGCCAGCGCGCGCTTGGCGGCCTCGCTCAGCGGCTTGCGTGGCGGGATGGTGGTATCGTCCATGATCCTGTCTCCAAACCTGTCCGGGAGGCATCCTTCCGGTTGAAGGCCGGGGTGCCTCACCCGTTCGCGTCCTTGCACCGGTTGCGGAAAGCGTGCTAGCAGCGCCGCGCTTTCCGGTCGTGCCCGCGGGGCCGACCCAACACCCCACGGATGGAGATGCGCATGGCCTCGCAGAATGGCGGCCCCAACCCGAATGCGGCGCCGTCGCTGAACGTGCTCGCGCAGTATATCAAGGATTTCTCCTTCGAGAATCCGAACGCGCCGCGTTCGCTTGCCGCTCCCCCGGCCCAGCCCGACGTCAGCATCCAGATCCACGTCAACGCCAAGCCCGGCGGCAATGGCGAGTTCGAGGTCGAGCTGAAGATCGACGGCGGCGCGAGCGTCGAAGGCAACACCCTGTTCGCCTTCGAGCTGGTCTATGCCGGCGTGTTCCGCATCCTCAACATCCCCGAGCAGAGCCTGCAGCCGGTGGTGCTCATCGAGTGCCCGCGCCTGCTGTTCCCGTTCGCCCGCCAGATCATCGCCGACGCCGTGCGCAACGGCGGCTTCCCGCCCCTGATGATCGATCCGGTGGACTTCGCCGCCCTTTACCAGCAGCGCCTCCAGGCGGAAGCCGAGCGTCTCCAGGCCGGCCAGGCCTGAGCCTCAAGCTGACCTGATCGCCGAAGAGCCCGTCGCCGCGACGCCCTGCGCCTGCGGCGACGGGCTTTTTTCCGCGGTCCTTTTCCTTTTGCCCGCGCGCTTTCGTGTGGCAGGCTCCGCCGCGCCGGAGCGGGCCAGTGGTGGCGCCGCCGGCAGGGGGCGGGAGGCATCCGCGCGGCGATGCGATCCATCCGTTTCAAACTGGCCGCGCTGGCGGGCGCGACAGCCGTGCTGGCGGTGCTCGCGGGCCTGAGCCTGCTCATCGCCTTGCGGGCCGTGGACGGGGCGCTGGAGGCGGCCATCTCGGCCCAGCAGCGCCTCGACGTGCTGACAGAGATCTCGGCCCGCTTGTCCGATTACGGCCTCGCCGCCATCGCCGCCACCGAAAGCCCGACGGTGAGCGCCGGCCGGCTGGAGGACACGCGCTCGCGCGTCTCGGCCCTGCTGGAAGCCTCCACAGTGAAGGCGGCGCAGGCGGCGCCCGACATGCAGAACGGTCTGAGGCCGCAGGAGCGACTGCTGGCCCGGCTGCGGGCGGACTTCATCTCGCTGGACCGTCAGATCACCGCCGCGACCCGTGATCCTGATCCCGCCCGCCGGGGCGACCGGGTGCGCGGCTCCCTCAATGCGTTTGCGGCCTCGGCCGGGCCGACGCTTTCCCTGCTTGTGGAGAGCGAGCGGCGCGGCGTCACCGCCGCGCGGGAGGAAGCCGTGGCTCTGGCCGACCGGCTGCGGATCGGCGCGGTGGCCATGGCGCTGGCGGTGTTCGCGGCGGCGCTGGTGCTGTATCGCGCGCTGGCCCAGCCGCTGCTCGGCCGGCTGCGGGAGATCGACCGGGCCGCCGCGGCCATCGGTCGCGGCGATCTTTCCGCCCGCCTCGCCATCGGCCAGCGCGACGAACTGGGCGTGCTGACGGCCCGCTTCAACCGCATGGCCGCCCTGCTGGCGCGGCGCGAGCGCAAGGTCGCGCAGGACCGGGCGGAGCTGGAAAAGACCATCACCGACCGCACGGCGGACCTGACCGAGGCCAATGCCCGCCTGGCCGCCATCGATGCCTCCCGGCGGCGCTTCTTCGCCGATGTGAGCCATGAGCTGCGCACGCCGCTGACCGTCATCATCGGCGAGTGCGACGTCACCCAGCGGGCGCCGGCCATCCCGGAGAGCGTGAGCCGCACGGTCCTCGCCACCATCCGCAAGCGCGCGGGCATGCTCCACCGCCGGGTGGAGGATCTGCTGCGGGTCGCCCGTTCCGAGAGTGGGGAGATCGAGCTGGTGTTTCAGGACACGCCCCTTGCACCATTGCTTGCCGACGCGGTGGCGGGGCTGGAGCCGGTGGCGCGGCGGCAAGGCGTGGCGCTGGTGCTGCACGCGCCGGAGCCGGCGTTTCTCGTGCATGCCGATCGCGAATGGCTGCGGCAGGTGGTGGAAGGGGTCATCGACAACGCCTTGCGCCACGGACGCCCGCTCACCCGCGTCACCGTGGCGGTCACGCACGGGACGGATGCGGACGGGCATGGGGTGGACACCATCAGCATCACCGACGACGGGTGCGGCATTGCGCCCGACGCCCGGACCCGCCTGTTCGCGCGCGGCGCGCGGCTGGGCGCTGGCGAGGGTTTCGGCCTGGGCCTTGCCCTCGCCGATTGGGTGGTGACGCGGCACGGCGGACGTATCACACTGGAGGACGGGGAGAAGGGTGGCACCCGGGTGGCGATCGCGCTCCCGCAGGCCGCCGCAGCGCCCGGCGAGACCGCAGCCGAGCCCCGACCGACCGCGTGACCGGCCGCCAGCAGTCGCGACCCTCTGCAGAGGGCCGCGGGCAGCCGCGCCAACGCCGATGAAGCACTGGAGGAACCATGAACATCCTGGTGGTGGAAGACGACAGCGACATTGGCGCCATGCTGAGCCGCGGCCTCTCCGCCGAGGGGTTCGACGTGACCGTCGTGGGCCGCGCCGACGAGGCCCTGGAGACGGCGCGGCAATACAATCCCTGCGCCGTGGTGCTCGACATGATGCTGCCGGACGGCTCCGGCATCGATGTGTGCCGGGCGCTGCGCAGCGCGGGCCACTCCGGCCCCATCCTGTTCCTGAGCGCCAAGGATGAGGTGCATGACCGTGCCGAGGGCCTCGGCGCCGGGGCCGACGACTACATCGTCAAGCCGTTCGTGTTTGGTGAGCTGGTGGCGCGGCTGCGCACCCATCTCCTGCATCGCCTCGGCGAAAGCCACGCCGACCGCGTGATGGCGGGGCGGCTCGTGCTTGATCCCTCCACCCGCACGGCGAAGTTCGGCGAGGTGCATGTGCGGCTCACCGAGCGCGAGGCTGACCTTCTGGCCCTGCTCATGGCCAGCCCCAACCGCCCGATCGCCCGCGGCGAGATCTTCGACCGGCTCTGGGCCAGCCAGGGCGGCGCCTCACTAAACGTGGTGGACGTCTACGTGGGCTATCTGCGCACCAAGCTCGCGCCGGTGGGGCGCGCGGGCGGCCCCCAGGTGGCGACAGTGCGGGGACGCGGCTTCATGCTCGACCTGTCCGCACCGTCACCGCACTGATGTGCTCCAGAAGTATTGCAATGCACCATCAGATTTCACTTGCGGGAACCGATTCGGCTGCCAATATTCGACTCCGTTGTAGCGAAAAACCTCGTTACATCAATTTCTTATGATCTTCTTATAAGGATCGTAAGAGCACACAGGAGGAAAGCATCATGCGCTGGAACAAGCCCCAGGTCTGCGAAGTCTGCGTCGGCATGGAAGTCACTGCTTACCTGCCGGCCGATTTCTGATCGACCGAGGTCGGGAGCCGCGAGCGATTGGGCAGGAGCGTTTGTCGCGTCATGCAGGTGATCGTTCTCGGTTCAGCGGCCGGCGGCGGCGTTCCCCAGTGGAACTGCCGCTGTCCGGTGTGCCAACTGGCATGGATGGGTGATCCACGGGTCACACCCCGCACCCAGTCGAGCATCGCCGTCTCGGAGGACGGTGCCTCGTGGGTGCTCCTGAATGCCTCGCCCGATCTGCGGGCCCAGATCGCCGCGACCCGGGCGCTTCAGCCTCGGGTGGATGGCCGCGACAGCCCCATTCGCGCCGTCGTCCTCACCAATGGTGACGTGGACCACATCGCCGGTCTGCTGACCTTGCGGGAGCAGCAGGCGTTCGAGGTATACGGCACGGCCGACACGCTCACGCTGATCGCGCAGAACCAGGTCTTCGACGTGGTGTCCAGGGCGCTGGTGCGCCGGGAGCCCGTCTCGTTCGACGTGCCGTTCTCGCCGGTGCCGGGCCTGACCATGGAATTCTTCACCGTGCCCGGCAAGGTGCCGCTCTGGCGCGAGGATGCTTCTCTCGTGATCGGCGAGGAATCCGGCTCCACCGTGGGTGTGACGATCACGTCCGCCGGACGCCGTCTCGTCTACGTGCCTGGCTGTGCCGCCGTGACGGATGGCCTGCGCCGGCGCATCGCCGGGGCCGACCTTCTGTTCTTCGACGGCACGCTCTACCGCGACGACGAGATGATCACCGCCGGCATCGGCACCAAGACGGGCGCGCGCATGGGGCACCTCTCCATGTCCGGCACGGATGGCACGGTGGCGCTGCTTGCCGATCTGCCGGTGGCGCGCCGGGTGTTCATTCACATCAACAACACCAATCCCGCGCTGATCGATGGCTCCGATGAGCACCGCGCCGTGGAATCGGCCGGCTGGACGGTCGCCCGGGATGGAATGGAGTTCACCCTATGAGCGCGCAAGCCACCGTCCGGGTGCTGGCCGAAGCGGCCGATCTTCCCGCCGATTTCCCGCCTTTGCCCGCGCCGCAGGAGCCCCTCTCCCCAGAAGGGCTTGAGGCGGCGCTGCGCGCGGTGGGCGCGACGCGCTACCACAACCTCCACCCCTTCCATAAGCTGCTGCATTCCGGCCGGCTGAACCGCGATCAGGTCCGCGCCTGGGCGCTCAACCGCTACTGTTACCAGTCCGCCATCCCCCGCAAGGATGCGGCGCTGATGGCCCGCTGCGACGACCGCGAGCTGCGCCGGGAATGGCTGCACCGCATCACCGACCATGACGGCTTCGGCGCGGATTCCGGCGGCATCGAGCGCTGGCTGGTGCTGACAGACGGCCTCGGCCTCGACCGGGATTATGTGGTCTCCAGGGAAGGCGCCCTGCCGGCCACCAAGTTCGCGGTGGAAGCCTATGTGCGCTTCGTGGCGGAGAACACCTTGCTGGAGGCGGTGGCCTCCTCGCTCACCGAGTTGTTCGCGCCGGGCATCCATGCCGAGCGCATCTCGGGGATGCTGGAGCACTACGATTTCATCAACGAGACCGTCGTCGCCTATTTCCGCCGCCGCCTCGACCAGGCGCCGAAGGATGCGGACTTCGCCCTCGAATACGTGAAGCAGCACGCCCGCACGGCGGCCGAGCAGCGCGCCGTCATCCGCGCCCTCACCTTCAAGACCGAGGTGCTGTGGGCGCAGCTGGACGCGCTCTATCTCGCCTATGTGGCGCCGGGTTGGCCCGCGCCGGGTGCCTGGCGACCGGGCGTCGCCATCGTCGGGGAATGAGATGCGCGCCGAGGAAACCGACGTTCCGCGCCTGCCCCGTGGCGTGAAGCTCAAATACGATCAGGTGCGCGCCCGCCATGTGCTGCTGGCGCCGGAGCGGGCGTTCGACATCGACGAGATCGCCGCCGCCGTGCTGGAACTGGTGGACGGAAAGCGCACCTGCGCCGAGATCGTGGATGCCCTCGCCGCCCGCTACGACGAAAAGCGCGAGGTGATCGCCGATGACGTCAAGGACATGATCGGCAGCCTCATCGCGCGCCGGGTGATCGAGACATGAGCGGGATCGGCAGCGATATCCGTACCGAGGTGCGCGAGGCGCCCCGCCCGGCGGTGGCGCCCCCGGTCGGCCATCCCATCGGCATCCTCGCCGAGCTGACCCATCGCTGCCCCCTGCGCTGTCCCTATTGCTCCAACCCGCTGGAGCTGGAGCGCCGCGAGGCGGAGCTGGACACCGCCACCTGGAAGCGGGTGCTGAGCGAGGCGGCGGCGCTGGGCATCCTCCACGTCCACCTCTCCGGCGGCGAGCCGACCGCCCGGCCAGACCTCGTGGAGCTGACCGCCCATTGCGCGGCGGAGGGGCTCTACACCAACCTCATCACCTCCGGCATCGGTCGCGCCTCCGGCATGATCGACGCGCTCTCGGATGCGGGGCTCGACCATGTGCAGCTCTCCGTGCAGGGGGCGAGCGCCGAGACCGGCGACCGCATCGGCGGATACAAGGGCGGCCACGCGGCGAAGCTGGAATTCGCCCGCAAGGTCACCGACCTCGGCCTGCCCCTGACGCTCAATGCCGTCATCCATCGCGGCAACATCCATGAGGTGGAGGACATCATCGCCCTTGCCGTGGCGCTGAAGGCCCGCCGGCTGGAGGTGGCGCACACCCAGTATTACGGCTGGGCCTATGCGAACCGCGCTGCCCTCATGCCCGCCCGCCCGGACGTGGATCATTCCGTGGCGCTGGTGGAGGAGGCGCGGCGGCGGCTCGAAGGCATCCTCGTCATCGACATGGTGATCCCGGACTATTACGCCCGCTATCCCAAGCCCTGCTCCGGCGGCTGGGGGCGGCGCACGCTGAATGTCACGCCCACCGGCCGGGTGCTGCCCTGCCATGCGGCGGAAAGCATCCCGAACCTCGAATTCTGGTCCGTGCGCGACCACGCGCTGGGCGATATCTGGCGTGCCTCGCCGGCCTTCAACGCCTTTCGCGGCACCGACTGGATGCGCGAGCCCTGCCGCAGCTGCGACCGGCGGGAGATGGACTTCGGCGGCTGCCGCTGCCAGGCCATGGCGCTGGTGGGTGATGCGGCGGCGACCGACCCGGCCTGCTCGCTCTCGCCCTTCCACGCCCGCGTCGAGGCGCTGGCGACGGGGGAGGCGGCGGCGGTCGCCCCGGATTACGTCTATCGCACCATCGGCGGGGCGCCCGCGAAGACGCCCGAAGGAGCCGCATCGTGAGCCTCAATCGTGCGCTGGGCCTCTGGCTCGTCTCCATGGCCGCCCTGTTCTCCGGCGGCGCCCTCGTGATGCCGCAGGCGGCGAGCGGTGCCGAGGCGCAGGCCGCCTCCCAGCCGGCCACCCCTGACGCGGCGACGCTGCTGTTCGAGGAGCCGCAGCTCGCCAACACCAAGGCCGGCCAGACGCTCACCTATCGATATGCCCGCAAGGTGGCCAATCCCGAACTCGGGGCGACCTTCGAGGATCGCGTGGTTCTCATGATCGAGACGAGCGCGGGCGGGGGCGATGCGCGTGACGTGAAGGTCGATTTCTTCTCGCCGGAGCGCCACCACGCCGCCGGGCCGTTCGAGGGCGTGACCACCAACCCCATGCTGCTTCTTTTCCTCGAGAACCACCTCGGCGACCTGTCGGGGCGGCTCAAGGGGAATCCCCGCTACTTCAAGACCGCCATCCGCACTGCTTTGCGCGATGCCGCCACCGTCACCGCAACCGACCTCACCGTGGGCGGGCAGACGGTGAAGGGCTGGCGCGTCGCGGTGAGCCCGTTCAAGGGCGATCCCAACGCCGCGCGGATGCGCGGGCTCGAAACGCTCGTCTATACGTTCGAGGTGTCGCCGGAGGTTCCCGGCCAGATCGTGCGGCTGGCCATCAAGGCCGAGGCGCCGGGCGGCGCCCTGTGGGAGGAGAGCATCGGTTATGATCCGACGGGCCATTGAGGCCGGCGCCCTGCTGCTCACCCTCTGCGGGGCGGCGGCTGCGGCGAGCGCCAGCGACAACGATTATCCCACCTCCGCGCGCGTCGATTACGTGTTCGGCTGCATGGCCGCCAACGGCCAGACCCGGGAAGCCATGGCGCGCTGTTCCTGCTCGGTGGACACGCTCGCCTCGATCCTGCCCTATGACCATTATGTCGCGGCCGAGACCATTCTCTCCATGCGGCAGGGCGTGGGGCAGGCGGCGAACATCTTCCGCAACACGCCCCAATATGAAGACACCATCGCCGAACTGCGCCGGGCGCAGGCGGAAGCAGAAATCACCTGCTTCAAGTAAATCGTTTCCGCGCCGCACAAATCCTTCTCGCAGGCGCCGCACATGTGACGGGTTTTCGGCTCCGCTTCGCTGTGTTAGCGTCCCCGCCAAGAACAGACGCATGGCGCACGGATCTTTCCGAAGCGCACTGCAACGACAAGCGGGCAACCGCCGCGGCGTCTTGATTGGGTCCATCAATCCCAAGGCAAAGCCATGGCCAGTTACCGCTTGAGTCCCGTTCTCTTCTCGCTTGACCCCCGTTTTGGAGCCGGCTTCGCGCCGATGCTGGGCTTTTGTTCGCCGGCCGTGCCGTGCGACGCCTCTTCCGGGCAGGGGTGAGCCTCATGTCATCGGGCGAAACGACCGAAGCCGATGCCCCCCGCATCGTGCGAGACGTGGTGTGCGGGTTCTGCGGCCTCGGCTGCGACGACATCGAGGTGGCCGTCGCCGGCCGCGTGGTGATGCCGCGCAAGGCCTGCGCCGATGCCGCCCGCCTCCTGGCGCGTGGCGACGTGCCTCCCCCTTCTCCCCGCGTCAACGGCGCGCCCGTAAGCCTTGCCGAGGCTGCGGCGGCTGCGGCGGGCCACCTGAAGGCGGCGCGTGCGTCCGTCTTCTCCGGGCTCGGCGCTGATCTCGAAGGGCACCGGCGGCTCTACGATATCGCCATGACGGCGGGCGCGAGCATTGACCATTCCGCGTCGGCCGGGCTGTTCGCCAATCTCGACCGCCTGGCGCGCCGGGGGTGGATCGCCGCGACGCTCGCCGAAGTGCGCAACCGCTGCGACCTGCTGGTGGTGTTCGGCGATGATCCCGCCGCGAGCTTCGGCCGCCTGTTCGAGCGCATCATGCCGGTGCGCGCGGGCGAAGGCGGCGACGCCGCCCCTTTGTTCGCCCCCTCCGCCCGCCGGGTGGTGATGATCGGCGCGCCGTTCTCGGACGCCTCGCGCAAGGCGCTCGCCGGCCATGAGCTGAGCGAAATCCGCGTGCCGCCCGAACAGGTGGCCACGGCCGGCGCCATGCTGGCGTCCGCCCTCGCCGGCCGCGACATCGGCGCCGTTCCGGTGCTGCCGGGCCTAGCCGGAGCCTCGCTGGCGGAGCTTGCAGGCCTGCTGCGCGCGGCGCGCTACAGCGTCTTCACCTGGAACGCCGCGACACTGCCGGCTTCAGATGCGGCTGCTGTCGCCGGCTCCGCCGCCGAAGCGGTCGACCTCCTCTCTCCCACCACCCGTGCGGCGGTGCTGCCTCTTGGCGGACGCGACAACGTGACGGGCGCCCACCAGCTTGCGCTCTGGCGCTTCGGCTATCCCCTGCGCACGGTGATCGGCGCCGGCACCTCCCGCCACGCGCCGGACCTCTACGCGACCGAAACGGCGCTGGAGGACGCGGACCTCCTGCTCCACGCCAGCGCCTTCCGGCCCGATCCGCCCCCGGACTTCACGGCCGGTCCGGTCATCGCCCTCGCCCATCCCGACACGTCGTTTGCCCGCGAGCCGGACGTGTTCATCCCCGTCGGCACCCCCGGCGTCGATCATCCGGGGCATGTCTTCCGCATGGATTCCGTCGTCTGCCTTCCGCTCCAGGGCCTGCGCCCCGCCGAGCTTCCCAGCGTCGCCGAGGCGGCCTCCGCCATCCTCGCCAACCTTGGGAGGGGCGCATGAGGACGCGCGTCACCGGCGGGCGGGTGTTCGATCCCGCCAACGGCATCATCGACCAGGTGCGCGATGTCGTCGTCGAGGACGGCCGCGTCATCGCCGATCCGGGGCCGGGCGGCAGCGAGGAGGTGGTGAACGCCTCCGGCTGCATCGTACTCGCCGGCGGCATCGACCTGCACAGCCATATCGCTGGCGGCAAGGTGAATCTCGGCCGCCTCCTCATGAACGAGGACCGCGCCCTTTTCCCCGAGCCGTTCGGCGATTTCTGCGGCTGTGGTGGCGGGCGGGCGGCGCCGACCACCCACGCCACCGGCTGCCGCTATTCGCAGATGGGCTATACGGCGGTGTTCGAGCCGGCCGTGGTGGGCGCCAACGCCCGCCATGCCCATCTCGAGATGGCGGACATCCCGAACATCGACACCGGCGGGTTCCTGGTGCTGGGCAATGACGACTTCCTGCTGCGCCTGATCGCCATGGGCGAAGGCCAGCAGGCGATCAATGACTATGTGGCCTGGATGCTCAAGGCGACCCAGAGCTGCGCCATCAAGATCGTCAATCCCGGCGGCATCAACGCCTTCAAGTTCAACGGCCGAAACCTCGATCTGGACGAGGCCGGCCCCTTCTACGACATGACGCCCCGGCGCATCCTCAATACGCTGCAACGGGCGGTGACGGAGCTGGGCGTTCCCCATCCCATCCACCTGCACGGCTGCAACCTCGGCATTCCGGGCAATGTGAAGACCACGCTCGCGACCATGGGGGCGACGGAGGGCTTTCCCCTCCACCTTACCCACATCCAGTTCCACTCCTACGGCACCGAGGGCGACCGCCACTTCTCTTCCGGCGCCGCCGAGATCGCGGAAGCGGTGAACGCCATGCCGCACATCTCGGTGGACGTGGGCCAGATCATGTTCGGCCAGACGGTGACCGCCTCGGCCGACCTCATGTCGCAATACCGCAACCACAACATCGCCGATCCCAAGAAGTGGATCGGCATGGATATCGAAATGGATGCGGCCTGCGGCGTGGTGCCGTTCAACTACCGCGACACGTCCTTCGTGAACGCCCTGCAATGGGCCATCGGGCTTGAGCTGTTCCTGCTCATTGAGGACCCCTGGCGGGTCTACCTCACCACGGACCATCCCAACGGCGGCCCCTTCACCTCCTATCCGCACCTCATCCGCCTGCTGATGGACAAGCCGTTCCGCGACCATCACCTGCGGCAGATCCACAAGGCCGCGCGCTCCCACACCCGGCTTGAAAGCATCGCCCGCGAATACACGCTAGAGGAGATCGCCGTCGTCACCCGCGCCGCGCCGGCCCGCACTTTGGGCCTCAAGGATCGCGGCCACCTCGGCCCCGGCGCGCGGGCGGACGTGGTGCTCTATGAGGATCAGGCCGACCGCGAGGCCATGTTCGCCCACCCGCGTCTCGTGATGAAAGACGGCGAGGTCGTGGTGGTGAATGGCGAGATCGTCGCCCTCACCGAAGGGCGCACCTATGCGGTGCATCCGCCCTCCGATCCGTTGATGGACAAGCGTTTGGAGCGGTGGTTCGACGAGGCGGTGGGCCTGAAATCCAGCCATTACCAGATCGCCGACAGCGAAATCCGCGGCGGCCAGGGCCCCGAGATCGTGGAGCTGAAGCCGTGAGCGCGCCGGCCCCCCTCATCATCAACGGCGTCGAGATTCGCGACAGCTTCGCCGAGGCGTTTCCCATGGCGGGGACGCGCCTGATCATCACCGCCGATACGCCGCGCTGGGCGCATACGGCGGCGGCGAGCCTCACGGGGTTCGCGACCTCGGTCATCGGTTGTGGTTGTGAGGCGGCTATCGAACGGGAGATTCCCGCCGCCGAGACGCCGGACGGGCGCCCCGGCTATGCCGTGCTCATCTTCGCCATGTCCCTCAAGGACCTTAAGAAGATCGTGCCGCTTCGGGCCGGCCAATGCGTGCTCACCTCGCCCACCTCGGCGCTTTATGCGGGCCTTCAGGGCGGCGCCGCCGTGCCGCTCGGCAAGGCGCTGCGCTATTTCGGTGATGGCCACCAGATATCGAAAAACCTTGGTGGCAGCCGCATTTGGCGCATTCCCGTGATGGAGGGCGAGTTCGTCTGCGACGAGATCGTCGGCTCGACCACGGCGGCGGTGGGGGGCGGCAACTTCCTCATTCTCGCCCGCTCGCGCCCGGCGGCCCTTGCGGCTGCGGAGGCTGCGGTGGCGGCCATGGGGCAGGTGCGCGGCGCCATCATGCCCTTCCCCGGCGGGGTCGTGCGCTCCGGCTCCAAGGTTGGGTCCAAATATGCCGGCCTGATCGCCTCCTCCAACGAGGCCTATTGCCCGACCCTGCGCGGCATCGCCAAGACTGCTTTGCCGGCTGAAGTTGAGAGCGTGCTGGAAATCGTCATCGACGGCCTGAGCGAGGGCGAGGTGGCGGACAGCATGCGCGCCGGCATCACCGCCGTGTGCGGCCTCGGTGCCGCGGGCGGGGTGGTGGCGGTGGATGCCGGCAATTACGGCGGCAACCTCGGACCCTTCCATTTCAAGCTGCATCAACTGATGGCGCCGGTTTCCGGCGCGACCCCGGAGGCGGGACGATGAGCGGATTCCGCCTGACCTTGAAAGCCCCCCTCGCCGCGCGGGTGGATGCATCGAGCCTTCTGCCCGCGGCGCTGGCTGGCGCGAACGTGGCCGATGTGGCGGCCCGCAGCCTGCCGTTCGGGACCGGCACGGCTCTGCTGGGCGACCTATTCGCGGTGGAGGCCACCGAACAGGACGGGCTCGTCATCTCCGGAGATCGGCGGCTCGACCATGTGGGCGCCGGCATGACCGCCGGTGAGGTTCGGATCGAGGGCAGCGTCGGCGCGGCGGCGGGCGCGGGCATGAGCGGCGGGCGTCTCACCATCTCGGGAGATGCCGGAGATGGGCTCGCCGCCGGCCTAAGTGGCGGGCGGATCGAGGTTTTCGGCAATGCCGGCGACCGCGTCGGCGGCCCGCAGCCGGGCGAGCGGCAAGGCATGCGGGGCGGTGTCGTTTCCATCGCCGGCTCGGTGGGGGACGGCCTGGGCGCGCGGCTGCGTGGCGGCCTGATCCTGGTGGGCGGCAATGCCGGGACGTGTGCGGCTGACGGCTTGTTAGCCGGCACATTGGCGATTGCGGGACGGCTTGGTCCCGGCGCGGGCCGTGGCATGAAGCGGGGTACCGTCCTCGTGGCCACCGCTCCCGATGCCCTGGCGCCGGGCTTTATCGAGGCCGGCCCTCAGGATTTCATAGCCTTGAAGCTGCTGGCCAGACGGGTGCCGGACTTAGCTGCGCTGTTCGGCGGGCAGTTGTCAGGCAGGGCGGTGCGGCTCGTCGGCAACCGGCTGGCCGGCGGAGAAGGCGAAATCCTCGTCCTGAATTGAGCCGACAAAATATCTTCGACATAAACACAAAGAGGAACGCCTCGATGCGCGCACTGCTCGTTTCCGCAGCTCTGCTTCTCACTGCAACTGGCGCGGCCCATGCCGATCCGGATGTGGCCAAAGGCGAGACGATTTTCAAGAAATGCATGGCCTGCCATGCGGTTGGCCCGGATGCGAAGGTCAAGGTGGGGCCGCCGCTGAACGGAATCGTCGGGGCCAAGTGGGCGCACTTCGAAGGCTATGCCTATTCCCAGGACCTCAAGGACGGCGCCGCCGCCGGCAAGGTGTGGGACGACGCCAACCTGAACGACTATATCGAGAACCCCAAGCATCTGGCGCCGAAGGGGAAAATGGCATTCGCCGGCATCAAGAGCGAGCCGGAGCGGGCAGACCTCATAGCCTTTCTCGCCCAGTTCAAGCCCGATGGCAGCAAGTGACGATATAGCCGGCTAACTGAATGCGAGCCGCGCCACGGCTACGGCCGGGGCGCAATCGGCGGCGAGGCCTGCCAGACGGGTGTCGCCCGACAGCAGCAGCCCGGCGTGCAGATAGGGGCGACCCACCCTCTGGGCCAGTCTTCCGACCAGGAAGCGGCCCACCCCCGCCCCGATCAAGGGCGCATCCGGGGACACGCCTCCGGCCGAGAAGACCTGCGCGAGCGCCATGTGGAGGCGGTGCATTTGCACCTCCGCCGCCGCCGCCGCGAGGGCCTTTGCCTCGGCCATCGTCGATGGTCCAAGATCGCGCCCCACCATGCGCAAAAGCCTGCGGGCGCTGGCTTCGCACGTCTTCTCCCCGCCATCGGCGGCAGGATGAAGGTCCGCCCCGTCCGGCAGTTCGCCCGTCAGCCGATGCATGTCGGCCGTGGTCGCGAAATGCTCCGCCATGAGCGGAACCAACCGCCCGCGAAACGGCAGTGACTGCGCCAGCGCCATCACCGGCGTGCGCGCGACGCCGGAATAGACCAGCTCTCCCGTCTCCAGCCGGGCGGCATCCGAATAGCCACGAAAGCAAGGTTGCGAGCCGGCAAATGGAATGAGGTCGGTAGTCGTCGATCCGATATCGGCGAGGATGCCGTCGCCTGCGATCGCGGCCAAGGCCGCAGCGGTGGCGTGCCAGTTGGCAGAGGCGATATCAGAGGTATTCAGATGGGCTTCGGACAGGCTGACAAAACCGGCTCGACCCGCATAAATGCGGGTGTCAGCTCCCAGTAGCACCCCCAATTCGGTGGCGATATCGATGACACCGGTGGCCCTGTCAGGCCAGAGGTCGACGAGTTCGCCCGTCATCGTCACCACGGACCGTCCGGAGACGGGGGGCATGCTCGCCATCGCCGACCGCAGCCGGTCGAGACCCTGCCAGAGGGCGCAGGGTGCGAGGTGGATGGATACCAGCGATCCATCGGGCGCCAGGACCGCCCGCTTGAGGTGGGCGCCGCCCACGTCCCAGCCGATGAGGAGGTTGCTCATGTAAGGGCCAGCTCCACGGTCACGGCAGGACGGGACGCCCCAGCAGCGCCGGCCGCGAAGGTCGCGAGGAGGGTGGCGGGGTTCAGGCCCAGCGCCCGGCCGAGGCCGGCATAGGCGGTGGTGAGGCGGGGGTTGATCTCCACCACCACGGGCTCTGCCTCGGTCAAGATAATGTCGATGCCGATGAAGCCGTCGAGGCCGGGGCAGGCTGCGACCACCTGCCGGGTCAGCCCGGCCAGTTGCCCGTCGTCCTCCTGCGCCCCCACGGTGAGGCCGGAGAGGGAGAGGCGGCCGTCCTGGACCACGATGTGCTGCCGGTTCACGGTGAGGAGGCGTGCCTCCCCCGCCTGCACCAGAACGCAGAGGCTGGCGGCCTCCCCTGCCACATAAGGCTGGATCACGACGCCCTCCGTCGCCTCCGGGGTGGCCGGCACGCCGGCGGGCCAGAGGAAGGTGGCGTCGCAGCCGGCGCCGTCGTCCGGCTTGGTGATGCGGGCGCCGGGAATGTCGGGTGCCTCGGCCAGAGGATAGGTGGGGATGTGCGGCACGCCCGCGGCGGCAAGGCGGCGGGCGGTCTCCAGCTTGCTGGTCGCGATCAGGATGGCCTCGGGTGTGGAGGCCAGAACCGGCTTGCCGCTCGCCGCCAGCATGCGCACCAGATCGGCGAGGATGCCGCCGGTCTCCGGCGCTACCGGCCAGATCACATCCGCCTCGTCCGCGAGCTGCCGCCACAGCACCCAGGCGCTGGTGTCGAGCCCCACGCGAATCGCGCCCGCCAGCGGCTGGCGCTCGTCGCAGGTGGTGAGGATGTCCGGCGGCGTGGGCAGGGCCGCGAGGTCGGCCAGCATGGCGTCGCGAATCAGCGCCGCCTCGGCGGCAAGGCTGGGCGGCAGGGTCTCGCGCCGCATGCCGCCCGCGGTCACATATTCCAGCACCAGAACGCGCATGTCGGTCTCCGGCGCCGCTCAGGCGCTCACCCGCTCACCGATGAGGCAGGCGGCCAGCGGCTCGGCCATGTTGCGGCCGGTGGCGTCGAACAGGCCGTGCCAGGCCGGCATGGAATTCACCTCCAGCACCTTCAGCCGCCCCTCCGCATCGCGGATGAGGTCGACGCCGGCATAGCTGGCACCCACGGCCGCCGCGGCGCGCACGGCATAGTCCGCCAGAAGTCCCTCCGCCGCCACCTCCGCTCCGGTGGCGCCCTGATGGATGTTGGTGATCCAGCCTTTCGCCCGGCGGGCCATGGCTGCCTCGGCCCGGGCACCCACCACGAACACGCGGAAATCCTCGTGAATGGCATCCGGCCCGCCCTGGGCCGGGGCCGACACGAAATCCTGCAAATAATAGACGCCGCCCACCTGTTCCGACTCCGGCAGCGCGCCCTTCGGCGGAATGCGCTCCAGCCCGCGACCCTGCGCGCCAAACAGTGGCTTCAGCACGCTGTCGCCGGGGGCTGAGTCCACCAGCATGCGGGCGGTGGCGGCGTCTTCCATCACGAGGGTGCGGGGCGTCGGCAGGCCCGCATGGGCGAGGAGGAAGGTGGTGGCGCTCTTGTCCACGCAGCGCTCGATGGCGCGGGCATCGTTCATCACGCGGACCCCCAGCGCGGCCAGCGCATGCAGCACGCCGAGCCGGTGGGTCACCTGCTCCAGCGTGCCGGCGGGCACCGAGCGCACGAAGCAGGCCTCCGGCAGATCGTCGCCGAAGCCGGGCAGCAGGAGCCCGTGCGCGGTCTCGCCCACGGCGAAGCCGCAGGCGCGCAGCGAGACGATGCGGGGCTTCACGCCCCGCGCCTTCAGGGCAGCCACCAGCGAGCGGGTGTGCCAGTCCACCCGCTCGGCGAAGATCACGAAGCCGGCCACCTCACACCCCGAAGGAGCGGGCGATGAGGTTGGCGTCGAAGCCGCCGGCGGTGAAGCTTGTGCCCTGCTCCATGGCCGTCACGGTGACGCGGGCGGGGGAGAACAGCAGCGGGTCCACCTTGTAGAAGTCGCAGTCATAGCCCGCGAAGATCTCGGCGAAGGGCCGGCCATAGTCGCGCGAGGCCAGCGATGGCAGGCGCTTCGCCAGATCCTGCGCGGCCTCGGACGACCCGCGCACGAAGAGCTGCACGTCGCCGCCATAGAGCACCGCGTCGTTGGTGCGCCCCATGGCGGTGAGGAAGTCCGGCGAGGGCGGCGCCACCGGGGCGGAGCCGATGCCATCCACGATGTGCTCCAGCGGGAAGTGCAGCGCGTGCGCCTTGTGCAGCGCCACTTCCAGCACGCGGGCGACGATCTGCACCGTGCCGGCGAGCGACGAGGTGGGGGTGAGGATGAAGGTGACGGCCTCCGGCGTGACGCCGCAGCGGCTCGCCACCTCCTCCACCACCTCGGCGGGCGGGGCGACGCCCGTCTCCAGCACGAGGGCGACGTGATCGCCCCGGTCCCGGCAGCCGAGTTCCGCGAACAGCGGCTCCACCGCCGCCATGGCCCGGCCGGGACCGGAGCCCAGCGCGAAGAAATCCCCGTGGGACAGGCTCCAGCCGGCATACTGGCTGGCAAGGCACGCGGTGACGGGATCGGTGGTGGAAACGCTCACCAGAGTGTCGAAGGGCGAGAAGCGCCCGCCGGGCACGAGCGCCACCTTGCCGAGGCCGCCGAGGCAGATCTCGGCGATGCGCCGCCCGGCCTCCAGCGAGCCGGGCACCGAGATGCCGGCATCGACGATGCGACAACCCAGCGGGCCGGTGGAGACGGCGAGGCGCAGCAGCGTCGCCTCCGTCACCAGTGCCTCCACGAGGGGCGCGACCTGGCGGGCGAGGCTGATGCCGCCGGGCAGCGGGGCCGGGTCGGTGGCGAGGGGGTGAGATGGAGCGGTCTTGGGTGAGGTCATGCCCGCACCTCCTGTGCGCGGCAAACGCCGGCCGTCCCCGCGCGGCGGGCGCGGAGCCGGCGGGGAGAAGACGTGATCGTGCGCATGGTTCAGGCGTCCAGGGTTCTCGCCAGCTCGAACACCACCGGAAGGTCGATGAAGAGCGGGGTGGTGGTCTCGCACATGCGCTTCAGCAGGGTGTGCTGGACCGCGTATTTGAGATTGCCGATGGCGAGGGCGCCGATCCCGATGCCGTGGGGCAACTGAGCCGCCGCATCATGGGCGCCGATGCCGGCGATGCCGGCGGGGGGCACGGCGTTCACATCCGCCGCCACGATGAGGTTCTTCGCGGCTTCGAGGTGCGCGGCGTTGAGGATTTCCACGCCCGCCTTGCCGGTGGCGAGGATGACCTCGGCGGAGGGCACCAGCGCCGCCTTGTCCGCATCGGTCACGGCGGCGGTGCAGGCGACGTCGAGGCCGAAGCGGGTCTTGATGTCCCGCGCCTTCTCCTCCACCGCCGCGACCTCGCGATGGCTGACGAGGGTCACGTCCGCCCCGGCGCTCGCGGCGATCACGGCGGCCACCGAGCCCACCACGCCGGTGGCGCCGTAGATCTGCACCTTGGCGCCCTTCAATCCGTCGGGGCGGACCTTCACCAGCGCCTGCTCCACCTTGGCGATCATGGCGGCCGCCGTGGTGAAGGAGCCGGCCGGATCGGGGAAGATGGAAATCTCGAAGGGCGGGAAGATGGAGGCCTTCGCGGCGTCCGCCATGTCGAAGGCGAGCGCGGCATCCTTGCCGCCGATGAACAGGCCGGTGCGCGGCGCCGCCTGCGGGGCGCGGGAGAACATCATGTCCTGCGTCAGGTCGCGGACTTCCTCCAGCTTCACCCGCGAATATTGCGCGATGGTGAGGTAGCCGGCGTCGGCGGCCATGTTCACGTCGAACGGGCTCACATGCGCGAGCGGCGTGATGATGTGGAGGATGGGGGGAATAGAGGCGGAATCCGCCATGGGTCAGCTCCGTGCCAAGGGAAACATAAGCGGGTGGCTTCGCTCCTGAGCTTTGGAAGCCGAGGAGCGCCGCGGTTGTTTCCCCGCACGCAAGTCAATGGAGGGATTGTTTAATCATACGCAGGGCCGGCGCAAGCCCTGCCGTTTGGCGCCCGGCAGGAATCGTTGCTGCGGTGCGGGAGGGCTTGCGCGCGAGCGGGCCTGCGACGGCGGCTTGGGCATCGCTGCGCTGCGGTGGGGTCGGCAAGGACCTGCCGCCGCAGGACGCGCCTATCGCCCGCCCCGATAGGCCGTCTGGTCGATGCCGTGGCGGCGGAGCTTGTCGTAGAAGGTCTTGCGGGGGATGCCGAGGGCGGCGACGGTGGCCTGCACGTCGCCCTTGCTGGCCTCCAGCGCGGCGCGGATTTCCTGCGCCTCGAAGGCGTCGACGCGCTCCGGCAGGGTGCCTGTCCCGCCGACGGTTTCGGCCGGAGCGGCGGCGGGCTCGGGCTCCACCAGCCCCAGCGCCACCCGCTCGGCATAATGCACCAGCTCGCGCACATTGCCCGGCCAGTCGTGCCCGGCGAGGTGCCGGAGCACGCCGGCGTCCAGCTCCGGCGGGGGGCGGTTGAAGCGCTCGGCGGCGCGGGCGAGGAAATGGCCGAACAGCAGGGGCACGTCGCCCCGCCGCTCGCGCAGGGCCGGAATGCGCACGGCGGCGACGTGCAGGCGGTAATAGAGATCCTCGCGGAAGCTGCCCTGCTTGACCAGCGCCGGCAGGTCCACCTTCGAGGCGGCGACGACGCGGATATCCACCCGCCGCGTCTCGTTGGTGCCGAGCGGGGCGATCTCGCGCGCTTCCAGCACGCGCAGCAGCTTCACCTGGAGGGCCGGCGACATGGCCTCGATCTCGTCGAGGAAGAGCGTGCCGCCGTGGGCATGCTCGATGCGCCCCACCCGTTTCTTCAGCGCCCCGGTGAAGGCGCCGGCCTCGTAGCCGAACAATTCGCTCTCGATCACCGTCTCCGGCAGGGCGCCGCAATTCACCGCCACCAGCGGGCGCGTCGCGCGGCGGCTCCAGCGGTGGAGGGCGGTCGCCACCACCTCCTTGCCGGAGCCGGTCTCCCCCTCCACCAGCACGTCCACGTCGGCGTCGGCGATCTGGCGCAGCATCTGGCGCAGGCGCGCCATCACCGCGCTGGTGCCGAGCAGCGGCAGGTCGTCCTGCGCAGTGGCGACGGCGCGCTTCAGCTCGCGGTTTTCCAGCACCAGCCGACGGCGGTCGAGGGCGTGGCGGATGCTGGCGACCAGCCGCTCGGAGGCATAGGGCTTGGCGAGGAAGTCGTAGGCGCCCTCGCGCATGGCATCCACCGCCATGGCGATGTCGCCGTGGCCGGTGATGAGGATCACCGGCAGGTCGGCGTCGCGGACCTTCAGCCGGCGGAACAGCTCCAGCCCGTCGATGCGCGGCATGCGGATGTCGGTGACGACGACGCCGGGAAAGTCCGCGTCGATCACCTCCAGCGCCTCCAGCGCCGAGCCGTAGCCGGCGACGGTAAGGCCGGCCAGCATCAGCGCCTGCACGTTGGCCGCGCGCAGGGCCGGATCGTCGTCGATGAAGGCCACGTCCACGGGATTATCGGTCATGGGAGGGCGGCTCCAACCGCGCGGGGCAGGGTGATGGTGAAGACGGCGCCGCCGTCGTTCTCCACCCGGAGCGTGCCGCCGCACTCGGCGATGATGTCCTTGGAGATGACGAGGCCCAGTCCCAGCCCCTGCGGCTTGGTGGTGTTGAAGGGCAGGAAGAGCGCCCCCAGCATCTCTTCCGGCAGGCCCGGACCATTGTCGGCGACGGTGACCACCACCGTGTCCGGCCGTGTCTCGACCCGGATGCGGATTTCCCCATCGCGCCGTGTGCCGATGGCCTCGGCCGCATTCTGGATGAGGTTCACCAGCACCTGCTCCAGCCGCATGCGGTCGCCGGTCACCGCCACGTCCGGGCGATCGATATCGAGCACGAGGGCGATGTCGGTCTGCAACAGGCGGTAGCGCATGAGCAGCAGCGCCCCGTCGATGACCGGGGCGAGCGCCACCGGCTCGATGCGCGCGGCGGACTTGCGGGCGAAGGCGCGCAATTCGCCGGTGATGGCGCCGATGCGCTCGGTGAGCGCGGCGATGGTGTCGAGATTGGCGGCGGCGGCGGCGGGCTCGCCGCGGTCGAGGAAGACGCGGGAGTTCTCCGCAAATGTGCGGATGGCCGCCACCGGCTGGTTCACCTCATGGGCGACCCCGGCGGCGATCTGGCCCAGCACGGCGAGCTTGGAGGCCTGCACCAGCTCATCCTGCAACGCATCGAAGGCGAGGCGGGCGCGGCGGCGCTCCTCCATTTCCGTCACCAGCTGCGCATTGGCGGCGGAAAGCTCCGCCGTGCGCTCGGCGACGCGCTCCTCCAGCGCGCGGCGGGCCTCGGCCTCCCGCGCCAATGCCCGTACGCGGCGGCGGCGGCGGGTCCACCACACCCCGGCCGAGCCGAGCCCGACGACGCCGGCGAGCGCCGCCGAGGCGCGCGCCGCCGTGGTGGCGAGGCGCGTGGTGGCGGCGGTGGGGGCGAGCACGGTGAGCGTCCATGAGGTAGAGGGCACGGGCATGTCCACCGCGACGAAATCCTGCGCCGTGCCGCGGCCGGGCAGGCGCAGGCGCAGCACGCCGCCTTCCTCCGGCGAGGGGCCGAGATCGAGCCGCGTCAGCGGCGAATCACCGAACTGGAGGCTTTCGCGGATGGCGTCCCGCTCCACCGGATCGAGCACCACGGTGGTGCGGAAGCGGAAATCCGGCTCGGACGCGATCAGCACGATGTGCCGCTCGTCGGTGACGAAGGTGGGCTCGGCGAAGCGCCGCCATTCCGCCTCCAGCGCGTCGAACTCGGCCTTCAGCACCAGCACGCCGAGCGCCCGGCCCTGCGCCTCCACCCGCTGCGCGAGATAAAGGCCGGGCTTGCGGCTCACCGTGCCGAAGGCGAAATGCTCGGCCTGCCCCGTCGCGAGGGCGACGCGGAAGTAGGGGCGGAAGGCGTAGTCCGAGCCGAGGAAGCTCTCCGGGGTGCGGTAGTTGCTCGCCGCGATCGTGTGGCCCTCGGCGTCGATCAGGTAGATGACGCCGGTGCGCGCCTCCTGCGCCAGCGCCTCGAGCCGCCGGTCGAGGGCGTCGAGGCGGGCCGGAGCCGGTGCCTCCAATGCGCCGCGCACGTCCGGATCCTGCGCCAGCACCACCGGCAGGGACCGCTGCTTGTCGATCTCGCTGCGCAGTACCGCGACGCGCAGCGCGGCGGCGGTCTCGGCGGCAGCGGCCACCTGCGCGACCGCCCAGCGCCGCGCCGCATAGTCCGCCCCCCTGTCCAGCGCGACCATGAGCGCGAGCGCGGCCAGCGCCGCGCCGCCCACCGTCAGCAGGCGCCGGCGCGACGGTGGTTCGGCCCGCGATGGGACGTCCGAATCGGCCAAGCGGGGGTCTCCGGATGTGCGGATTTCCGCACAGGTCTGCCGGGCAATGTGCGCCTGACCGCACGCCGAGTCGAGAGGCCTTTCCGGGCGTGGATAAAAAATGCCGCCAAATCAGCCTGTTGCGACTGCCCCGCGTGCGACTCGGAACTGGCATGCGCCTTGCGCAGGGGGAGACGTCGAGGCGCGCTGCGCCGTCCCTTAACGAAGCACCCGATCCTGAAGTGCCCTGGCCGGTTCGGCCGAAAGAGGCACCAATGGCCCGGCGGAGGAAGGTCCAAGATGGCCCATGCGATACCGGCGCATCACGCGTCCAAGCCCCATCATGCCCGCAAGTTCTACCACCACCTCTATTTCCAGGTGATCGTGGCGATCATCGCCGGCTCGCTGCTCGGCCATTTCTATCCGGATTTCGGCGCCAGCCTGAAGCCGCTGGGCGATGCCTTCATCAAGCTGGTGAAGATGGTCATCGCCCCGGTCATCTTCCTCACCGTCGTCACCGGCATCGCCGGCATGCGGGACATGGGCAAGGTCGGCCGCGTGGCCGGCAAGGCCATGATCTACTTCCTCACCTTCTCCACGCTGGCCCTCATCATCGGCCTCATCGTGGCGAACGTGGTGCAGCCGGGCGCCGGGCTCAACATCGATCCCAAGACCCTCGACCCCAAGGCCGTCGCCACCTACGCGGCGAAGGCGCATGACGCCTCCATCATCAACTTCCTGATGGACATCATCCCGGCGACGCCGGTGTCCGCCATGGCCAATGGCGACATCCTGCAGGTGCTGTTCTTCGCCGTGCTGTTCGGCATTGCGCTCGGCGGCGTGGGCGATCTCGGCACCCCGGTGCTCAAGGTGCTCACCGCGGCCTCGCACGCCATGTTCCGGCTGGTGGCCATCGTGATGAAGGCGGCGCCCATCGGCGCGTTCGGCGCCATGGCCTTCACCATCGGCAAGTACGGCATCGGCTCGGTGAAGAACCTCGCCTTCCTGATCGCCACCTTCTATCTCACGGCCGCGCTGTTCGTGTTCATCGTGCTCGGCCTCGTGGCGCGCTACAACGGCTTCTCGCTGTGGAAGCTGCTGCGCTACATCCGCGAGGAACTGCTCCTCGTGCTCGGCACCTCCTCCTCGGAAGCGGCCCTGCCCGGCCTGATGCTGAAGATGGAGCGCGCCGGCTGCGCCAAGTCGGTGGTCGGCCTCGTGATCCCCACGGGCTATTCGTTCAACCTCGACGGCACCAACATCTACATGACGCTGGCGGCGCTCTTCATCGCCCAGGCCACCGGCATCCATCTGTCGCTTGAGGAGCAGGTCCTGCTGCTGCTGGTGGCCATGCTCTCCTCCAAGGGCGCGGCGGGCATCACCGGCGCCGGCTTCATCACGCTGGCCGCGACGCTCTCGGTGGTGCCCTCGGTTCCGGTGGCGGGCCTCGCGCTGATCCTCGGCATCGACCGCTTCATGTCCGAGTGCCGCGCGCTCACCAACTTCGTCGGCAATGCGGTGGCCACCATCGTCGTCGCCCGCTGGGAAGGCGAACTGGACCGCGCGAAGCTGCTGCGCGTGCTCGATGGCGAGCCGATCTCGCTGGAAGACGAGTTCGACGATGGCCTCATCTCCACCGCTCCCGGCGTGAAGGCCGTGGCCTGAGGTCACCGCGCGACATCAGTCCTCCCCAGCTGCCCGCCTCCACGGAGGCGGGCTTTTTTGTTTGCCGCGCCGCGCTTGACCGGCCAAGGCGGCGATGACATCCAGACCCTCTGGAGCGGGAGCTGACCATGGCAGATGAAGCGGTCGAGACGCCGGAAGGCCGTTCGGTGGGCTCTCCCGGCGAGGTGTTCCGCGCCTTCCTGAAGCTCGGGCTCATCTCCTTCGGCGGGCCCATCGCCCATCTCGGCTATTTCCGCGCCGAGCTGGTGGAGCGCCGCCGCTGGATCGACGACGCCGGCTATGCCGACCTTGTGGCGCTCTGTCAGTTCCTGCCCGGCCCGGCCTCCAGCCAGGTCGGCTTCGCCCTCGGCATCATCCGGGGCGGCGGCTTCCTCGGCGGGCTCGCGGCCTGGGCCGGCTTCACGCTGCCCTCGGCGCTCCTGCTCGCCGCCCTCGCGCTGCTCTCCTCCTACACGGGAATCAACGCCCTCACCGGCGGCGTCATCGGCGGCGTCCTGCACGGGCTCAAGCTCGTCGCCGTGGCCGTGGTGGCGCAGGCGGTGTGGGGCATGGCGCGGACGCTGACCCCGGACCAGGAGCGCGCCGGCATCGCGCTCGGCGCCATCGTCATGGTCACGCTGGCGGCGGGCAGCTTCGGACAGGTGGCGGCCATCGCCATGGGCGCCATCGCCGGGCTGTTCCTGTGCCGGGACGCGGGCGCGCAGGCCGGGAGCCCAGCCGCGACGCCCGCCCCCGGCCATCTGCCGGTGCCGCTCAAGCGGCGCACGGGCGCCATCCTGCTCGCGGCCTTCGCCGTGCTGCTGGTGCTGCCGCCGGTCTTCAAGGCCGCATCGCCCTATATCGGCGTGTTCGAGTCCTTCTACCGCTCCGGCGCGCTGGTGTTCGGCGGCGGCCATGTGGTGCTGCCGCTGCTGCAGGCGGAGGTCGTCACCACCGGCTGGGTGCTGCCCGGCCAGTTCCTCGCCGGCTATGGCCTTGCCCAGGCGGTGCCCGGCCCGCTCTTCACCTTCGCCGCCTGGCTCGGCGCGGTGATGGCCCCGCCCGCCGGCGGGGTGACGGGCGCGGCGGTGGCGCTGGTGGCGGTGTTCCTGCCCGGCCTGCTTCTGGTGACGGGCACGCTGCCCTTCTGGAGCACGCTGCGCGGGCTGCCGCTGGCGCAGGCCGCCATGCGGGGTGCCAATGCGGCGGTGGTGGGCATCCTCGGCGCCGCGCTCTACACCCCGGTCTTCACCGGCGCCGTGCTGCGGCCGCTGGATTTCGCCGCCGCCGTCACCGGCTTCCTGCTGCTCACCGTGTGGAAGGTGCCGCCGCTGGTCGTGGTGGTGGTGCTGGCCGTGCTCGGCCCGTTCCTGGCGGGGCTCTACTAGAGCTTTTGCCCAAAGGCTCGCGCAAGCCTCGGCGGCCATCCTGGGAAAAAGTCCCCGCTCGCTCGACACGAGCGGTGGAGCGCCTGCGCGCCTCCACAAGTGGGCACCCGGAGGAAGCAAGTCACCCATGGCGACATCCAGCACGGCCCGGACGCCTTCCCCATCATCCGCGAACCCGCAAGGCGATCTTGAGGGCGACGTGGCCACGCTCGGCCCGGCCGTGGACATTTCGGCCAGTCTCAACGAGATCCTGTGCCTGATGGCCTGGTCCAACGGCAATGCGCGCAAGCTGGCCGGCGAGACCACCTCCGCTTCCTCCGCGGTGGCGCAGATCTCCGCCACCATCGAGACCATCGCCCAGCTCGGCGCCGATGCGGGAACGACGGCCGGGGATGCCCTGCGGCTCGTCACCTCCGGCACCGCCAAGACGCGCACCGCCGGGCAGGCGATGACCGGCATCGCGGAAGCCTTCGGCGAGCTGGAGGCGCGGCTCGCCCAATTGAATGCCGCGACGCGCTCCATCGGCGGCTTCGCCACGTCCATCGGCTCCATCTCGCGGCAGACCAAGCTGCTCGCGCTGAACGCAACCATCGAGGCGGCGCGGGCGGGCGAGGCCGGGCGCGGGTTCGCGGTCGTCGCGGCCGAGGTGAAGGCCCTGTCCGAGGAGGCCTCGCGCACCACCGACCTCATCCGCGATCAGCTCCAGGCCTTGTCGGAGGTGGTCAAGGACATGATGGAGGCCATGGGCGCCGGCGCCACGCGGGTGGAGGATGGCCGTGCCATCGTCGAATCGGTGATGACCGACATGGACGGCATCGAGACCCGTGTCAGCGCCTCCACCGACGGGGTGGGCCGCATCGCCGTGATGCTCGGCGAGCGGCGCGCGGCGCTGCGCGATCTCGCCGACCGGCTGGGGGAGATCGCCCGGCTCGCCAACCAGAACGAGACCGATTCCGCCACCGCCGCCGGCCTTCTCGACCGTGCCGACGCCATCGCCGGCGACCTCATCTCCCGCGCCGCGTCCGGGGCGGGCGCGGCCGCCGCGGTCTGTCGCCTGAAGTCGGACCACATGGCGTGGAAGCGCGGCCTCGCCGAGTGCCTGGCCGGGGTGACGCGGGCCGATCCGCGGACATTCCAGGTGCGCAACGCGCCCTTCGGCAGCGGCTTCGCCGGCATCCACGCGGCGGATGTGAAGGATCCGGCGGTTCTGGCCCAGCTGGCGGGGCTTGGGCGGCAGCTCGCCGGCTGCGGCGAGCAGGTCGTCGCCGGCACCGCCTGCGGCGACATGGGCGGTGCCATTGACGCCTACATGGCCATGGATGCCCTCTCCGCCGAAGCCCTCACGGCGATGGCGCGCCTTGCCGCCCGCATCCGGCCCGGCGCCTCAGCTGCGGCGTGAGGCGCAGGCCGCAGCGGCAATCGCTCAGCGCCGGCGGCGCTGGCGGTGCTCTTCCAGCTTCACCCGCACGCCGTCGAGGGCGCGCAGCGTGCCTTCCAGCCGGCGGGCGATGGCGCGGCGGAACTTGGCGGTGACCTCGGGATAGCGCTCCAGCACGCGCGTGAACACCTCCTGCGGCAGGCGGATCAGCACCGTCTCCTCGCCGGCCACGGCGGTGGCCGGGCGCGGGGTGGCGATGATGAGGGCGGTCTCGCCGACGAGGGCGCCGGCGGTGACTTCCTTCAGCAGGCGCGGGGCGTCGGGGATGCGCTCGTCCATCATCTTCAGCCGGCCGGACACCACCACATAGGCGCCGTTGGAGGTCTCCTTGGCGCGGAACAGCACGTCGCCTTCGGCGAGCCGCACCTCCTCGGCACCCGAGGCGAGCATGCGCACGGCGCCGTCGCTGAGCAGGTCGAAGGTGGCGACCCCCCGGAGCAGCGCGATGTCCCTGTCGATGCTCACGGACGGCGTTTCCTCAAATGGCTGTGCATGATGGTCAGGCCAGGCCGTCAGGGCACGAGCTTGTAGCCCCCGGCCTGGGTCGCAAGAAGGGTGGGATTGGAGGGATCGGGCTCGATCTTCTGGCGCAGGCGGTAGATGTGGGTTTCCAGAGTATGCGTGGTGACGCCGGAATTATAGCCCCACACCTCCTGCAGCAGCGTCTCGCGCGGCACCGGGTTTTTCCCGGCGCGGTAGAGATAGCGCAGGATGGCCGTCTCCTTCTCGGTGAGGCGGATCTTGGAGCCGCGCTCGGTGAGGAGGAGCTTGGCCCCCGGCCGGAAGGAATAGGGACCGATGGCGAACACCGCATCCTCGCTCGCTTCGTGCGAGCGCATCTGGGCACGCAGGCGGGCGAGCAGCACCGCGAAGCGGAACGGCTTCACGATGTAATCGTTGGCGCCGGCCTCGAGCCCCATGATGGTGTCGCTGTCGGTGTCGTGGCCGGTCAGCATCAGGATGGGCGCCTTGAAGCCGTTGCGGCGCATCTGGCGCACGGCGTCGCGCCCGTCCATGTCGGGCAGGCCCACGTCCATGATGACGAGGTCGATGGCCCCGTTCTTCGCCTGCTCGACGGCGCCGCCGGCGGTGTCCGCGCCCACGGGTTCGAATTCGTCCTGGAGCGCGAGCTGCTCGATCAGCGCATCGCGCAGCTCCGGGTCGTCCTCGACCACCAGGATTTTCCACGCATTGGGCATCAATTCCTCCTGCGCCCTTGCGGACGCGCGAATCGCGCAAGTAGAGCATGGACATGGCTCTGCGCAAATTTCCATCCGGGGACGGCTGTGGAGAGGTATCACACTAAGTTATGAAGCAGGCTAATCCTGTGGGCATCTCCCGCATCGCCGTCCGCCGCCGCCCCGGCACGCGACATCTGGGGATATTGCGGGCGGGCGGGCTCAATATTCCGGTGGCGCTGGGGCGCTCCGGCATTGGCTTCGACAAGGCCGAGGGCGACGGGCGCACCCCCGCCGGCCGCTGGCGAATCCTCGCGTTGCTCTACCGGCCCGACCACGGCCCGCGCCCGGTGACGCGCCTTGCCGCCCGCCCCATCCGCCCGGATGACGGCTGGTGCGACGACCGGGCGGACCGGCGCTACAACCACCCGGTCACGCTTCCGCTCGGCGGGGCGCGCAACGTGTCCCACGAGACCATGTGGCGCGACGATGCGCTCTACGATCTGGTGCTGGTGATCGATCACAACCAGCGTCCCCGCATCGCCGGGCGCGGCTCGGCGGTGTTCGTGCATCTCGCCCGGCCGGGCTTCAGGCCCACAGAGGGCTGCGTCGCGCTGAGGCGCGGAGACATGAAGCGCCTGCTGGCGCGGCTCAGGCCGGGGGCGGTCATCGATATCAGGTGAGGGGGATCGCTCACGGGCCTGCGGCCCCGCCCGTCATTTCGCCGTGCCGGGGTGCAGTGCTATAGAGCCGTTCCAATCAGCGGCGGGCGTTTCACGCCCGATCCAACGCACGGGGCATCATGACCGCGCACTTTCCGCCCGATGCGGCGCGCCCTCCACGGGTGGGCCTGTTCTCCACCTGCCTCGTGGATACCATCCGCCCCTCGGTGGGCTTCGCCGCCGCCAAGCTGCTGGAAGACGCCGGCTGCGAGGTGGACGTGCCGCCCCAGACCTGCTGTGGCCAGCCCGCCTTCAATTCCGGCGACCGCGCCACCACCCGCGCGCTGGCGGAACAGATGATCGCGGCGTTCGAGTCCTTTGATTACGTCGTCGCCCCCTCCGGCTCCTGCGCCGGGATGATCAAGACCCATTATCCCGAGCTGTTCGCCGGCGAGCCGGACTGGGCCGGGCGGGTGGAGCGCTTCTGCGCCAAGGTGTTCGAGCTGACGTCCTTCCTCGTGGACGTGCGCGGCGTGAGTGCGGTGGATGCCACCTATCCCGGCACCGTCACCTATCACGACAGCTGCTCGGGCCTGCGCGAGCTGGGGGTGAAGGACCAGCCGCGCCGGCTCCTCGCCTCGGTGGAGGGGCTTGAGCTGGAGGAGATGAAGGACGCCGACACCTGCTGCGGCTTCGGCGGCACCTTCTGCGTGAAGTATCCCGACGTCTCCAACGCCATCGTGGAGAAGAAGGCCGCCAACATCGCCGCCACCGGCGCCAGCACGCTGCTGGCGGGCGATCTCGGCTGCCTCATGAACATGGCCGGCAAGCTCCAGCGCGAGGGGCGTCCGGTGCGCGCGCTCCATGTGGCCGAGGTGCTCGCCGGCATGGGGGATGAACCCGCCATCGGCGAACCCGCTGAAAAGGGGGCGAAGCGATGAGCGTCGAGATCACCACCCCCCGCTTCAAGGCCAATGCGAAGGCGGCTCTGGCGGACCTTCCGCTGCAGGGCGCGCTCTCCAAGGTCGGTCCCGGCTTCATCGGCAAGCGCGCGGTGGCGGCCGAGAAGCTGCCCGAGTTCGACGCGCTCAGGGATTCCGCGCGCGACATCAAGAACCACACGCTGGCACACCTCGACCTTTATCTTGAGCGGTTCGAGGCCAAGGCGAAGGAGGCCGGCGGCCATGTGCATTTCGCTGTGGATGCGGCGGACGCGCGGGCCATCGTCACCGACATCTGCAAGCGCCTCGGCGCGAAGACCGTGACCAAGGGCAAGAGCATGATCTCGGAAGAGATCGGCCTCAACGACCATCTGGCCGCCGCTGGCATCCAGCCGGTGGAGACGGATCTCGGCGAATATCTCATCCAGATCCGCGGCGAGGCGCCCTCCCACATCATCGCGCCGGCCATCCACCTCAACAAGGATCAGGTGGAAGCCGACTTCCGCCGCGTCCACGCCCACCTGCCGCCGGAGCGCGACCTCTCCGAGCCCACCGCGCTGCTCGCCGAGGCGCGGGGCGAACTGCGCCAGAAATTCCTCGCGGCGGACGTGGGCATCACCGGCGCCAATTTCCTGGTGGCGGAAACGGGCACGTCCATCATCGTCACCAACGAGGGCAATGGGGACCTCACCCAGACCCTGCCCAAGGCGCATATCGTGCTCGCCTCGCTGGAAAAGCTGGTGCCGACGCTGGAGGACGTGAGCCAGATCCTGCGCGTGCTGGCCCGCTCGGCCACCGGGCAGGACATGAGCGTCTACACCACCTTCTCCACCGGCCCCCGCCGCCCCGGCGATCCGGACGGGCCGGGGGAATATCACGTGGTGATCCTCGACAATGGCCGCTCCGCCATGCTGGGCGGGCAATTGCGCGAGGTGCTGCGCTGCATCCGCTGCGGCGCCTGCATGAACCATTGCCCGGTCTATCACGCGGTGGGCGGGCATGCGTATGGCTGGGTCTATCCCGGCCCCATCGGCTCGGTGCTCACCCCGGCGCTGATCGGCATCGAGAAGGGGCGCAATTTGCCCAATGCCTCCACCTTCTGCGGCCGCTGCGAGGAGGTGTGCCCCATGCGCATCCCCCTGCCCAAGCTGATGCGGCACTGGCGGGAGAAGGAATTCGAGCGCCACCTGACCCCGGCCACCCAGCGCTTCGGCCTTTCCGTGTGGGGCTTCTTCGCCCGGCGCGGCTGGCTCTACCGGCCGGCGACGCGCCTCGCCATGGGCGCGCTCTCGCTGTTGGGACGCACAAAGGGGCGCTTCGCCTCCCTGCCGCTCGCCGGCGGGTGGACGCAGCACCGCGATTTCCCGGCGCCGCAGGGCGGAACCTTCCAGGCCCAATGGCGTGCCCGGCAGGCCGGGCGGCGCGCGGCGCGGACGCAGGGAGCCGGCCGATGACATCTTCCCGAGATACCGTCTTCGCCTCGATCCGGGCGTCCCTCGGCGTCACGTCGCAGGAGGCGCCGCGTCGGCAGGCGGTGGCCGACCGGATCGCCTCTCATCCACGAGGTGTCATTCCGGCGCGAGGGCAGTTGCCGGAGGCCGGGCGCCTCGCCTTGTTCCGCGACATGGTGATCGGCGCGGCGGCGACCATCGATCATCTGCCCTCCACGGCCGAGGTGCCGGAGGCCATCGCCGCCTATCTGAGGTCCCGCAACCTGCCCATGACCATCCTGCGCGGCGCCGACGCGCGCCTCGCCGCTCTGCCATGGGAGCGCGCCCCGGCGCTCGACGTCTGGATCGGTGCCTCGGACGGGCGCCAGCTCGCCGGCCTCTCCCACGCCTTCGCCGGCGTCGCGGAATCCGGCTCGCTGGTCATGCTGTCCGGCCCGGACAATCCGTCCACGCTGAACCTCCTGCCCGATCATCATCTGGTGGTGGTGGACGCGGCTGACGTGGCGGGGGATTACGAGACGGTGTGGGACCGCATTCGCGCCCGCTTCGGCGCCGGCGTGCTGCCGCGCACGGTGAACTGGATCACCGGCCCGTCGCGCTCCGCCGACATCGAGCAGACCCTGCTGCTTGGTGCGCACGGCCCGCGCAGCCTGCATGTGCTGCTGGTGGGCGGACCGGCTGCGGCCTAGAGCACGCGCCGATCTGATTGCATCGCAAGCAGATCGGATCGTTCTCTAGTCGGAGAAGCGCATCGCCCAGATGCCGATGCCGACACCGAGGGGCAAAGCGAGGAACAGGGTGAGCGCGACGGTGAGGTAGCCGCCGAACAGGAGGCCCATGACCGCGCCCGACAGGCCGGACATCAGGGCGAGAAGCAGGATTCCGCCCGGCGGCCGGTCCTGTCGCGCGCCGGCGTCCGGCGGTCGCGCCGGGGAGGGGTGGGGCGTGCTGGGCTCCGGCCGCGCGTTCGCCAGCGCGGGCACGGTAGGCACGAAGGCGAACCCGCGCGGCCCGCGCGGATTGCCCCCATCGAAGGCGAAAACGGGTGTCAAAGGTGTCGTCCTCATCCTGACCTGAGGGAGCGCACTCTCGATCTTATACAACTCCTGCGAAGCTATGAACCGATCCAAATCAAGCGTGGCTGTACTTTTTCGCATTTTGCACGTTGATGCAGGCGCGACACGGGGCGGGAAAAAACGCCTTTCCCGGCCATCCCGCTGTGCCGGATAAGCAATCCGGTATTGCCCGGCCGACGTTTTGTCGGCAGTACTCGGTCACTTTTCAGGAACGGTGAGACAATGAAAGTTGGCTTGCGCTTCGTCCGGGCGCTGTTCGCGGCGTTCGCCGCCCTTTGCGTCGTCCTCTGCGTCGCCCCGCCGGCGATGGCCCAGCAGAATCGCGGCCACGTCTACCTTCTCAGGGGGCTCGCCAACGTCTTCTCGCTGGGGATGGACGATCTCGCCAAGAAGCTGAACGCCCGCGGCATCCCTGCGACGGTGCATGAATACGGCCAGTGGGCCTCGCTCGCCGATGCCGCCGCCGCCGAGAGCCGCGCCACCGGCAATTCGCCCATCATCATCGTCGGCCATTCGCTGGGCGCCGACGCGGCGGTGGAGATGGCCGAGCGCCTGACCGCGCTGGGCACCCCGCCCAAGCTGGTGGTGACGTTCGATCCGGTGGGCGTGACGCAGGTTGGCGCGTCCTCCGGCTATTTCGTCAACTACTACCAGTCCAACAACGGCTACGGGAAGCGGCTGACGGCCGGCGCGGGCTTCCGCGGCAACATCGTCAACCGCAACCTCAATTCCATCGGCGGCATCGACCACTTCAACATCGAGAAGTCGCCGCGCCTCCACGACGAGGTGATCACCCAGGTGCGCTCCATCACCGCGCCGAAGCCCAAGCCGAAGCCCAAGCCGGCGGACCCCGCCGCCACCCCCTCCGCGCCCACCGCCTCCCCCGGCACGCAGGCCGCGGCCAGGCCCGGCGCGCCGGGCTGAAGACCGGATTTTCGGACCAGGAGTTCAGCGGCGGGCTTCGGCCCGCCGTTTTCGTTTGGGGGCACGGCACCCGTGTTCGCCGTCATCGCCGGCCTTGTGCAGGCGGTCCACGGAGGGTCTGAAACGGCGCCGCTTTCCCGGACCGGGGCGTCGCGCCGCGGGATGACGCTCGAAGGACCGCGCCTGCCCCTCACCCCCAGAAGGCCCTGATCCCTGCCGCCACGGCCATGGCCACCACCACGGCGAGGAGATCGCTGCGGGTGAGGCGGGTGACGACGAGGGCGGCGGCGAGGCCGCCCAGCATGCCCATGTCGCCCTTGACTGCGCCCTGCACGGCGCCGGGCACCAGCAGCGCGACGAGCACCGCGCCGGGCAGGCAGTCCAGCACGCGGCGCACGCGGGGCGTGACCGGCACGAGCCGCATGAGCCAGAAGCCGCCGGCGCGGTTGAAGGCGGTGGCGGCCGCCATCACCAGGATGGCGGCGAGGGTGCCGGGATCAACGGTCATCGTCGGTGAACCCGCCTGCGAGCGCGCCCGCCACGGCGCCGATCACGATGAACCACCAGCCCGGCAGCACGAACGACACGGCGGTGGAAACCGCCGCCGCCACGCCCCAGCCCACCGCCTCGCGCTTGCCCTTCCAGTTGGGGAGCAGCATGGCGATGAAGAAGGCGGGCACCACCAGGTCGATGCCCACCGCCTTCGGATCGGGAATGCCGCCGCCCACCACATGCCCGAGGGCGGTGGCCAGCACCCACACGAACCAGGTGATGAGGCCCGAGCCGACGAAATAGCCCACGTCGTTGCCGCCCTCGGCGCGGTAGCGCAGGGCGGCGGCCCAGTTGTTGTCGGCCATCATCATCAGCGCCGGATAGGATTTCCACGCCGGCAGCGTGCCGAGCCAGGGGCGCAGCGAGGCGCCCATCAGCACATGGCGCATGTTCACGGTGAGGGTGAGAAAGCCCAGTGCCAGCAGGGAGCCGGCGGTCCAGTGCTGGGTCCAGCCCTCCAGCGCCACCATCTGCGACAGGCCGGCGAACACGATGGCGCTGGAGAGGGTCGCCTCGATGAGGGAGAAGCCCTTTGGAATGGAGGCGGCGCCGAACGCCATGCCGAACGCGGTGATACCGGGCATCAGCGGCAGCATGGCGCGCGCGCCTTCGGCCACGCCGGCGAGGGTCAGGGGTGCGGGGTGGGGCTTGGTCATCTGGAGCGGAGCAATCAACAGTCGCTAAGCGGAAATACCGCCCTTATGGACGCCCCCGCCGGAAAGGCCAACCCGATTTCCGCTTATGGGCGGATGGGAGGGGCGCTCCCCATCCGGAGCATGACGGCGTGAAAATCACCCCACCGGCTCGGGCTCGAACAGGCGCGAGAGGCCCTCGTCCCAGGGCGGGATGCCGCCGTGGCCCTGGCCGTAGAGGGCGGCGAGGTGGTCGATGAAGACGCGCACCTTCTGTGGCAGGAAGCGGCGGGAGGGATAGACCGCGAACAGGCCCACCCGGTGGGAGGCGCGCCAGCGCGGCAGCACCACCTTCAGCGTGCCGGAGCGCAGTTCCGGCCCCACGTCCCAGGTGGAGCGCAGCGCGATGCCCACCGAGGCGAGCACTGCCTCGCGCACCACCTCGTTGGAATTGGTGCGCAACTGGGAATGCACGCGCAGCGTCACCGGCCCGTCCGGCCCCTCCAGCTTCCACGGGTCCTGTCCGTGGGTGGCGATGAGGACGTGGTCGGAGAGTTCGGAGATGTGCTTCGGCTCGCCGGCGCGGGCGAGATACTCCGGCGTCGCGCACAGCACCCGGTGGACCGGGGCGAGGCGGCGGGCGACGAGGCTGGAATCGTCGAGGTCGGCGATGCGCACCGCCACGTCGAAGCCTTCGCCCACGATGTCCACGAAGCTGTCCGACAGTTCGAGGTCGATGGTGAGGTCTGGATTGGCCGCCATCAGCGGCAGCAGGTTCGGCGCGATGTGCATCCGGCCGAAGGAGGTGGGCGCCGACACGCGCAAGAGCCCCCGCGCCTCGGTGGACTTGCGGGCAAGCTGGCTTTCCGCCTCCTCGATGGAGGCGAGGATGGTCACGACGCGCTCGTAGAAGCCCTGTCCCGCCTCGGTGAGGGCCACCTTGCGGGTGGTGCGCTGGAACAGCCGGGCGCCGAGCCGCTCCTCCAGCCGCTGCACCCGCTTCGACACCACCGGCGGCGACAATCCCATCTCCCGCCCGGCGGCGGAGAGGCTGCCGGCGGTGACGATGCGCGCGAAGATTTCAAGATCGCCGAGATTGCCGATCATCGATCGACGCTCCTCCTGGCCGGGGTGAACCGCACCGGCCGATTGTTTTCTCTTCCGCCGCCGACTTTATCCGTCAGGGAAAGAATGGGCGACGTTTTTTCCCGAATGAACCGATTATAGTTCCTCCAACAAGAACGGCTCAAAGGGACGCCGACATGACGGGAACCACTCCGGGCCTCAGGCTGCCGGAAGCGGATGCTCGGGTGCTCGCCCGACGGGAGGACATCATCGCCGCGCTCCGGGCCATCGTGCCCGGCGAGGGCGTCATTTCCCACGAACGGGAGATGCGGCCTTACGAATCCGACGGCCTCACCGCCTATCGCCAACTGCCCCTCGTGGTGGTGCTGCCGTCGACGACGGAGCAGGTGGCCGCCGTCCTTAAATATTGCCATGACAACGAGATCCGCGTGGTGCCGCGCGGCTCGGGAACCTCGCTCTCGGGCGGTGCGCTGCCGCTTCAGGACGCGGTGCTGCTGGGCCTCGGCAAGTTCAACCGCATCCTCGACATCGACACCGCCAACCGCGCCTGCGTGGTGCAGCCGGGGGTGACCAACCTCGGCATCTCCAAGGCGGTGGACCATCTGGGCTTCTATTACGCCCCCGACCCCTCCTCACAGATCGCCTGTTCCATCGGCGGCAATGTGGGGGAGAATTCCGGCGGCGTGCACTGCCTGAAATACGGGCTGACCACCAACAACGTGCTGGGCGTCGAGATGGTGCTCATCACCGGCGAGATCGTGCGCCTCGGCGGCAAGCACCTCGATGCCGGCGGGCTTGACCTTCTCTCCGTCATCATCGGCTCGGAAGGGCTGCTGGGGGTGGTGACGGAAGTCACCGTGCGCCTCCTCAAGAAGCCGGACACCGCCCGCGCGCTCCTCGTCGGCTTCCCCACCTCCGAGGATGCCGGCGAGTGCGTCGCGCGGATCATCGGCGGCGGCATCATCCCGGCCGCCATCGAGATGATGGACCGCGACGCCATCGCCGCCGCCGAGGCCTTCGTGAATGTCGGCTATCCGCTGGATGTGGAGGCCCTGCTCATCGTCGAGCTGGACGGGCCGGAGGCGGAATGCGCCCACCTGCTGGAGGAGGTGACGCGCGTCGCCGAGGGCTGCAATTCGGTGACGCTGCGCGTCTCCACCAGCGAGGCCGAGCGCCTCGGGTTCTGGGCCGGGCGCAAGGCCGCCTTCCCGGCGGTGGGGCGCCTCTCGCCGGATTATCTCTGCATGGACGGCACCATTCCCCGCCGCCAATTGCCCTATGTACTGTCGCGCATGCGCGAGCTTTCCGCGCAATACGATTTGCGCGTCGCCAACGTCTTTCACGCGGGCGACGGCAACCTCCACCCGCTGATCCTCTATGACGCGAACGCGCCGGGACAGCTCGAAGCGGCGGAGAATTTCGGCGCCGACATCCTGCGGCTGTGCGTGGAGGTGGGCGGCGTGCTCACCGGCGAGCACGGCGTGGGCGTGGAGAAGCGCGACCTGATGCCGACCATGTTCAACGAGGTCGATCTCGCCCAGCAGCTGCGGCTGAAATGCGCCTTCGACGACAAGAGCCTGCTCAACCCCGGCAAGGTGTTCCCGACCCTGCACCGCTGCGCCGAAATGGGCCGCATGCATGTGTCGGGCGGCGCGCTGCCCTTCCCGGACCTGCCGCGCTTCTGAACGCGCTCCTCCCGATATCCCAAGGCCCCAGATCATGAGCGACATCATCGCAGCGCGCGACGAGCAGGAGGTCGCGGAGGCGGTCTTGACCGCCCTCGGCGCCGGCAAGACGCTGGAGGTGCGCGGCCACGGCTCGCAGCAGGCTCTCGGCCGGCCGAGCCAGACCGACCTCACCCTCGACCTTTCCGCCCTCTCGGGCGTCACCCTCTACGAACCGGAGGAACTGGTGCTCTCCGCCCGCGCCGGCACCCCCCGCGCCGACATCGAGGAGATGGTGGCGGCGCGCGGACAGATGCTCGCCTTCGAGCCCATGGACACCGGCCCGCTGCTCGGCGGCGCGGCGGGACGCGGCACGCTCGGCGGCATGTTCGCGGTGAATTTCGCCGGCCCCCGCCGCATCAGCCACGGCGCGGTGCGCGACCATGCCCTCGGCATCAAGGCCGTGTCCGGCCGGGGCGAGCCGTTCAAGTCCGGCGGGCGGGTGGTGAAGAACGTCACCGGCTACGACTTGCCCCGCCTGATGGCCGGCGCCTTCGGCACGCTCTGCGTCGCCACCGAGATCACCCTGAAGGTGCTGCCGCGCCCGCCCATGGAGGAGACGGTGATCGCCCGCGTCGCCTCTCCCGGCGAGGCGGCGGCGGCGCTCTCGGCGGCCATGGGTTCCTCCTGCGAGGTGTCCGGCGCCGCCTTCCTGCCGCAGGGCGTGGCGGGGCGCCTCCCGGGCCTCTCCGGCTCCCCGGCGCTGGTGGCGCTGCGCATGGAGGGCGTCGCGCCCTCCGTCACCGCGCGTCGCGCCATGCTGCTCAAGGTGCTCGCCGGCATCGGTCCGGCCGAGGTGCTGGAGACCGAGACCTCCCGCCCGCTGTGGCAGGCGGTGCGCGACGTGATCCCCTTCGCCGGCTCGGGCGAGCGGGCGGTGTGGCGCATCTCCACCCAGCCGAAGGTCGGCCCGGAGCTGGCGGCGAAGCTCGCGGCCGATCTCGGCGGCGAGAGCTATTGCGACTGGGCCGGCGGCCTCATCTGGCTCTGCCTGCCGGGCGAAGCCTCCCACGCCGATCAGGTGCGCGCGGCCCTTGCCCCCCATGGCGGCCACGCCACCCTGATGCGCGCCAGCGCGGCCGAGCGGGCCCGCACGGCGGTGTTCCAGCCCCTCGACGGGGCGCTGGCGGCGCTGACCAAGCGCGTGAAGGAGAGCTTCGATCCCGGCCTGGTGCTCAACCCCGGCCGCATGCATGCGGGGATGTGAGATGGCCCGCACCCCCGTCCCCTCGTTCCTCCGTCACGGCTGAGCGCCCATGCAGACCAACTTCACCCTCGCCCAGCTCGCCGATCCGCATGTGGAGGCGGCCAATTCCATCCTGCGCAAATGCGTGCATTGCGGCTTCTGCACCGCCACCTGCCCCACCTACGTGCTCTTGGGAGACGAGCTGGATAGCCCGCGCGGGCGCATCTACCTCATCAAGGACATGCTGGAGAACGACCGGCCGGCGACGCAGGAGGAGGTGAAGCACATCGACCGCTGCCTCTCCTGCCTCTCCTGCATGTCCACCTGCCCCTCGGGCGTGAACTACATGCACCTCGTGGACACCGCCCGCGTCCATATCGAGAAGACCTATTCCCGCCCCGCCCCCGACCGGATGATCCGGGAAGTGCTGGCGCGGGTGCTGCCCTATCCCGACCGCTTCCGCCTCGCCCTCATGGGGGCGCTCGCCGGCAAGCCGTTCGCCGGCCTGTTCGCCAAGGTGCCGGCGCTGAAGCCGCTCGCCGCCATGCTGCGCCTCGCCCCCGGCCGGCCCCATGGTCGCGCGGCGGATGACAAGGGCGGCGTGCATCCCGCCCACGGCACGCGCCGGGCGCGGGTGGCGCTGCTCAAGGGCTGCGCCCAGCCGGTGCTGAACCCCGGCATCGACGAGGCCGCCATCCGCCTCCTCACCCGGCAGGGCGTGGATGTGGTGCGGGTGAAGGGCGAGGGCTGCTGCGGCGCCCTCGTCCACCACATGGGCCGCGAGGAGGAGGCGCTCAATTTCGCCCGCAACAATGTGGACGTGTGGATCAGGGAGATGGAGACGGAAGGGCTGGACGCCATCCTTGTCACCACCTCCGGCTGCGGCACGCCCATCAAGGACTATGGCTACATGCTGCGCCTCGATCCCGCCTATGCCGAGAAGGCGGCGCGGGTCTCGGCGATCACCCGCGACATCAGCGAGTTTTTGCCCACCCTCGATTTGCCCAAGGCGGAGACGCCGCGCGGCATGCGTGTCGCCTACCATTCCGCCTGCTCGCTCCAGCACGGGCAGAAGGTGAAGACGCCGCCCATGGACCTGCTGCGCCGCGTCGGCTTCGAGGTGGTGGAGCCGTTCGATCCGCATCTGTGCTGCGGCTCGGCCGGCACCTACAACATGCTCCAGAGCGACATTGCCGGGCAGCTCAGGGACCGCAAGGTGGCGACGCTGGAGGCGCTGGCGCCCGACGTGATCGCCGCCGGCAACATCGGCTGCATGACGCAGATCGGCTCCGGCACCGGCATTCCCATCGTCCACACGGTGGAACTGCTGGACTGGGCCACCGGCGGTCCGGTGCCCTCAGCTTTGGCCGGACGGGCGAAAGCGGCCTGAGGATTGTTGCCAAAACGGCAAAGACCCATGTGCGATGCGGTCAATAGACCTTCGTCGCATGCGACGTTTCGCACCGAAGCGCATTGAGCTAAGGGAGCGGGGCGGCTTACGCTGCGCCGCAGCACGCCCCGCACCATGAGCACCTGATGTCCCGTCCCTTCGACCTGACCCTCTATCTCGTCACCGACCCGCGCCTCGTTGCCGAGCGCGGTCTGCTGGCGACCGTGGACGCGGCGGTGAAGGGCGGCGTGACCCTCGTGCAACTGCGCGATCCCGACGCCCACGGCCGCGCCCTGGTGGAGCAGGCCCGCGCGCTCAAGGCGCTGCTCGCGCCGCTGCGCATCCCGCTCATCGTGAATGACCGGGTGGACGTGGCGGTGGCGGCGGATGCCGACGGCGTCCATCTCGGCCAGGACGACATGTCCCCCGCCGACGCCCGCGCCCTTCTGGGGCCGGAGCGCATCCTCGGCCTTTCCGTGGGCAATCCGGCGGAATTCGCGGGCTCCAGCAGCGGCATCGACATCGGCGCCGTGGATTATCTCGGCGTCGGCCCGGTGAAGGCCACCGGCACCAAGACGGATGCCGGCGCCGCCATCGGCGCGGCCGGTGTCACGGCGGTACGGGCGCTCACCCGCCTGCCCATCGTCGGCATCGGCGGCATCGACGGCGCGCTCGCCGGCGAGGTCATCCGTGCCGGGGCGGACGGGGTGGCGGTGGTGTCCGCCATCTGCGCCGCCCCCGATCCCGAACACGCTGCGCGCGCGCTGCTTTCGGCCGTCACGGCCGCGCGCTGACGCTTTCCATCCCGCTTCGGGGCCGCCACGGCTCCGGGGTGGTTCCTGCCTGCGGCGACGCCACGCGCTTCAGGCTTCCTCAAGGAGAACCGACATCATGTCGTCCCCTGCCCTGAAGACCGCCCCCGTCGCGGGCGTCGAGATCACCGGCGCGCTCGGCCCCCGCTTCGACGAAATCCTGACCCCCGAGGCGCTGGCCTTCGTCGCCGACCTGCATCGCGCCTTCAATCCCACCCGCAAGGCCCTTCTCGCCCGTCGCGCCGAGCGGCAGGTGACGTTCGACGCCGGCGAGCTGCCCGACTTCCTGCCCGAGACCAAGGCCGTCCGTGACGGCGACTGGACCATCGCCGACCTGCCCGCCGACCTGCTCGACCGCCGCGTCGAGATCACCGGGCCGGTGGACCGCAAGATGATCGTCAACGCGCTGAACTCCGGCGCCAAGGTGTTCATGGCGGACTTCGAGGATGCCTCCTCCCCGGTGTGGGAGAACATGATCGAGGGCCAGATCAATTTGAAGGATCGCTGGGCCGGCGCCATCGACTTCGTCGACGCCAACAACGGCAAGTCCTACAAGCTCGGCGCGAATCCGGCCGTGCTCATCATCCGCCCGCGTGGCTGGCACCTGCCGGAAGCCCATGTGCTGGTGGACGGCGAGGAAGTCTCCGGATCGCTGTTCGACTTCGGCCTCTACGTCTTCCACAACGCCAAGGCGGCGCTGGCGCAGGGCTCCGGCCCCTATTTCTACCTGCCGAAGACCGAGAGCCATCTCGAGGCCCGGCTGTGGAACGAGGTGTTCGTCGCCGCGCAGACCGCGCTGGGGCTCCCCGTCGGCACCATCAAGGCCACCGTCCTCATCGAGACGCTGCCCGCGGTGTTTGAGATGGACGAGATCCTGTTCGAGATGAAGGACCACATCGCCGGCCTCAATCTCGGCCGCTGGGACTACATCTTCTCTTTCATCAAGCGCCTCGGGAAGAACGACCGCTTCCTCACCCCCGACCGCAGCCGCATGGTGATGAGCGAGGCCTTCCTGAAGGCCTACGGCATCCTCCTCGTGCGCACCTGCCACCGCCGCAACGCTTTCGCCATGGGTGGCATGGCCGCGCAGATCCCGGTGAAGGGCGATGCGGAAGCCAATGCCGCCGCCTTCGCCAAGGTGAAGGCGGACAAGGAGCGCGAGGCCAATTCCGGCTGCGACGGCACCTGGGTGGCCCATCCGGACCTCGTGCCGGTGGCCATGGAGGTGTTCAACCGCCTCATGCCCGGCGCCAACCAGCGCGATGCCAAGCCGAGCGACGTGCCGGTGAGCCGCGATGACCTGCTGGAAGTGCATCAGGGCACCCGCTCGGAAGCCGGCTTGCGCGAGAACATCCGCGTCGGCGTGCAATATATCGAGGCATGGCTGCGCGGCCGTGGCGCGGTGCCGCTCTACAACCTCATGGAGGATGCGGCCACCGCCGAGATCAGCCGCGCGCAGGTGTGGCAATGGATCCACCTCGGCGCGACGCTGGATGACGGCCGGACGGTGACGCCGGAGCTGTTCCGCGCCCTGCTGGACGACGAGATGTCCAACCTGCGCTCGGTGCTCGGCCCGGAAGTCTATGATTCCGGCCGCTTCCCCGAGGCCATCAAGCTGTTTGCCGACATGACGCTGGCCGACAGCTTCGAGGAATTCCTCACCCTTCCGGCCTACCGCCTGATCGCCTGAGGATCAGCCCGCACACGTCATGCCCGGCCGCGCGCCGGGCATGATCCTGGTCTAGAGCAATTCCGGCGAACTCCGGTTCACCGGAATTGCTCTATGTCTCTGAGTCTTCGCATTTTCTTCACGCGAACCGGATCCACTTCGCTTGAAAATGCTCTACCCCAGCTCCAGCGACGTGATGCCGTAGATGCGGGCGAGGGGCAGGTCCGGGGCCGGGCCGCGATACATGCGGGCCGTCTCGAACACCGGAACGAGGCCGGCCGCCGCGGCCATGGCCATGGCCGCCGCATTGGGCTCCGGCACATCGATGAAGACCGCTTCTCCCGCCGCCGTCCGGATGCAGGCGGAGAACAGGGCTCCGGCCGCCTCGACATCGTCCGCGAACAGCGGGCCGATGCGAAAGCCCGTGCGACACCGGCGGACCACCGCGACGCCTTTCACCTGACCATCCGTAACGAAGGCTAGCGCCCGGCCATGAGGCGGGGCGAGCCAGACGGCCAGGAAATCCGGCCGGGCGAAGCCGAAGCAGGCGCGGTCGAGCGCCGCCACCGCGTCTTGGTCCGCCGCCGCGATGTCCACCACCCGCGCATCTTCCGGCCCGGCCGCCGCGACTCCACCGTGGCGCACGTTGCGATTGGCGAGGACGAAGCCGGAGCGCGCATAATTGTGCTGCTGCGCCACCACGCCATCGAGACCCACCGTGCCTTCGAGCCCGGCGAATGCCGCCTGCCAGACCGCGAGGCCGAGCCCGCGTCCGCGCAGGTCCGGCCGGCAGATGTAGAAGCCGACGAAATGGAAGCCGCCCGCATACCGGGTGGCGGAAATGATCGACGCCAGCTCATCGCCGAGGAACAGGCCGAAGAAGGCATCGCGATCCTGCGCGAGGAAGGCGGTGGCATCGGCGAGGCCGGGATTCCAGCCCTCGGCCGCCGCCCAGTCCACGGCGGTGAGCACTTCGGCGGGGGTGAGGGTGCGAATGGTGGGTGTGGTCATCGTCACTCCGGGTCCACCGGCAGCGGCGGGGGCAGGTCGCGGGCGACGGTTTCGAGGAAGCCGGCGAGGTCTTCCGTGACGTGGTTCACATAGGCGTCCTCGCGGCCCTCGAACTCCCAGCCCTCGCGCGCCGAAACCGTCTGGCCGGGGGGCACCACCAGCACCGTCACCATGCCGAGGCGGTGGGGCACCTCCAGATTGCGGGCGAGGTCCTCGAACATGGCGGCGCGGGTCGCCTCCACCCCATGGGCGCGCAGGAAGCGCTCATAAGCTTCCTCGGTGGGCTTGGGGTGGAATTCGGCGGCCACGATGTCATGGACGGCGGTGAAATGCGCGTCCATGCCGAGCTTTTCCAGCACGTTGCGGGCATGGCGCTCGGAGCCGTTGGTGTAGACCAGCTTCTGTCCCGGCAGCGCCTCGATGGCGGCGGCGAGGCGGGGGGAGGCGTCGAGCGTGGTCAGGTCCACGTCGTGCACATGGGCGAGGAAGGCCGCCGGCTCCACCCCGTGCTCGATCATCAGCCCGCGCAGGGAGGTGCCGTAGCGGCGGTAATAGTCCTTCTGGATGCGGAACGCCTCCTCGGGCGCGATGCCGAGGAGGTCCGAGATGTACGCCTTCATCCGGGCGTCGATCTGGCCCCAGAGATCGTGCTGGGCGGGATAAAGGGTGTTGTCGAGGTCGAACACCCAGGTGTCCACGGCCTCGAAAGCCGACGATGCAAGCGCCGCGGGGGAAGGGGAGATCATCGCCGGACCATGCCTCAGAACGGGCCGCGGGAATAGATGTCGGAGAGCATCCCCTCGATGGCGCGGATGCGGGTCTGGTAGGCGTTGGAGATGCAGGCCGCGTCGCCCTTGCAGGTCGCGCGCTCCACCAGCCAGGCGCGCTGGTCGTCCTGGATCATGCCGCGCTGGCCCATGCCCACCAGCTTGGTGATGACGCCATAAAGCGTCGCCATCTTCACGTCGAGCTGGGCGAGATCGCAGCTCTTGCAGATGGCCACCTCATCCGGCGCGCTGACACCGGCGCAGCTGAAGCTGGCGGCGGAGGCAGGGACGGTCAGTGCGGTGGCGAGCGCGGCGGCAAGGAAAGCGGACTTCAGGCGCATGACGGTTCTCCCGAAAACGACGAATCAGTCGGCGGCGGGGCGGATGGTGTCGCCCACCTGAACCCGGCCGGAGCGCACCACCTTGGCATAGATGCCGCAGTCGGCGTGGCCGTAGGCGGAGACGAGGCCCTTCACCACATTGAGGTCGCGGACGGCGGTCGCGGGGTTCACATTCACCGCCGCGCAGCGCTCGGTCCGCTTGAGGATGGCGATGCGCGCGGTGCCCACATCGAGCCGCGCGCCGGACAGCTCCAGCTCCGCGCCCGCCGGCCAGCCCTCCAGATGCAGGTTCATGCGGAAGCGGCGGGGGTCCAGCTCCGCCCCCATCCGCGCGCCGAGATCGCGCACGCTCGCGCGGTTGAGCAGAGAGAGGAAGCCCGAGCGCAGCGAATCGGTGAAGCGGAAGCCCTCCGGCGCGGTGAGCAGCTTCAGGGGCCCGCGCGCCTCCTCGCCCATATAGAAGGTGAGGAAGGCCTCCACCTCCACCCGGCCCTCGGGTGTCGAGAGGTTTGCGGCCACCACCTCGTGGCCGTCGAGGGAAAGCGTGAGCGTGCCCGTGGCTTCGTCATAGCGGGAGGCGAGGGCGGCGAGGCGGGCGTCCCGCATCAGCATCAGGAAGGCGGTCTTCTGCCGGTAGGACGGCGCGGCGGGATCGAAGCCGCTGGGGCCGTTCTCCACTGCATAGAGCCGGTCATTGGGGAAGAAGGCGCCGGCGGTCAGCTCCACGGCGTCCAGCGCCTCGGGCGTGAGCCCCTTCACCGGATGGCGGTAGAGCGCGGTGATGGTGGCGGGCGGCAGCGCGGCCGCCGGAACTGGGGCGGCGGAGGTGGCGGACGGCACGGGCATGCGGGGCGCTCCTTCGGGTCCGGAGGCCTCGGCGTCCCATGCCGCGCCTGCTTGGTCAAGGGCGGGAAAATTTCGCCTGGATCAAGGCGATGGCGGCGCGCCGGACCTAGCCTCCCTGGAGCGGAGGGCGGTGGCGGCGCGGTTCGGCCCGGCCGGCTCGAAATCGTTCCGTCACCCCCTTCCGTTGCCGCGGGGCCACACCCACATGAGGCACGGCGCAGGTTTGTTCCGCCTGTGCGACGGTAGCCGGGGATGCCGGGACCGTGTCCCGCCGTGCCCCTTATGCTTCTTGGAAGGTATCGGGCGCGGGAAGGAGGAGAGACAGATGAATTTTGAGATCTATACCGAACGCGCGCGGGGCTTCGTCCAGTCCGCACAGTCGCTGGCGGTGCGGGAGGGCAACCAGCAGTTCACGCCGGAGCACCTCCTCAAGGTGCTGATGGACGATCCCGAGGGCCTGTGCTCGGGCCTCATCCAGCGCGCGGGCGGCAATCCCACGCTGGTGCGCGCCGAGGTGGAAGCGGCCCTCAAGAAGCTGCCGAAGGTGTCGGGCGGCTCGGGACAGGTGTACGTGTCCCAGCAGCTCGCCAAGGTGTTCGAGACCGCCGAGCAGGCGGCCAAGAAGGCGGGTGACGGCTACGTCACCGTCGAGCGGATGCTGCTTGCCCTCGCCATCGAGAAGGACACCGACGCCGGCAAGCTGCTGGCGAAGGCGGGCGTGACCCCGCAGACCCTGAACGCGGCCATCGAGGCCCTGCGCAAGGGCCGCACCGCGGACACCGCCACCGCCGAGAACGCCTATGAGGCGCTGAAGAAATATGCCCGCGACCTCACCCAGGCCGTGCGGGACGGCAAGCTCGACCCGGTCATCGGCCGCGACGAGGAAATCCGCCGCACCATCCAGGTGCTGGCGCGCCGCACCAAGAACAACCCCGTGCTCATCGGCGAGCCCGGCGTCGGCAAGACCGCCATCGTGGAGGGCCTCGCCCGCCGCATCGTGGATGGCGACGTGCCCGAGAGCCTGAAGGACAAGAGCCTGCTTTCGCTCGACATGGGCTCGCTCATCGCCGGCGCGAAGTATCGCGGCGAGTTCGAGGAGCGTCTGAAGAGCGTGCTGTCCGAGGTCGAGGCGGCCGAGGGCGGCATCATCCTGTTCATCGACGAGATGCACACCCTCGTCGGCGCCGGCAAGACCGACGGCGCCATGGATGCGTCCAACCTCCTGAAGCCCGCCCTTGCCCGCGGCGAGCTGCACTGCGTCGGCGCGACCACGCTGGACGAGTATCGCAAGCATGTGGAGAAGGACGCGGCGCTGGCCCGTCGCTTCCAGCCCGTCTTCGTCTCCGAGCCCACGGTGGAGGATACCGTCTCCATCCTGCGCGGCCTGAAGGAGAAGTACGAGCTGCACCACGGCGTGCGCATCACCGACTCGGCGCTGGTCTCGGCGGCGGTTCTCTCCAACCGCTACATCACCGACCGCTTCCTGCCCGACAAGGCCATCGACCTTGTGGACGAGGCGGCCTCGCGCCTGCGCATGCAGGTGGATTCCAAGCCCGAGGAGCTGGACAGCCTCGACCGCGAGATCATGCGCCGCAAGATCGAGCAGGAGGCCCTGAAGAAGGAGACCGACAGCGCCTCCAAGGACCGCCTGAAGCGCTCCGAGAAGGAGCTGGCGGACCTTGAGGAGAAGGCCTCCGTTCTCACCTCCAAATGGAAGGCCGAGAAGGAGAAACTGGGCGAGGCGACCACCGTCAAGGCCAAGCTCGACCAGGCGCGCGCCGACCTTGCCACCGCGCAGCGGCAGGGCGAATACCAGAAGGCCGGCGAGCTCACCTATTCGGTGATCCCGCAGCTGGAGAAGAAGCTCGCCGACATCGAGAAGGCGGGCAATGCCGGCCAGATGGTGGAAGAGGCGGTGACGCCCAGCCACATTGCCGGCGTCGTCTCCCGCTGGACCGGCGTGCCGGTGGACAAGATGCTCGAGGGCGAGCGCGAGAAGCTGCTGCGCATGGAGCTGGAGCTGGCGAAGCGCGTGGTGGGCCAGTCGGAGGCGGTGGCCGCCGTCTCCACCGCCGTGCGCCGCGCCCGCGCGGGCCTGCAGGACCCGAACCGGCCCATCGGCTCGTTCCTCTTCCTCGGCCCAACGGGCGTCGGCAAGACGGAGCTGACCAAGGCGCTGGCCGAGTTCCTGTTCGACGACGAGACGGCGATGGTGCGCATCGACATGTCGGAATACATGGAGAAGCACTCCGTGAGCCGGCTCATCGGCGCCCCTCCCGGCTATGTGGGCTATGACGAGGGCGGTGCCCTCACCGAAGCCGTGCGGCGCCGGCCCTATCAGGTGGTGCTGTTCGACGAGGTGGAGAAGGCGCATCCGGATGTGTTCAACGTCCTCCTGCAGGTGCTCGACGACGGACGCCTGACGGACGGGCAGGGCCGCACGGTGGACTTCCGCAACGTGCTCATCATCATGACCTCGAACCTCGGCGCCGAATTCCTCGCCGATCCGCGCCAGCCCATGGGCTTCAAGGTGCCGGGCCACGAGGGTGAGCAGGTGGTGTCCGACGAGGAGGCCTACGACATGGTGATGGGGGCCGTGCGGCGTCACTTCCGCCCGGAGTTCATCAACCGGATCGACGAGATCGTCATGTTCCACCGCCTCAAGCGGGACCAGATGGACCACATCGTGGACATCCAGCTGGGCCGGCTGCGCAAGCTCCTGGAGGATCGCAAGATCACCATCGAGCTCTCCCCCGAGGCGCGCAGCTTCCTCGCCGAGAAGGGCTACGACCCGGCCTATGGCGCGCGTCCGCTGAAGCGCACCATCCAGAAGCTGGTGCAGGACCCCCTCGCCGAGAAGATCCTCGGCGGCGAGATCCTCGACGGCGCCAAGGTGACGGTGGGGCTGGATGGCGGGCGCCTCACCTTTGCCAGCGAGGCGGCGAAGGTGGATCAGGCAGCCTGAGGCCCGCCCGACCTGTTCTGAAGACAAGGCCCCCGGCGTCCCGCGCCGGGGGCTTTTTCATGGTGGCGGCTCCGGCAAAGTCCGTGGGCGACGGCGGCGCGCGGCCAAGCTAATCTCGCGCCGGTCCGGGGAGCGGGGGGCTCTTCCGGCGACGGGAAGGCCCATCATGCTGTCCAAGCGTCATTTCCTGAAGATCCTGGCCGCCGGCGGCGTTGCCGGCCCCGCGCTCTCGCTGGTGCCCGGCCTGATGCCCGGCGCGGCGCAGGCGGCGGACCGCCCCGGCTTCTTCAAGGCGCGGGATATCGCCGAGGCGGGCTTCGTCTACGGCCTGCCCATCGTGATGAATTACGGCGTCATGTACGAGTATGCGGTGGACCGGAACTCCGGGCAGTTCAAGGCGCCGTTCAACCAGATGTTCAACGACGCGCAGGTCTTCACCTGGCGCGACACCTCCATCCCCACGCCCAACAGCGACACGCCCTATTCGCTGGCCTGGCTCGACTTGCGGGCCGAGCCCATGGTGATCTCCGTGCCGGCGGTGGACCCCAAGCGCTATTATTCCGTACAGCTGGTGGACGGGAACACCTTCAACTACGGCTATATCGGCAGCCGCGCCACGGGCAGCGCGGCCGGCGACTATCTGGTGGTGGGGCCGGGCTGGAACGGGGAGACGCCGCCCGGCATCCGCAAGGTGTTCCGCGCGTCCACCCAGTTCTCGCTCACCATCTTCCGCACCCAGCTGTTCGACCCCGCGGACATGGACAATGTGAAAAAGGTACAGGCGGGCTATCAGGTGCGCCCGCTCTCCGCCTTCCTCGGGAAGGCCGCGCCGCCCGCCGCGCCGCAGATCGACTTCCCGAAATTCTCCAAGGACCTCGCCCGCACGGAATTCTTCGAGTTCCTGGACTTCGCGCTCCAGTTCGCCCCGGCGCTGCCGGAGGAGAAGGCGATCCGGGAACAGCTCGCCAGCATCGGGGTGGGCGCCGGCAAGACCTTCGAGTTCAAGAGCCTGTCGCTGGAGGACAAGGCGGAGGTGTTGCTGGGCCTCAAGGCCGGCCTCGCCAAGGTGACGGACGCGGTAGCCGCCTTCGGCACGGATGTGAACGGCTGGCGCGTGGGCTCGCCCGCCGGGGACGCCGCCTTCTACAACGGCGACTGGCTGCTGCGCGCGGTGGCGGCGCAGGCCGGCATCTATGGCAATGACGCGGCGGAGGCCACCTACCCCTTGACCCGCCTCGACGCCGAGGGCCAGACCCTCGACGGCTCCAAGGCCAACTACACCCTCACTTTCCCGGCCGACGGCCTGCCGCCGGTGAACGCCTTCTGGTCCGTCACCATGTATGACGGCAAGACGCAGCTCCTCATCAAGAACCCCATCGACCGCTACCTCATCAACTCCCCCATGCTGCCCGGCCTGAAGCGCAACGCCGACGGCTCCCTCACCCTCTACATCCAGAACAAGTCCCCCGGCCCGGACAAGGAGAGCAACTGGCTCCCCGCCCCCGACGGCCCCATCTACATGGTGATGCGCCTCTACTGGCCGAAGGACACCCCGCCGTCGATTTTGCCGGCGGGGAAGGGGACGTGGAAGCCGCCGGGGGTGAGGAAGGGGTGAAGGGGGTGGCGATTGTAGGCGCAATTGCTTCTAGCAATACATTGCCATCTGCTGGCTATGATAATTGCATTTGAGGAACGCAAATGCCGAAGGGAAAGTTTGAATCAACAGGTTATTATGGTGTGGTTGAAGATATAATCGATGCCGATCCCAGAAATTTATACACTAGATCTTTTATGTTAATTGATGCAATTCGATCTGAATACTTTGATCGAGAAGGAGAATTGGCTATCCGCGAGCGCCGCGGACTCGCGCTTGTGCGGGCAATGTCAACGCCTAGGCGTTGGAGGGAGCAGTTCCATTTGGGGGAGGTCGCCAAAGGCGATTGGCTTTCGTTTGAACTCGACGACAGTGGTGGTATTCCCCGTGCGTGGGAATTACGCGCTGAGAATAACTATATTGCAGATCGTCACAGATCGATAAAATCCATGCGACGGATTAGTGGGGTTGGGGCACAACTCCAGAATGGAGACGATGAACTGTCTAAGCGGCTGACTTCAGCAACAAAAATCCCACGAAGGAAAGCGTCCCAAGTTAGTGCAGCGGCCGCGTTACAGAGGTTGGGCTCGCCCGGCCGGATCGAGATTGTCGTGCTGGATGTGGGTCAAGCCTCTGCCGCGTTGATAAAGCGAAACGGTAGGCCGATTGGTTTCTTCGACGTTGGGGCACCCATTTGGTTTAATAAAGGATCTTTCCCTAAGATCAGGCCCCCGTTGTTCGATCGGAGAGGTTTTATCATACTTTCTCACTGGGATTTTGATCATTTCGATCTAGGGCGCCGCCACGATCCCTATCGAAATTTCTATTGGTTTGCCCCCGATCAGCCCGTCGGTCCGAATACAGCTAATTTTCAGTTTGAATTAGGCCGCAGGCTCAAATTTATCGATGGGTCCGCGACAATCGGCGGCTTCAGCCTTTCGCGCGGCATGTCGACAAATCCAAATGACCGTAACGGAACAGGATACCAACTTCGTTATGAGGAGAGTGCACGAGCTGTAATTCTCACAGGCGATACCCCCTATGACCTGATCCAGACCAAAATGCTCGATAATGTCAGCGCTCTTACGATGCCCCATCACGCCGGGCGTTCAGATGCTTTGCCTCCGAGACCTGATCAGTCTGGGCCGGCGATCGCATCCTATGGAAACCCAAACTTTTATCGCCATCCAAACGCAGAAACACTTGATCTTCACAAAAATCAAGGGTGGAGGATCGAGACTACAGCCGCGACATCAACTTCTTTGCGCGGAGATCGAACATTGTTCCCATGATCACATGTCTAACTTAAATATAGAATTGTCTCTTCTATTTTGTCGAGTCCAGAAACTATCGTATTTCTATTTGATCAGCCAGCGGCCGGCTCGATTTTACGGTTCGGAATCGAATGCGGAGCCCCGATAGCGAGTTGTACGTTCGGCCACCCCCATGCCCATCCCCCTCGACCTCCAGCACGCCACCGAAGCGTTCGACCGCTTCCTCGCCGATGCGCGGGATACGGCGGGGCTCGGCACGCGCAATCAGGCCTACACCATGGTGGATGGGGTGCTGCGCGTGTTCCGGCGGCGGCTGTCGGTGGAGGAGGCGATCCGCTTTGCCGGGGTGCTGCCGCCGGTGCTGCGGGCCATCTTCGTGGCGGACTGGGACACGGCGGAGCCGCGCCGGCCGTTCGCGGATCGGGCGGCAATGACCGCCGAAGTGCAGGACCTGCGCCGGCACCACAATTTCGCGCCGCAGACCGCCATCGCCGATGTGGCGGCGGCGCTGCGGCGGGCCATGGACAGGGAGAAGCTCGACCGCGTCCTCGCCACCTTGCCGGCGGGCGCGGCTGAATACTGGTCGGCGTGAGGGGGCGCCGCCGGGTGAGGCGCCGCCCCGGCGCTCAATTCCCCCGGGCGGTGGCGAGCAGGGCTTCGGCGCGCTTGACGGCGGCGGCGAGGAAGGGCTGGCCCTGGGCCTCCTTGGCGAAGCAGGCGCGGAAGGCGTTGGAGGCGTCCACGTCGGCCGTGTTCGCCTGCTCCCAGCGCGGATCATCCTCTTTCTTCGACTTCTCCGCGGCGGTGCGCAGCGCCTCCGCCTTGGCGCTCGCCGCCTTCCAGGCCTTGTCGCACACGGGCAGGGACGTGATGCCCAGCTCCACCGCGGCGTTTCCAACGGTGACCCGGCCGTTGGCCACGCGGGTGACGACCACCGCTTCGGGCAGCGTGTTGGAGGGAAGGTCCTGGCTGAACAGGCCCAGCGCCGCCCGCACCGTCTCGCCCTCCGCCGCCCTCACCGGCAGATCGATATAGCGGGAGAAGGCCGCCTCGGCACCGATGGCGAGGGTGTAGAATTCCTCGCTGGCCGTCGCCGCCGCGATCCCCCGGCCGAGGGCCGGGTCCGCGCCCTCCATCTTCGCCCGCGCCGCCAGCCAGTTGGCGAACACCGGCTCGGGTGACACCAACACGTAGGTGGTGGCGTCGGCGTCGGAGAACAGGAGGCCGTCCGGCCCGCCGGATTCGATGCTGCCGTCCAGCAAGGTGGCGGGGGAGAAGCTGGCCGTGAACCCCTTGATGGTGAGCGGGCCGATGAGCCCGCTCATGGTCCGCTCCAGCGTCTTGCGCTCGGCGGCGTCGCGCTTCTCCAGTTTTTCCGGGCTCGCGCCGTCCTTCTCCGCCTTGGCCAGCGCCGCCACGGCCTTGTCGCGGGCGGCGATATAGTCCTCGGCCGGTCCCGCCCCGGCGCCGCCCGCCGGGGCCATGGCGAGGCCCAGAGCAAGCACGAAGGCGGGTCCATTCAGCAGATGCGGCAGGCGTCGCGCGGGGCGGGTCATGTCAGGTCTCCGGTCCGGGGAAGGGTGCGCTCACTGTCCGCGCGCGGTGGCGAGGAAGGCTTCCGCCTTCTTCACGGCGGCGGCGAAGAAGGGCTGGTTCGGCGCCTCCTTCATGAAGCAGGCGCGATAGGCGTTGGAGCCTTCGTCCTGGATCCTGGTGATCTCTTCCCAGCGCGGGTCCTGGTCCTTGTTGTCCTTCTCCACCTGCTTCTGGAGAGCGTCGGCCTTGGTCTTGAAGGGCTGCCAGATGGCATCGCAGGCGGGAATCGGCTTGTCGCCGAGCTTCACCATGGTCACGCCGGCCATGGCCATGCCGCCGCCGATCCGCACGATGGCGACCTCGTTGGGCGCGGTGTTGCCGGAGGGTTCCTCGGTCTGGAGGCCGAGCCAGGCGGTGGCGGTCTCGCCCGGCACGGCGGCCACGGGCAGTTCCACATAGGGCTGGTAGAAGCCGCCGTCGAAGCCGACGGCATTGGTGTAGAATTCGGGCGTCCCCGCCGCCGCCTTCACGCCGGAGGCAAAGGCCTTCGGGGCATCCGGATCCTTGGCGCGGTCGGCGAGCCAGGCGGTGAAGATGCTTTCGGGCACAACCACCAGACGGGTGTCGAAATCCTTGCTGACGAAGGAGAGGCCGCCCAGATCGTGCGCGGGGGTGTTCTCGTCGTAGGTCAGCACGCGCAGCGTATATTCGGGCGAGCCCAGACCCTTGAACTTCATCGGGCCGACGAGGGCCGTCATGCGCTTGCCGAGATCCTTGAGCGCGGCTTCCTCGCGCTTGATCACGGCCTCGTCGCCGCTCTTGCCGGCCTTGGCGGCGGCGAGGGCGGCAGCCGTCGCCTTGTCGCGGGCGGCGACATAGTCGCTGAGCGGGTCGGCGGCGGCGATCGCGGGCAGCGCGGTGGAGAGGATGAGGGCGCAGGCGAGGGAACGAACCGAACCACGGAAGGGGCCGCTCATGGGGGCAGTCCTCTGGGAGAGAAAGGTTTGGCTTTCAACCGGTCGCAGCGGTAGCTGAACCGTTCCCAAGGTCAAGCTTTGTTTGTGGCGAAGTGCGGCCCGGCCGGTGGCACCATTTCGCGGGTCCCGCGGTGTTTTGAAGACGCGCGCCCTTCCCCGCGGATGGCGAGGGAAGGGCGGGCCGTCAGTTGCTGGCGGCGCGGGTCTTGGCGGCGCTGGCGCTGGCGTTCGCCACCTTCGGCGGCACGGGGGCGTGGCTGAGCAGGGCCTCGATGCGCTCCCGCTCCTTCTTGAACTCGGCGAGGAACTTGCCGTCCAGCGCCCGGCCGCGCGGCAGGCGGATACGCATGGGATCGACGAAGTTGCCGTTGATCTTCACTTCGTAGTGCAGATGCGGGCCGGTGGAGAGGCCGGTGTTGCCGAGATAGCCGATGAGCTGGCCCTGGCGCACCGTCACCCCCTCGCGGATGCCGCGGGCGAAGCCCGACTGGTGCGAATAGGTGGTGACGTAGCCGTTGGCGTGCTGGATTTCCGTGTGCTTGCCGTAGCCGGATTTCCAGGTGGCATAGATGATGGTGCCGTTGCCCGCCGCGTAGATCGGCGAGCCGA